>JAKSRU010000041.1 GCA_024403475.1 Lachnospiraceae bacterium | reverse complement strand
TAATGTTTATTTTGACAGATATATGGAGTAGATATGAGAAAAGTAACTGTAGCAGCAGTACAGATGTCGTGCAGTAATGTAGTTGAAGAAAATATAGCCAAGGCAGATAAAAAAGTTCGTGAGGCTGCCGCAAATGGAGCACAGATAGTGCTTCTTCCGGAGCTTTTCGAGAGACAGTATTTTTGCCAGGAAAGGCGCTATGAGTATTATGAATTTGCGAAATCAGTAGAAGAAAATGATGCCGTATGTCATTTTTCAAAGCTTGCAAAGGAGCTGGGTATCGTAATCCCTGTAAGCTTTTATGAGAGGGATGAAAATGTACTCTATAACAGTATCGCAGTAATCGATGCTGACGGAAGCGTTCTCGGCGTATATAGAAAAACTCATATTCCGGATGATCATTTTTATCAGGAGAAGTTTTATTTTACTCCGGGTAATACCGGTTTTAAGGTGTGGGATACACGCTTTGGTCGTATCGGAATAGGAATTTGTTGGGATCAGTGGTTCCCGGAGACCGCCAGAGCTATGGCAGTACAGGGAGCAGAGCTTTTGTTCTATCCTACAGCCATCGGCAGTGAGCCTATTATCGAATGTGACAGCATGCCTCATTGGCGCAGATGTATGCAGGGACATGCAGGAAGTAATCTGATGCCGGTTATTGCAGCTAACAGAATAGGCAGAGAGGATGTTATGCCCTGCAAGGAGAATAACAATCAGGAGTCTGCACTTGTATTTTACGGTTCTTCATTTATGACTGATGAAACAGGTGAGCTGGTACAGAATGCATCAAGAGACACAGAGGAGATATTGATATATACCTATGATCTTGAGCAAATCGAAGTTAACAGACTCAGCTGGGGTATTTTCAGGGACAGAAGACCGGAGTGCTATGGCATTATTTCTGAGAGATAGTAAGCAGATGTTAATAGATAGCTAATATGTTGTTAATAGACAACTTATTGGTTGTTAATAGGTTGTTCAATTAATCAGTGTAGAGGTGAAGGATGTTTTTTCAGGAAGACAATACCTACAAGGATATAAGAGAAAAGTCACTTGAACAGTGGCTTGAGGATATGGAAAAACACGAGGATGTTGCAGTGCGCGGAGGAGTTCCGCTTGTGAGAGATTATCTGAGAACTCTGAAGCAGGAGAACAAAAGACTGTCTGATGAAAATGAACTTAAGAACAGTTATTTGAAGAAGATGTCAAATCGTGGTAAATCTTGAGTGCCAAATACAAAAATCAGATGTATAATTTATAATCATCGGTTCCGGGAGGAGTGCAGTCATGAGCTGTATTGTCGGTGTCCAGGTGCACATTTTTTGGAATTCCCTGTGGAGCACGCGACAGCCGGTGTATTTTTTTAGAAAAAGGTGAAAATATGATTTTTTCTGGATTTGCTCTAACTACAGGCGCTATTGTATGGATTGCAGTTGGCGTGGCAGGAGTCTGTATTGTGGCAGCAGGCGTTTCGGCGGCTGTCAGAGGCGTGAAAAGATTAAAGAGAAAAATACGAAGAACTATAAATGATTCTGTGACGGCACAAATTGTTAAGACTGTTGCAGGCCCTATCAGAAGAGGCGAAATCGATATGGGCGACATTATGCATCAGGCTGTAAAGGAGTCATTGGAGGAGCAGCCTAAGTCTGTATCCGGTATGACCTCACTTATGCTTCCTCGTATCACCAGAGATTTCCCTGATTTTGAGTATGATGAGATGAGAGAGCGCACCAAGAATGTGCTTAAATCATATCTTCAGGCTATTGAACAGAAGGATGTCAGTATTCTTACCGATGTCGGTGATGAAGTAAAGCAGGATGCAAGAGATTTTATCTATGAACTGAATAATAACAGACGTTCTAGACATTTTGACAGCGTTAAGATTCATCAGATAGAGATCAAAAATTATAACAAGACAGCCGGCAGATGTGTTATTACCTTCGAATTGGCGGTTGAGTATTATGATTATATTACCGATACTGCGGGAAGCCTTATCTCCGGCAGCAAGACCTCAAAGCATCAGACCAGATTTAATATCGATTTGATTTATGTGCAGGACAGAGAAATTGTTGAGCAGAGCGGTTCTAATGCTCTGGGTATCAATTGTCCAAATTGCGGTGCTCCTCTTAAAATGCTCGGAGCAAAGACCTGCCAGTATTGCGGAACAGGAATTGTTGATATCAATCTGCGAGCTTGGGTATATAACCGTATAAGTGAATATAGCAGATAAGTGATATGAGACAGATAAGTTATATGAGATAGATAAGTTATATGAGACAGATAAGTTATATGAAATAGATGGAGATAGTAAGGAGAAATCATGGAGACCTGGTATTACGTTGTAGTCAGCATAGACGGCGACTATGCAAATCTTAAGAGAACAGATATTGAATCCGATGATATAAAGCTTGTGGCAAGAGCATTGCTTCCTGCTGAAATAATAGAGGGAAGTAATCTCAAATATGAGTATTTTCAATATGAGATAATCTGATAATGTGTTATTATTAAAAGGACGCTTGAGGCGTCCTTTTTGTGTGGAAGGTCGTTTATATAGATTTATTCAGTTGGAGATTAAGATGAAAAAACCGATTAAGATACTGCTCATAATACTTGCCATAATTATAATCGTTGGCGGTAATGTAGCTTTCTATGTGATTAAGGATTATAACGCTAAAAATTCGAACGGCGCAGAGGCAGGAACAGAAAATGCGCAGGTAACAAATGATGGCCTTGATAATCAGACAAACACGGATAATACCAATCAGAATTCCGGCAGCAGTTCTGTAAATGACAGCAATTCGCAGACAGATGGTGGTACTTCTGCGGATAGTAATCAGAGCGATTTCTCAAATGAGATTACTCCGGACGATTTTTATGCTCAGATAAGTCAGACCGGAAGCTGGGGAGACAGCGGACAGTATTCAGTTTATCTGGTCAACGGTTCATCACTTACGGTAGACGGATGGACTCTTGAGATAAATATCGGTGAAGGTGCATCGGTAGATAATCTCTGGGGCGGTGATTATTCTGTTGCTGACGGTGTGTTGACAATTAGTCCGGCTGACTATACACAGGTGGTAAGTGCAGGCGGTAAGGTTGAAATCGGATTTATAGCTACTAAGGCTCAGGCAGAGCTTTCTTATACCCTTGTATCTCAAAATACATATACTGCAGGTACCGCAGCTACCGGAAATAACAATGGTGGCAATAACGGAAATAACGGTAATGCAGGCGGACAGCCTACTGTGGCGGCTAATGCGCTTGAAGTACCTGCGCCTACTACTGATGACTGGCTTAGTGTAAAGGGTACTGATATCGTTGATTCTACCGGTAAGAAGGTATGGCTCACAGGAGTAAACTGGTTTGGATATAACACAGGTACAAATCTGTTTGACGGACTGTGGAACAGTGATTTGAATACTTCAATTCAGGCTATTGCGGATCATGGTTTTAATCTGATACGTGTACCGATTTCAGCAGAGCTTATATTGCAGTGGAAGGCAGGACAGGCACCAAGTGCTAATTTCAACCAGGCTACTAACAGTTATCTGGTAGGAATGGACAGCCTTGAGATATGGGACTATGTGGTCGGACAGTGTAGGGCAAGTGGTCTTAAGATTATGATTGATATTCATAGTGCAGAGACTGATGCATCAGGTCATAATATTAATATGTGGACTACAAGCAAGATTACTACAGCACAGTATCAGGAAGCGCTTGTATGGATGGCAGAGCGCTATAAAAATGATGATACTATTATTGCGTATGACTTAAAGAATGAACCCCATGGTAAGCCCTATGAGGGTACTGCGGCAGCTATATGGAATGATTCAACCGCTGCAAACAATTGGAAGTATGTTGCTGAAACAACAGCTCTTAAGGTGCTTAATGTAAATCCTAATGTACTGATTATGGTTGAGGGCACGGAAATATATCCTACCAATATCAGAACCAACGGTGATTATCATTCTACGGACGACGATGATTATTACTTTAACTGGTGGGGCGGAAATCTTCGCGGAGTAGCTGACTATCCGATTGAGCTTGGCAGATATCAGGATAAGCTCGTATATTCGCCTCATGATTATGGCCCGACAGTATACCAGCAGCCCTGGTTTTATTCCGGCTATAATTACAATTCCTTGATGAAGGATTGTTGGAATGACAACTGGTTTTATATTTATAATGACGGAATTGCGCCTCTGCTTATCGGTGAGTGGGGAGGATATATGAGTGAACCTAACATCACTTGGATGACTCATATGAGAACACTTATAAAGACCTATCATCTGAATCATACTTTTTGGTGCTTTAATGCCAATTCAGGTGATACCGGCGGATTGGTGCTTGATGACTTTACCACCTGGGATACAGAAAAATATAATTTCGTGAAGGAAGTTCTGTGGCAGGAGAATGGTAAATTTATAGGCTTGGATCATCAGATACCGCTCGGACCTTCCGGTAACGGTATAACCTTGACTGAGGCAAGCGGATTATAAGGAGGAAATTATATGTTAAAGGATTTACTTGGAAAATACTATTTTGAAGGAAATTATAATTGCGCAGAGACCATACTTCGTGCGGGTAATGATTACTACAATCTCGGACTCCATGACAGAGATATGATAATGGTTGCTGCATACGGTGCCGGAATTCAGACCGGTAGCACCTGTGGAGCCGTATTAGCGGGAGCAAGCATTCTTTCGATGAAATATGTTGAGGCCAAGGCTCATGAGAGTGAGGATATCAGACCTGTTGTAAATAAGCTTATTAAGAGCTTTAATAATGAGTATTCATCTATACTTTGCAAGGATATAAAGCCTCAATCCTTTAAGCCTGAATACAGATGTCTCAAGACTATTGAGACAGCCTGTGATTTGCTTGAGAAGGTTATTGCTGAATATGAAGCCGAGAAGGGAGCAAAGAATGCTTAAAATCGTCAGAAACGACCTGATAAAAATGGAATGTGAAGCTATTGTTAATACAGCAAACAGTGAGCCGGTTTATTCATCAGGTGTTGATAGTGCGGTTTATGAAGCAGCAGGTGCAGAGCAGCTTTTGGAAGCTCGCCGTAAAATAGGCAGAGTGGAAGAAGGGGAAGTATTTGTTACAGATGCTTACAGACTTCCCTTTAAAAAGATTATTCATGCGGTTAGTCCTCTTTATATAGATGGAAGGTCTGGTGAAGAGGATAAACTCAGAGCCTGCTATACTAAAAGCCTTCATATGGCTGCGGCGCTTGATATTAAGTCTATCGCTTTCCCGATTATAGCTACAGGCAGCTTTGGATATCCTATTGAGCAGGGAATGAGTATTGCAATAGAGGAGATTAATTCTTTTCTCGCAGAGCGTGATATGCTGGTTTACCTGGTGGTTTTTGATAAAAATGCGACAGATGAAGGTCGGAAATATAAGCCGAACCTGGAATCGTTCATTGAGAACCATTATGTAGCTGAAAGGATGGCCGCAGAATACGGTTATAGAAATATTGAGGCAAGTATCCCGGCAAATATCCCTGAACCGATGCCTATGCCAATGCCGGTTATGGCCCGTGAAAGCAGGGCTGTAGAAGCTGTATCCAAGAAAAAGTCTGATAATCTTTTTACGAGAATGTTATCAG
The DNA here is from genome assembly GCA_024403475.1 of Lachnospiraceae bacterium. Lineage (GTDB taxonomy): Bacteria > Bacillota > Clostridia > Lachnospirales > Lachnospiraceae > AC2028. The sequence goes on along the minus strand of JAKSRU010000041.1, from coordinate 11,882 downwards.
CTCCCAGCAAGAGCGGTGCAAGGTCTCAGCCTTATCGTGAAGCAAATGAGGATACTTTAGAGGATAAATTAGAACTTTCGCGTGTGGAGTTTGATCCCAATGATGATGATTCCTTCTATGAGCTTGAAGAAAAGCTTAATACAAGACTTAAGCATATTAAGGACAGCTTTTCGGATTATTTGATGTATTTGATTGAATCCAGGGGGATGACTCCTTTTGAGGTATATACTAATTCAGTTGTAACCAAGAAGCTTTTCAGCAAAATCAAGACCAATCCGGAATATCATCCCAGCAAGGAGATTGCGCTTCGCCTTTGTGTAGGAGCAAGGCTGAATATAGATGACAGTAAGGATTTGTTATCCAGAGCAGGATATACCTTTTCACCATGTGAATTATATGATTTGATTTTTGAATTCTTTATCGAAAATGAAATTTTTGACATAGTGGAAATTGCAATTCAGCTTGAAGAGCATGGATTGCCAAGCTTTATAGATGTGTAAATTTAAGGGTCGCCCGTGAGGCGACCTTTTTTTAATCCCTTAATGTTATTATCAGCTCATCAGAAAACAAACAGGCATCACTTATAAATATTAAGATGCCACATTAATAAGAAAGATGAGGATAAACACATGAAAAAGGGATTAACTGAAATCGTATTTATTATGGACAAGAGCGGTTCTATGAGCGGACTTGAGGCTGATACTATCGGAGGCTTCAATTCATTTATTGAAAAGCAAAAAAAAGAAGAGGGTGAAGCATACGTATCAACCGTACTGTTCAGTGATCATAACAATGTAGTTCATGACCGAGTATCAATTGATAAAATTGAGAAAATGACTGAAAAGGACTATTTTGTAGGTGGCTGCACTGCCTTGCTGGATGCTATAGGTGATGCCATTCATCATATCAGTAATGTACATAAGTATGCCAGAAAGGAAGATGTTCCGGAGAAAACTATTTTTATCATCACTACTGACGGAATGGAGAATTCGAGCACACGATACAGCTATAAAAAGATTAAAGAAAAGGTTGAGCGTCAGAAGGAGAAGCACGGTTGGGAGTTTATTTTCCTCGGAGCCAATATAGATGCGGTAGAGGTTGCGGGAAGATTCGGAATAAATAAGCATCACGCCGTAAATTACGAGTGTGACGGAGCCGGAACTGCTCTTAATTACAATGTACTCAGCAAGGCAGTATCAATGGCAAGGCAGGCTCCGTGTGTAGAAGCAATGAAGGTATGCCTGAATTCTGAGGAGGCTCTTGATGATATCAGAAGAGATTTTGCTTCAAGACATCAAAAGTAAAAAATTAATAAAAAAATTGAGAATTTATATAAAAAATGACAAAAACAGCCCATTAACTGATATAATAATTTCAAGTTTTGATTTATGAGAGTTGTTTTGTTGCTATATGAGAAAGAATCATCTTATGTGGGACAGATTGGACAACACAGCCAATCTGTTCCCTGTTATTACAAGTGAAAGTATGTCAAATGTATACCGTATGTCGGTAACACTTAAGGAAGACATCGACAGAAATCTGCTTCAGAGGGCTGTTGAGTTGGTGCTTCCTCATTTTGACATGTACAGATATAAGCTTAAAAAGGGTATCTTTTGGTACTATTTTGAAGAGAACAGAAGACCTTTTCCTCAGATTCAAGAGGAGTCTACCTATCCCTGCCAGTTTATCAACCAGCTTGATAACAACGGATATTTGTGCAGAGTTTCTTATTACAAGAAGAGAATCAATTTAGAGGTATTCCATGCTATTGCCGATGGAAACGGTTCACTTCAGTTTCTAAAAGAGATTACTTATCAGTATCTCAGATTAAAATATCCCGCTGATTTTGCAGGGATAAATGACGGACTTTCGGAAAATACTTCACTGGACAGAGAAGATGCATATTTAAAGAACTACAAAAAGAGCGCTAAGAAGCCGTACAGAGCAGCTCCTGCAGTTCTTATCAAAGGAACTATGCTTCCTAAGGCTTTTATCAGCCTGATGCATGGTTATATTAATATACCCGAAATTAAGCCGGTTGCTGCAAAATACGGAGTTACTATTAACCAGTATCTCATCGGATGCTTTGTATGGGCTATATACAAGGAGGTACTTAAGGGAATGCCTTCCAAGAAGGCCATTGCAATAGCGGTACCGGTTAATCTTCGCAATTATTTTGATTCAGAGACTATGCGTAATTTCTTTGTAGTGGTATCGTGTTCGTTCCTGCCTGTGAAGGAAAGCTATACCTTCGAGGAGGTTTTGCAGGAATGTGCAGCCAGCCTTAAGGAGCAGGTTACCAAGGAGAATTTGGAGAAAAGATTCTCATACAATGTTTCAAATGAGAAAAATCTTGCGCTCAGAATGGTTCCGGTTTTTGTAAAGGATATAGCTATCAATTCCATCTATTGGAAATCTGCCAAGGCTAATACTTCCACAGTGACAAATATGGGAGTATTCAAGGTTGACGATATTTACAAGGATTACATTGATATGTTCCATATCGCATTGTGTATGTCGAAGGGACAGAATATAAAAGGCGCAATCTGCACCTATAATGATACATTGGTACTCAGCTTCAGCAGTGCCATTGAAGAAACTAATATTCAGAAGGTATTCTTCAGACGTCTTGCAGAGGATGGTCTCAATGTTGCAATAGAGACCAATGGTGTTGTCTATGAATAAATGTGTAAAGTGCAATATAGAGGTGAGGGACGAAGCGGCTGTATGTCCTCTTTGCAAGAGGGTATTATCAAGAGATAACGCTCTTGAGGGTCCAAGCAGATCGGTTATGTATCCGCATTACAAGCACACAGTTAAAAAATTGAAATTTGCCACAAGAATTACTGTTTTTTCAGCTATTGTGGCAGAACTTATTGTGGTTTTGGTAAGTCTGAAAATCGGACTTGATTTGAAGTATGCTATCTTGGCTGCTGCAGGCTTGGCCTTCGGTTGTTTTTCACTGATTTACAGTACCAGCCTTAATAAGAGTCTACAGAGAAAGATTGTAGTTGAATTAATTTTGGCGCAGGTTCTGCTGCTGGTAATTGATTCGATGTTTGATTTCAAGGAATGGTCATTACATTATGGCTTGCCGGGAGTTGTTGTCGGAGTAGATATAGCTATGCTGGTATTGATTATTGTCAATTACACGGTATGGGTTGAGTATCTGTATTCGATTATATGGATATTGTTTGACAGTATCATATGTATGGTGCTTTGTTTCATATTTGGAGATAAATTCCCCTTGTATGCGATTATTGCAGTAGCTGTAACCGCAGTATTCCTCGGCGGTCTGATTGTAGTCGGAGATAAGCAGGCTCACAGCGAATTACACAGAAGATTTCATTTTTAATTTTGGAGTAGGATAGATGGCTGAAGACGAAAAGAAAGTACATATAGTTAGATCTGTAATTCCCAAGATTAAAAATGCTAAAAACCTTAATAAAATGGTAGCTCTTTTCAACAAGGAAAACCTGTTGAAGAAGGTGCTTGTTGAGAATCGCAGAAATGTAAGTGAAATCGACAAGGTTGTGAAATATCCTGATTATATGGATGTCAAGCGAATTTGGATTGATGATATACCTGCGCAGCTTTTGTCCTACAAGCGTACTGAGGTAGAGCTCCAGAAGAAAAATTTTTTGCTGCCCGAATCAGAGGATTGGATTGTACTTCAGCTTCACGGAGGCGGATATGTTAATGCTTTTAAGAAGCATTATCACAATATGGCAGGCTATTATGCCGAGGCAGGCAGAGGTTTGCAGGTTTTGTCGATTGATTACAGGGTAGCACCCGATAATCCGCATCCGGCGGCTTTGGAGGATGCAGTCAGAGCATATCAGTGGATATTGGATGCAGCCTATGAGCCTAATCATATAGTTATTGCCGGTGATTCGGCGGGCGGCGGACTGTCAATGTGTCTGGTGGCATATTTGCGTGATCATGGAATGCCGCTCCCCGCAGGTATAGTTGCTATGTCGCCTTGGACGGATGTGACAGCAAGCGGTCCTTCGTATGATGATCATTATGATGATGACCCTGTATTCGGAGGCTCCAGAGACAGCCTGATTTATAACAATCCTTACATCGGTGAAAATGATCCGAAGAATCCTTATATATCGCCTTTGTTCGGAAGCTTTGAAGGCTTTCCGCCGATGCTTGTACAGGTTGGCGAGAGGGAGATGTTGTTTTCGGATTCCGAGATGGCAGTTAGAAAGGCTAAGGAACAGGGCGTTGAAGCTAAGTTGACAGTTTATAATGAGATGTTTCATGTATTCCAGGTTGCAGGACATATGATGGAGGAATCCAAGGCTGCATGGAATGAGATATCACATTTTTTGGTTGCGTTGGAACGCAGAAATAAGTCAGAATTTGCAGGTGAATAGTTATTTCGTGACAGTTACGAATGACTAAAGGTAGTGCTTATGGTCGAAAAAATAATACATCAGGAAAAAACTGAAGTGGTTCAAATAACGGACACACAGATTGATGTGGAAGCAGGAACTGAGGAGTTTACCCATCCTGATTTCACTCACCCTGAATTCTTACCGCAGACTGTTGATTATTTGGATATGGATCGTCAGTACAGACAGCTGATGTATATTCATGAGGCAGCGATTCAGCAGATTACTGCCAAGCTGAACATACTTAAGGGCGAATTTCAGTTCAGTAATGACAGGAATCCGATTTCATCTATTTGCAGTCGAATCAAATCCAAGGAAAGCATCGTTTATAAAATGCAGAAAAAAGGTCTTCCTTTTACTGTGAGTGCTTTGCTGGCAAATATTCATGATATTGCAGGTGTAAGAGTTATTTGCCCGTTTATTCAGGATGTGTATTATGTAGCTCAGATGTTGGCAAGACAGCCTGATATAGAGATTATGGAGGTTAAGGATTATATCCGAGAACCCAAAGAGAACGGATATCGAAGTCTCCATCTTATAGCTACAGTCAGAGTCAGCTTCTCAAATACAGTTGAAGACGTGCCGGTAGAGATTCAAATCAGAACAATTGCTATGGATTTCTGGGCAAGTACCGAGCATCAGCTCAGATACAAAAAGGACAGAGAGTTTTCGGAGAAGGATCAGAAGAAGTTAAGGCACTGTGCAGAGCTGATGGCTAAGGCTGATAAGGAAATTCAGTCATTGGCCGGAGATTTTAATCTTGAACAGTGGTAAGAAAACATATTTTGGAGTAGTGATAAGTCGTTATAATTTGTACATTGGTAAGAAACTTTTTGGCGGTAGTAACAGACATATGATGGGGGATGTGCGTATATGCTTTTATTTTTTGTAAGACATGGGGACCCTACATACAATCCGGATGCGCTTACAGCGTTAGGAAAAAGGCAGGCGGAGAGTTTGGCCAGAAGATTGGCCAGATACGGTATTGATGAGATATATGTTTCAAGCTCAAATAGAGCAATAGAAACTATGCAGCCTACTGCGGAGATGACCAAGAAGGAGCCGGTTATTCTTGATTGGACTAACGAGTCTTATGCATATGAAGAACAGTCACTTCCAACCCCGGACGGTGGAAGAGCGTGGGGATTTGCGCTGCCTGAGATGAAGGAACTTTTGACTTCAGCTGAAATCAGAAGACTGGGTGCGGAGTGGTACGAGCATCCTAAGCTTAAGGATACTAAGTTTGCGCAGGGACATTTGAGAATTAAAAAGCAGACAAGGGAGTTTCTTGAAACGTTTGGATATATATGGGACGAAGACCGGGGAATGTATAAAAATCTCGGATTTGTGCCAACAGATAAGAAATTTGAGTATGACCCGAGTGTAAAGAAAGCAAGCAATAAGGATGAGAGAAGAGTTGCTCTTTTTGCACATCATGGTTTTGGAACAAATTTCCTATCTGCAGTATTGGATATTCCTTTTCCGCAGGTATGCCTTAAGATGAATTTCGGTCATACCGGATTAACGGTAATTGAGTTTGGAGAAGACAGTGAGTATGTAGCTCCGATGATGCTGACTATGGCTAACGACGGACATTTGCTTGCTGATAATATGCCTACTGCATATAATAATGCACTATATTTTTGATTATGAGGGACAAGTAACGTGAAACATCGAGATATTAAGCCGTTAAGAATTATTTTTTCTATTTTTCTTGCGATTCTTTCTGTTGTATTTTTTTCTTGCTTTGTTTATTTGGACACAATAAGAGCATCAATGAGTCAGAATATTTTCGAAGAAGTATTTTCCAATATGAATATTCTGGATGTAGAGGTGGGTACAATTGCTGAAGGAATGAACATTGATGGTGTAGATGAAAACAGCACTGTGTCAGAGGCTATGGCTGTTGTGATTTCCGATACCGCAAGAGAGGAATTTAACTACGATATTTCCAAAGAGAATGTTGAGGAAATCCTGGATGATCCTCAGTTTAGGGAGGATATCGGTAATGTATCCGGTGATCTGATAGGTGGAGTGATTACCGGTAATTTGGATTCCGATAAGCTTGCCGATGATGTAGAGGATTTGATTGAAAACAATAAGGATACTATTGAAGAAGTCAGCGGATACGAGATAAGTGACGAGCTTATCGATGAAATCCATGATAAGGTCTCTGAAATTGAAACAGAAGGCGGTATCATGCAGGAAAATGAGTACGGTTACAGTATGTCATTTTTATACAGTACAGTAGCAAACACTATTGTTTACGGTTGCCTTGGCGGAGGTATTCTCTGTGTAATCGGAATAATGCTTTTGAACATGTTTAAGCTGCCCACAGGCTTTAGAACCAACGGTATTGCTTTTCTCGTAAATGGTGTTTTTACTTTGATAGTAGGTTTCGTTGTCAGATTTGCGCCTAAGCTACTGATGGGAGCTATCGATATAGTACTTGCAGATAATGGAGTAAGCTCTTCGACCGGTGTGGTATCTGCGATAATCAACAATTATGTGACCAGCCTTGCTATGCATATTTTGATTCCCGGAATGATTTTCCTGGTACTTGGAATCGTATGTATGATAACTCAGGGAGTATTGCTTACAACTTCGCGTAATAAATAAGATTTATGTAGATTATTATCAAAAAATATGATAAATTATTTATATATATGAACAGGTTGTACAACGAAAGGAGATTTTACTTTGAGACTTGTAACACGTTCTGATTTTGACGGACTTGTATGTGGCGCATTGCTTCTTGAAGCAGGCGTAATTGATAATTGGAAATTCGCCCATCCCAAGGATTTACAGGATGGACTTGTAGAGATTAATGAAAATGACTGCCTTGCAAATGTTCCTTATGTAGAGGGCTGCGGACTTTGGTTCGATCATCACTCAAGTGAGTTTGAGCGTCAGGAGCTTGCCGGAAAGTATAAGGGTGAAAGCCGTGTAACTCCTTCTTGCGCAAGAATTATTTATGAGTACTACGGTGGCAAGGAGAGATTCCCTCAGTATGATGAGATTATGGTTGCTGTTGACAAGGTTGATTCAGGAAATCTTACCTATGATGAGATTATGAATCCTACCGGATGGATTCTTATCGGATTCCTTATGGATCCCAGAACCGGTCTCGGACGCTGGAGACAGTTTACTATTTCTAACTATCAGCTTATGGAAAAGCTTCTTGTAGCTTGCAGCAAAAATTCAACAGAAGAGATTCTTAACATGTCTGATGTTAAGGAGCGTATTGAAGTTTACATGGAGCAGACTGCTAAGTTCAAGGAGATGGTTAAGGAGCATACCCGTACAGAGGGTAATGTAATTATCTCTGATCTTCGTGGTGTTGAACCTATTTATACCGGCAACCGCTTCATGATTTATTCAATGTATCCCGAACAGAATATTTCTGCTTGGATTGTAAGCGGTAAGGGCGGTCAGGGATGTAGTGCTGCTGTAGGTTACAGCATCCTCAACAAGACCTCAAATGTAAATGTAGGAAGCCTCATGCTTAAGTATGGCGGAGGTGGCCACAAGAAGGTTGGAACCTGTCAGTTCTCTGATGAGAATATGGGTACAGAGCTTCCCAAGATGCTTGATGAACTCTGTGATATGGCAAATGCTTAATTGATAATTTATGCGGCAGGGAATTGTTCCCTGCCGTTTTTTATGTGAGTATGGACAGATTAGTTTTTCATATTGATGTTAATAGTGCATTCCTTTCCTGGGAGGCTGCAAGGCGTGTAGCCAACGGAGAGCCGGATTTAAGACTCATTCCGTCGGTTATAGGTGGTGATCCAAAGAAAAGAACGGGTATAGTAGTGGCAAAGTCTATACCGGCTAAAAAGTATGGAATTACCACCGGGGAACCTATGGCTACTGCAGTTAGAAAATGCCCCGGGCTGGTGAGTGTTGCCCCTGATTTTTCTCTATACGTTAAAAATTCTAAGGCCTTTAAAAAGATATGCAAGGAATATACACCTTCAATGGAATCATTTTCTATTGATGAGGTATTTATAGATATGTCCGGAATGAAATATATATATCCGGACCCGATAAAAACTGCATATGAGATAAAGGACAGAATAAGAGATGAATTAGGCTTTACAGTAAATGTAGGTGTTGCATGCAATAAGGTTTGTGCAAAGATGGCAAGCGATTTCGAAAAGCCTGATAAGGTGCACACACTTTTCCCGGAAGAGATACCGACTAAGATGTGGCCGCTGCCGGTGGGTGATTTGTTCACCTGCGGTAAATCGTCTGCGTCTAAGCTGCTGGCAGCTGATATTAAAACTATTGGAGATTTGGCTAATGCTGATATTTCATTTATAAAGATGCTTTTGGGTGAAAAGCAGGGTGAGCATTTGCACAAGTATGCCAACGGAATCGATGAGAGTCCTGTAACCGAAGAGGTTGAGGATGCCAAAGGTTATTCAGCTGAGACTACAGTTGAAGAGGACCTTGATTCTATTGATAAAATAAATAAAATGCTTTTAGCGCAGGCGGATGTGGTTGCCGCAAGAATGAGACATGATGAAGCAAAATGCAGATGTGTGAGCGTAACCTTCAGAAACCTCGATTTTGTGACCAGGTCACATCAAAAGAAGCTCTCTGAGAGTACAGATGTGACAGAGGTAATATATGATGTTGCTAAAAAACTGATTCTTGAAAGCTGGAATGGAGAGCCACTCAGATTGATTGGATTAGCATTAACAGATATCGACAGGGAGGGCTATGAGCAGCTTTCGTTTGTGGTGGATGAGCGTAAGGAAAAGATGAAGAAGCTGGACAATGCATTGGACTCGCTGAGGGGGCGTTTTGGTGATCAAAGCATCAAGCGCGCCAGCACGATAGATGTAGATAAAAGGGTAAACAGAAGACATAAAGCCGAGATGGATAACAGTTGACTTACATTAGCAATTAATTGTATATTTAATTATACAACTATACGCAAAGTGTATGGTAACGAAAGGATAAATTAATGAAGTATTTGATTTTTGCAGATGCATCAGCAGATATTGACAAGAAATTCGGCGATGAGCATGATATTCACTATATTCCGATGGAGTATTCACTCGGAGAAGAGATGAGAAAGTGCTGTGGTGTGGAGCCGGAGGAGGTTATGAAGGCCTTCTACAATGGTCAGAGAAATGGTGACCTTACCAAGACTTCACAGATTTCACCTTATATGTACAGAGAATATCTTGAGCCTTATTTTAAGGAAGGCTATTCAGTATTGTATTTGTGCTTATCAAGCGGACTTTCATCAACCTATCAGTCAGCACTTCTTGCTAAGGAAGAGCTTAAGGAAGATTATCCTGAGCTAGATTTTTATCCGATTGATACGCTTGCTGCTACCGGAGGAATGGGTGTGTTGGCAGAGCGCGCGGCAAGAAATCTTGAGGCGGGAATGTCTGTTGAAGATAACTATAATGATTTGTTGAAGTGCACTGCAAATATACGTCACTGGTTTATGGTAGAAGACCTTATGTATCTTAAGCGCGGCGGAAGAGTATCAGCAACAACTGCAGTTGTTGGTTCGGCACTTAATATTAAGCCTATCTTAAAGATTGATGAGAACGGTAAGCTTATTACCATAGCAAAAAAACGTGGCAGCAAGTCCGCTATGGGAGAACTCATTGAGCTTTTCAAGAAGACTTACGATTCAAGCTGCAAGGATGATGTTATTTCAATTGTTCATGCCGATGCATGCGAAGGAGCTCTTGAGATTAAGCAAAAAATCCAGGAGCTGTATCCTGAGGCTACAATCAGAATCGGATATCTTTCTCCGATTATTGGTGCACATACAGGTCCCGGAATGATTGCAATCTGCCACTTAGGAATGAATTGGGAAAAGTAAGTAATATACTGATATAAATTATCACAAATAAACTATATGATAAGAAGACAGAATACGCGTTTTAGTGTTATGTATTCAATCATATAGTTTATTTTTTTGTATAAACACGTAATATTTTGATATTTTACAGACATAGATTATTTAGCTATTTAATTGTGGTGATTTAATCGTAAGCTTTGTAAATAAATGATTTTTATGGGGGTAAATGAAAATGAGTGATTTAGTTTCACACAGATGTTCAACTGCAAGGGTAAAGATTGTTGATAAGCAGGGTAATCCTGTGGCAGGAAAAAAGGTTCGTTTTGAGCTTAAGAGCCATGAGTTCCTTTTCGGATGCGGCGGATTTGATGCAATTATGCTTAACAGTGATTTGCCTGAAGGAATACTTGCATTTTATGATGGAGATGCTGAAAGGGCGAAGTCATTTTTCCAGGACAGAATGGATAAGTGGGTTGATGTCTTCAATTATGCAACAATTCCTTTCTATTGGGGCGGATATGAGCCTAAAGAAGGTGAGATAATGTACGAGAGCCGCAAGCGCGGAGCAGATTATCTAATTGCGCATGGCGCTAAGGTGAAGGGTCATCCTCTTTGCTGGCATACTGTATGTGCTGATTGGCTTCTTCAGTATGATAACAAGACTATTATGGATAAGCAGCTTGAGAGAATCCACAGAGATGTGACCGCATTCAAGGGCACAGTTGATATTTGGGATGTAATTAATGAGACAGTTATTATGCCTGAGTTTGACAGATATGATAATGCGGTTACCAGAATCTGCAATGCGTATGGCAGAACTAATCTTATCAAGGAAGTATTTGATGCAGCACATGCAGCTAATCCTGACGCACAGCTTCTTATCAATGATTTTAATCTGTCTGATAAGTACAGAGAGGTAATCAGCGAGAGCCTTGAAGCGGGAGCTCCTATTCATACTATCGGTATTCAGTCTCACCAGCATCAAGGATACAGAGGAATGGAGTGGCTTGAGGATGTACTCAAGAGATTTTCTGAATTTGGACTTCCTCTTCACTTTACAGAGAATACACTTGTATCAGGTGAAATAATGCCTGCTCATATTGTAGATCTTAATGACTGGGTTGTAGACGAGTGGCCTTCAACTCCGGAAGGAGAAGAGCGTCAGGCTAAAGAATGGGAGGAAATGGTAGTAAGACTGTTTGAGGAACCTCTTGTTGAAGCAGTTACCGGATGGGATTTTGCAGATGGTGCTTGGCTTAAGGCCCCCAGTGGATTTGTAAGACTGGATAATAGTATCAAGCCGTCATATCTTAAGATGAAGGAGCTTGCTCACAGCAGATGGCAGACTGACGAAACGCTTGTTACAGATGCCGACGGTTATGTGACACTTACAGGCTACAGAGGTCAGTATGAGGTAAGTGCAGACGGCGCTTCAAACAAGCTCGTGTTGGGCAAGGATACCGCAGAAATTTGCTGTGAATTGTAAGTTAAAAAAGCATATTGCAATTTTAATTTGCCTATGCTAAAATTTCATTTTGTCAGGCGTTTGTTTGGCAAATGCTGGTGTGGCGGAATGGTAGACGCAAGGGACTTAAAATCCCTCGGGGGCAACCCCGTGTCGGTTCGAGTCCGATCACCAGCAGGAA
>JAKSRU010000040.1 GCA_024403475.1 Lachnospiraceae bacterium | reverse complement strand
GCAGTAATGATGCTTGAGATTATTGTTTGCATCATAAAGTGGTGTCTGTATGCCGGCGCGAAGCGTCGGGCTGAATCTATTGATAAGCAGATAGATGAATCTATAGAGAAAACGGCAGATAAGGCTACAGATAAGCCTGTATTTATTACAACAATAAGCCTTGTCACATTGGCAGCAGTTGTGATTTCCATGATGGTTATAAAGCTTGTCGGCAGTCTGACAAATGCTACTCCCGGTGACAAGAGGGAGATGCTTTCTGTTCCGATTCAGCAGATGGCCCGCACGGCGGTATACCATAGCGGAAGTATGGTGGTGCCGGAGGATGACGGTACCTTAGATTCCGATACAATGGCGCTTATTAATGAATTCTTGCTGAATGAGAGCTTCAAGCTGTATGAGCCTGATATCTCAGACCCGGTTAAGAGAAACACTAATACTTATGTGGTCCGTTACAAGACAGCAGCCTTTGCGCGGGCTTATATGAAGATGCTTAAGGAGCATCCCGGAGATTATATTAATGCGTTTGTGGCGGTTGAAAACGGATTTGTTAATATCAACGATACCTCACATGCCTTTGTGAATCAGAAGGTGGTAACCGATGGAATGGGATACGTTCAGACCAGATGGGATACTTACCTGTATGACAGCAATTTGCACGAGCAGTCAAAGCTTCCGGGCCTGCATGAGAGAATGGAAGAGTGGGCGGCTCAAAATGCATACTTGAAATATCCGGTACTCAGATTTTTATATATGCCTGGCATATATCTTTACATATATATTTTTGCAGTTATTACGATGCTTAAGGATAAAAAGAAGCTTCTGCTGCCGGTTATGGCTTTTGCAATATTGTATTTTGCATCATGTCTTTTAGGCCCTACGGTACAGATGAGATATGTATATCCGTTTATGATTTTGTGTCCGTTTATGTTACTGCTTTCTGCACAGAATGAATTATGCAAGCATAACAATGAACATTGAAAAAGATTTATAAAAATATGTTAAAACATATATGGAAATATAGTTATCCATATACTATAATTCAAGGGTATGCCGTTTCGCATATATGAACTTATTAATGGCGATACAGCCAAAATATTATAAAGAAAAAGAGGAAAGAATTATGTCAGAAGAAAAGAAAACTGGCGGATGGCGTGAGAACAAATGGTTCAGAGCTGCTATCCCCGGATTGTTGCTCCACTGCAGTATCGGTACAGTTTACTGCTGGTCTTATGTAAGTAATGGTATCAGCCAGTACATCGGTTACGATGTAAAAACCGTAAACTGGGCATTCAGTATTGCAATCCTTTTCCTTGGATTGTCTGCTGCATTCTTGGGAAACTTTGTTGAGAAGGATATTCATAAGGCTTCACTTATTGCAACTATCTGCTTCTCAGTAGGTATGGCAGGTACCGGTTTCTTCGTATGGCTCGGTGGAAGATCATACAATGGAGGAGCAGGTGCACCCAGTATTCTGGCACTAATCGGTATTTTCCTTTGCTATGGTGTTGTTATGGGTATCGGCCTTGGTACCGGTTACCTTTCACCTGTTAAAACTCTTATGCTTTGGTTCCAGGATCGTAAGGGTCTTGCTACCGGTCTTGCAGTAGCAGGTTTTGGTGCTGCTAAGGCTATCGGAGCTCCTATCATGGAAGCATTGCAGGAGAATCCCAAGGTTGGAGTTGTAAAGATGTTCTACATTCTTGCAGCTGCATACTTTGTAATGATGTTTGTCGGACATCTTCTCCTTAAGAAGCCTGCAGGCTGGCATGAGCCTTCAAGCTCAGAGAAGAAGCCTTCTATCATGGAAGTACTTAAGACTAAGCCCCTTACCAACTATATCGGTATTTGGCTTATGTTCTTCCTCAACATCACCTGCGGACTTGCTATTATCTCTTATGAGAAGCAGCTTTTCATGACTGTAGGTTTTGTAGGAGTTGCAGGTACGCTTGGTGCTATTTCAGCTGTATTTAATGCAGGCGGACGTCTTGGCTTCTCTGCATGGGCTGATACCATGAAGGATAGAAATACTATCTACAAGCTTATTTTCATTCTTTCAATTGTATTTACCGCTATCGCACTTATCACCAACGGTATTGTTAATCAGGGACAGAGTTCAGTTCTTGCAATCCTTGTAGTAGCACTTATTTTCGTAGTAAATGCAGGATACGGCGGAGGCTTCTCAAACGTTCCTACACTTCTTTCAGACCACTACGGAATGGGAAGTATTTCAGCTATTCACGGTATTACCCTTTCAGCATGGGGATTCGCAGGTATTGCAGGTCCTCAGCTTGCAGGCTTAATCATTAAGCTGTTTGGTGGAGATACTGTTACTTTCGAGAGCCATGGCAAGACTTACATTGCAAACCCTCTCGGATATCAGAGAATTCTTATTGCAACACTTGCACTTTATGCACTTTCACTTCTTGTATGCCTTATCTTTGTAAAGCCTACCGAGAAGGCACTTGCTGCTAAGAAGGCAAAGGCTGAGGCTAAGAAGAACTAACTATAAGAAGTATACTTATAATCAGTAATGGTTTTATAAGCACAATTATTCAAGACTCCGAAATCAGAAATGGTTTCGGAGTCTTTTATGTTTCCGAATTTTACCAAGATTTTCTACTATGAGTAGATTGCTCAAATGGTAAATTGTTTATACATTTGTTATAATAAAATTTATGGATAATAAGAGAAACTACCAGCGAGAACTGGAAAAGATAATTGAAAATCATGAGAAGCAGGATAACAGATTTAAGGATATCGTACAGTCTGAAACTGTGAAGGATATCCCAACTTTATTTCTGCACGCCTGTTGCGCACCGTGCAGCAGCTACTGTCTTGAATATTTGTGTAAGCATTTCAGGATTACAGTATTTTATTACAATCCCAATATCACTTTTGAATCAGAGTATGTACACAGAGTGGAGGAGGAAAAAAGGCTGATTGCTGCATATAATTCTGAAATCAAAGTTGGTACACGTGAAGGCTATGAGATAGAGGTAGTGGAAGGTAAATATGATCCTGAATCCTTTTATGCGATGGCCAAGGGATTGGAGATGGTGCCGGAGGGAGGAGAGAGATGCTTTAAATGCTTTGAACTTCGGCTTAGAGAAACCTTCGATACCTGCACCGAGCTGATTAAGGAAGGTTGTGATTTTGATTACATAACTACCACACTTACTATTTCTCCGCTCAAGAATGCAGCAAAGCTTAATGAGATAGGCGAAGCTCTTCAGGCTGAATATGGAATAAAGTGGCTTCCATCAGATTTTAAGAAAAAAAACGGATATAAGCGTTCTATAGAATTGTCTGCAGAATATGATTTGTACAGACAGGATTTTTGTGGATGTGTATACAGTAAGGCAGAACGTGCACGAAAGGAAAATTTCGAAACCTGTGCAACCTGAATAAGCCAAAATCTGCGCGAACTGAACAATCAGGGGAAGAATTATTAGCATTGTGTGAATGAAAAAAGCTTTAGGGTTTCGCATTTTTAGTAAATATTCAGATGAATTGATACGCATTTTGCTTTATAATTATTTAGTTAGTGTTTTGATAAAACGGATGTATAAGAGGAATCAGATATGAAAAAATTACTTGATTTGCTCACAACAGAGATGGGCAAGGCGTTTGAGAAGGCAGGATATTCTGCAGAGCTGGGTAAGGTTACTGTTTCAAATCGACCTGACCTTTGCGAGTATCAGTGTAACGGAGCAATGGCAGGAGCTAAGCAGTATCACAAGGCTCCTATTATGATAGCGAATGAAATTGCGGCAGCGCTTGAAGGCGGAGAAGTATTCTCTGAGGTTTCTGCGGTAGCGCCGGGATTTCTTAATCTTAAGCTTTCAGAGGGCTTCCTTGCAGCATATCTCAAGGAGATGAAGACTGCAGACAAGTTTGGCTTTGAAGCTGAAGGCAAGGAGACGGTTGTTATCGATTACGGCGGAGCTAACGTTGCAAAGCCTCTTCATGTCGGACATATTCGTTCAGCAGTTATCGGTGAGGCTGTTAAGAGAATATACAAGTTTGCGGGTAATGAAGTTATTGGTGATGTTCATCTCGGAGACTGGGGACTTCAGATGGGTCTTGTAATCATGGGACTCAAGGAGAGAAAGCCTGATCTTGTATATTTTGATGATTCATACACAGGTGAGTATCCCGAGGAGGCTCCCTTTACAATCTCTGAGCTTGAGGAGATTTATCCTGCGTCAAGTGCTAAGTCAAAGGCAGATCCCGAGTACAAGGCACTTGCAATGGAAGCTACCAAGAAGCTTCAGGACGGTGTGCGCGGATACCGTGCAATCTGGGACCACATTATGAAGGTTTCGGTTACTGATCTTAAGAAGAATTATGGCTCGCTTAATGTAAGCTTTGAACTTTGGAATGGTGAGAGCAGTGTTCATGACCTCATCCCCTCAATGGTTGATTACATGAAGAAGGGCGGCTGGGCTCATGAGAGTGAAGGAGCTCTAGTAGTAGATGTTAAGGAAGAGACCGATACCAAGGAGATTCCTCCCTGCATGATCTTAAAGAGTGACGGAGCTTCTCTTTACAATACCACTGACCTTGCAACCATCATGTATCGTATGGAGGACATTAAGCCCGATCGTATTGTATATGTTGTAGATAAGCGTCAGGAGCTTTATTTTGAGCAGGTATTCCGTTGCGCACGTAAGACCGAGCTTGTAAAGCCCGAGACCAAGCTCAACTTCCTGGGCTTCGGTACAATGAATGGTGCTGACGGCAAGCCCTTCAAGACTCGTGACGGCGGTGTTATGCGTCTTGAGAATTTGATTGCGGACACCAAGGAAGAGATGTTTACCAAGATTAAGGAAGGACGTCCTGTTACTGATGAAGAGGCAAGAGAGATTGCAGATATCGTAGCTATCTCAGCGCTTAAGTATGGTGACCTTTCTAACCAGGCATCCAAGGATTATGTATTTGACATCGACAGATTCACTTCATTTGAGGGAGATACCGGTCCCTACCTTCTCTACACTATTGTACGTATCAAGTCTATTCTTAATAAGTACACTGAGAATGGCGGAGATTATACCAAGGCAGAGCTTGGAAATGCAGGTAATCCATTCGAGAAGGCTCTCGGAATGCGTCTTGCACAGTTTGGCGAAATGATGAGTCAGGCTGTTAATGAGCTTGCTCCTCATAAAATCTGCGGATATGTATATGATGTAGCAAACCTGTTTAACAAGTTCTATCACGAGACTCAGATTCTCGGTGAGGCTGATGAGGCTCGCAGGCAGAATCTAATTGCACTTTTAGTACTTACCAGAGATATCCTTGAGACCTCAATCGATATTCTCGGTTTCAGCGCACCTGAAAAGATGTAAATCAGAAATACTTGGTGATGTTGAATTGATGAATTTTATATACCAAGGTTATTTTTTAGACGACAATTATTACAGAAAGGAAGTAAGGCATGTTTCGTAGAATATTAAAGGAAGTAAAGCAATATACACTTCCTTCGATAATCACTCCGATAGCAATGATTATTGAGGTTGTGGCAGAGCTTTTGATTCCTTATTTTATGGGATGGATTATTGACAGAGGTATCAAGAATCCTGATGAGTCTCTCAGAATGCAAAACATTCTGCTTTATGGCGGATTGATGATTGCAATGGCGCTTATAGGACTTATTGGTGGTATGCTCGGCGGACGTTTCGGAGCAATGGCATCAACCGGTCTTGCACGTAATCTTCGTGAGACTATGTACAATACAATCCAGAATTTTTCATTTTCAAACATTGATAAGTTCTCTACCTCGGGACTGGTTACACGTATGACTACTGATATTACCAATATTCAGCAGGCATATCAGATGATGTTAAGAATCACTGTCAGAGCGCCGCTTACAATGATTATTGCACTTATTCTGGCATTTAGAATTAATTCAAGAATTGCGGTAATATATCTTATTGCGCTTGGTATCCTTGCAATTGTTATGTTTACTATCATGATGACTGCAATGCCTTTCTTCAGACAGGCTTTCCCCAAGTATGATGCACTGAATGAATCTGTTCAGGAAAATGTATCAGCAATCAGAGTTGTTAAAGCATATGTTCGCGAGAAGCAGGAAACCGAGAAATTCCACAATGCTTCGAATGCAATCTACAAGATATTTACCAAGGCAGAGGGAAGAGTAGCTTACAACTGGCCTATCCTTTCACTTATTGCATACACCTGTATTATTATCATCAGCTGGCGCGGTTCCAAGATGATTGTCGGAGGAATAGACGGTATGACTACCGGTCAGCTTGCCAGCCTCCTTTCTTACTGCATGAGTATTCTTTTCAGTATGATGATGGTAGCAATGGTATTTGTAATGCTTTCAATGAGCTTTGCAAGTATGGAACGTGTTGCTGAAGTGTTGAATGAGGTACCTGATATCACTAATCCGGAAAATCCTGTTATGGAAGTAGCTGACGGAAGTATTGTGTTCAAGAATGTAGAGTTTTCATATCATAAGGAAGGTGGAGAACCTGTTCTTAGGGATATCGATCTTGAAATTAAGTCCGGCGAAACAATTGGTATCATGGGTGCTACCGGTTCATCTAAGTCCAGTCTTGTTAATCTCATTAGCCGTCTTTACGATGCAGATGAGGGTGAGGTTATTGTCGGCGGACACAATGTAAAGGAATATGATCTTGAAGCATTGAGAAATCAGGTTTCTGTAGTGCTTCAGAAGAATGTTCTTTTCTCCGGAAGTATATATGAAAACCTTCGTTGGGGTAATAAGGATGCTACCGATGAAGAGTGCCGCGAGGCATGTCGTATGGCTTGCGCAGATGATTTCATTTCATCTTTCCCTGACGGATATGATACACATATCGAGCAGGGTGGTACCAATGTGTCCGGTGGACAGAAGCAGAGACTTTGTATCGCAAGAGCCTTACTCAAGAAGCCAAAGATTTTGATTTTGGATGACTCAACCAGCGCAGTTGATACTGCTACAGATGCCAGAATCAGAAAGGCATTTAAGGAGGCCATCCCCGGTACTACCAAGATTATTATTGCTCAGCGTATCAGCTCTATTCAGGAGGCTGACCGTATCATCGTTCTCGATGATGGTAAGATAAATGCCTTCGATACTCATGAGAATCTTGTTGCTAACAATGAAATATATAGAGAAGTGTACGAATCACAAACCGGTGGTTCAGGTGACTTCGATGAAACGGAGGTGGGTTAAATGCCAAGACCTGGACAAATGATGGGCAGACCCAGACCGAAGCTTGAAAATCCTATGGGGATTTTTAAGAGAATTATGGGCTACGTTTTCAAATCATATTTAGTTCATTGTATTATTGTATTTATTTGTATTGTTGCCGGCGTTTTGTGTAACCTTCAGGGTACTTTGTTTATGGGAGACCTTATTGACAAGTATCTTGATCCTATGGTTGAAGGAACACTGGGAATAGATGAAGGTTTTACTCTTCTTACTCAGGCTATTATCAAGGTGGCTATTTTCTATCTTTTGGGAGTTATCACCGGATTTGCCAGAGAGTACACGATGATTTATATCACTCAGGGAACGCTGAGAGATATGAGAAACGAGCTGTTTGAGAAGATGGAAAAGCTTCCTATCAGCTATTTTGACTCACATACTCATGGTGATATCATGTCGACCTACACTAATGATATTGATACCATGAGACAGATGATTAGCCAGAGTATTCCTCAGGTTATTCAGTCAGGTTTTACCATTGTATCTACATTGGTTGCAATGATTTCACTTAGTATTCCTCTTACGGGACTTACGCTTGTAATGGTTGTTGTAATGGTTGCATCAACCGGATTTATAGCAGGTCGTTCCGGTAAGAACTTCGTTGAGCAGCAGAAAAAACTCGGTGCTGTAAACGGATTTATAGAGGAAATGATTAACGGACAGAAGGTTGTTAAAGTATTCTGTCATGAAGAAGAAGGCAAGACTCAGTTCAAGGAGCTTAATGATTCGCTCTTTGTAAGCGCTGATAAGGCAAACGCATATGTAAATATTTTGATGCCTATTAATGCTCAGCTCGGTAACGTAAGCTATGTGCTTTGCGCAATTGCCGGTGGTGCGCTTGCTATTTTGATTAATCCTGCAAGCTTTTGGGCTATCACTGTTGGTGACCTTGTGGCATTCCTTTCACTTAACAAGGGATTCTCAATGCCTATCAACCAGGTATCACAGCAGTTCAATGCGATTGTTATGGCACTTGCCGGTGCAGACAGAATTTTCAGACTTATGGATGAAAAGCCTGAGCTTGATGAGGGATATGTAACACTGGTTAATTCGACAGTCGATAAAGACGGAAAGATTACCGAATGTGATAAGCACACCGGTACATGGGCTTGGAAGCATACACATCAGGCTACCGGAGAGGTTGAATACAAAGCACTTGAGGGTGATGTTGTATTTGACATGGTGGATTTCGGATATGTACCCGAGAAGATGGTTCTTCATGACATTGAGCTTCATGCACTTCCGGGACAAAAGATTGCATTTGTAGGTTCTACCGGTGCAGGTAAGACTACCATCACCAATCTTATTAACCGTTTCTATGATATTCAGGACGGTAAGATTCGTTACGACGGAATCAATGTCAATAAGATTGCAAAATCGGACCTTCGCCGTTCGCTTGGAATAGTACTCCAGGATACACATCTTTTCACGGGTACCATTGCAGAAAATATCCGTTTTGGTAAGCTTGATGCTACTGATGAAGAGGTTAAGGCAGCCGCAAAGCTTGCGAATGCTGAGAGCTTTATAAAGAAGCTTCCGGAAGGCTATGACACAATGCTTACCGGAGACGGTGCTAACTTAAGCCAGGGTCAGCGTCAGTTACTTGCTATCGCGAGAGCGGCTATTGCAGATCCTCCGGTACTTATTCTTGATGAGGCTACAAGCTCTATCGATACCAGAACCGAACGCATTGTTCAGGAGGGTATGGACAGACTTATGAGCAACCGTACAACATTTGTTATTGCGCACAGACTTTCAACAGTTAAGAATTCTGACTGTATCATGGTTCTTGAGCAGGGAAGAATTGTTGAACGCGGTACTCACGATGAACTGATTGCAGCTAAGGGAAGATATTATACCCTGTATACAGGTAATCAGATTACAGAATAAAATACTTTTTTGAAGCCCTGATGGTCGTCCATCAGGGTTTCGTTTGCAATTTAACAAAATTCGCATGAATGGTGCGAAAAAAGCTGAGGGGAAGAGACAAAATACGCGAAATAAAGAGGAAGAAGAAATGGCTAGAAAGAGTGGAAAGAATGATGAGCCCTTTATGATAAAGGTCTCAAGATTCATTGTTGACAAGCGAAAAGCATTTTATCTTATTTTTATTGGCTTGCTTGTCTACAGCGTAATCATGATGAATAAGGTTAATGTCAACAATGACCTTACAACCTATCTGCCCGGCACGACCGAGACCAGACAGGGAATTGACCTTATGAATGAGCAATTTACGACATACGGAAGCGTGAGGCTTTTAGTATGCAATGTAAGCTACTCGGAGGCGGAGACTATTGCGGCCCAACTGGAAAACAGTGAAGGCGTAAGTATGGTGACCTTTGACGATAGCGATAAGCATTATCATGATATGGAGGCAGAGTTTGACGTCACATTTTCTGATGTTAAGAATTCTGATGCAACTCTCGGATATCTTAATGACATGCTTGATTCTCTTTCGGAATATGATGTTTATTATTCTACGGAAATTGGCCAGGAGCAGCGCGATGCAGATGATTTGGCCAACGATATGATTATCATTATGCTGTTGGTTGCGGTTGTAGTAGTTGTGGTATTGCTTTTTACATCAACAACCTATGCGGAGGTTCCGGTATATATTATGACCTTTGGAGCAGCAGCTTTGCTCAATAAGGGTACTAACTATCTCTTCGGTACAATCAGCTTTGTAACTGATTCAATTGCGGTTGTTCTTCAGTTGGCATTGGCAGTTGACTACGCAATTATTCTTGCAAACAGATTTAAGGAGGAGCATGAGGATAAGGATGCGCGTGAGGCAGTTATAGTAGCATTGTCCAAGGCCATTCCCGAGATTTCATCAAGCTCACTGACTACTGTTTCGGGAATGGTAGCAATGATGTTTATGCAGTTTAGAATCGGCTACGATATGGGTATTATTTTGGCCAAGGCGATAGTACTTTCACTGTTCTCTGTATTCTTTCTTATGCCCGGTTTGCTTCTTACCTTTTCAAAAGCAATCGACAAGACTCATCACAAAAACTTTGTGCCTAAGATTACACCGGTGGGTAAGTTTGATGTTGCAACCAGATTTGTAATGCCTGTGCTTCTTGTGGCAGGTGTTGTAGCAGGACTTATTTTGTCCAGCAAAACAGAATATGTGTATGATATGAGTTCGCTGAAATCGAATTCTATGAGTGAAAACAAATTCTCGGCACATATGGTTGAGCGGGAGTTTGGTTCAGTCAACCAGCTGGCAGTATTGGTTCCGTGCGGTGATTACGAAAAAGAGGCAAAAACAATATCTGCGTTGGAAAAGCTGGATGTGGTGAATTCGGTTCAGGGCCTGGCGAATATCGAGGCCATTGACGGTTATATGCTGACAGACAAATTAACACCCAGACAGTTTGCAGAGCTGTTTGATTTGGATGTTGAAGTGGCTAATCTGGTTTATTCGGCTTATGCGACTCAGAACAGTCAGTACGGTGCTATTGTAAACGGAGTCAGCTCCTATGAGGTGCCGTTCATTGATATGTTTTTATTTATCTATGAACAGAAGGACAGCGGAAATATCACCTTTGATGGCGATGTAGAGGATACCATTAACGATGCTTACGAAAGCATATGCATTGCGAA
This sequence comes from Lachnospiraceae bacterium, assembly GCA_024403475.1. GTDB lineage: Bacteria > Bacillota > Clostridia > Lachnospirales > Lachnospiraceae > AC2028. The sequence continues at coordinate 6,770 of JAKSRU010000040.1, read as the reverse complement.
AGACCAGTTGCTGGGCGAAGAGTATTCAAGATTTGTGCTCGAACTTAATGTTCCGGTAGAGGGCCAAGAGACTTATGCAGCACTGGAAACCATCAGAGCCACAGTGGCAAAATACTATGATGTTGAGTCTGTTTATCTGGTAGGAAATTCTACCAGTGATAAGGATCTTAGCGCATCATTTGCAACGGATAATACGCTTATTACCGTACTTACAGCTGTTTTTGTAATGATTATTCTTTTGTTTACTTTCCAGTCAGCCGGAATCCCTGTACTGTTGGTTGTTACCATTCAGGGAAGTATATGGATTAACTTCTCAATCCCTTATTTGCAGAATGATGTGGTGTATTTCCTGGGTTATCTGGTAGTAAGTGCTATTCAGATGGGTGCAACTATCGACTATGCGATTGTAATAACCAGCAGATATATGGAGCTGAAAAAATATATGCCTATCAAGGAGGCAATTGTTGAAACCTTGAATGAGAGTTTCCCGACTATTGTTACCTCGGGAACAATGATGGTTGCATCAGGCTTCATTATCAGTGCAGTATCCTCAAACCCTGTAGTTGCAGCCATTGGTCTGGCACTCGGACGAGGTACACTTACAAGTATTGCACTCGTACTTTTTGCACTCCCTCAGACTCTGCTTATAGGCGATATCATTATCGAAAAGACGGCCTTCGCACTCAAGAGAGACTTTGCAAAACCGCTTCCTTCTAAGGGACGTGTTGTGATGAGCGGACGTATTCGAGGATACGTCAATGGTGTTGTTGACGGTGAATTTACAGGTATCATTGAAGGTGAAATGGGAGCTACTGTCAGAGCGAAGGATTACGTAAGAGAAGAGAGTACGATGACAACGGTTCCCGAACTGATAGAGTCCAAGCCGGAGGAAGCTGTAAAGGAGGTGAATGAAAATGCACAGTAAGTTTAATAAATCAATTGCAAAAAAAATCGGAAGCCTTCTTGTGACAGGTTTATTAGTTGGAACTATTGTGTTTTCAGGAATCTCTTATACAGGAGACGAGGCATATTTATCTAAGGTTTATGCTGAAGGGAACGCTGAGTATTCTTTTTCCGAATATAAAGCCGGTAAAAATGATGAAGCAGAAACAATTGGGACAACGACCTATATAACAATAGAGATTTCAAGCGAAGCTGATTGGATGCAGTTTGTTCAAAACTGTATGAATGACAGCTGGTCGCGTGATAAGTATGTAAGGCTGACTGCAGATATAGATTTAGTGGACAGCAGTTCATTAAGCGTGCCAACCTTTGGAGGTGTTTTCGACGGTGATGGTCATAGCATTAATAATGTAAATATATGCGGCGCCGGTTCCTCATATGGTCTTTTCAGATATCTTCAAAACGGAGGAAGAATAGAAAAGCTTTATGTTAAGGGCAATGTATCAGCAGATTATTCTGCCGGTCAGGTGGGATTGATTGTCGGTGAAAATTACGGAACTGTCAGTGACTGTAGCGTATATGGTGTAGTGACCGGTGAAAATGAGGTCGGAGGAATTGTAGGATATAATGCGCCCACGGGTATGATCATGGGCTGCGAGTCACAGTGTGCGGTAAACGGAAAGCATTCTGTCGGAGGAATTGTCGGTAACAACGAAGGAAGTGTGAGTGAGTGCAGCAACAAGGGCACGATAAATACTGCCGAGAGTGAGGTTACTGTTGATATAACTGAAATTTCCGTAGATAACATCACCGAACTTAATTCGACGACTAATGCGGCAGCATTCACAGATGTCGGAGGAATTGCGGGAATATCTTCAGGAAATATTATCAAATGTACTAATGCAGGCTATGTCGGCTATGAGCATGTGGGTTACAACATTGGCGGAATAGTAGGACGCATATCTCAGGGCTATGTGGCTGAATGTGTTAACAACGGGCGCGTACGCGGAAGAAAAGATGTCGGCGGAATAGCGGGGCAGATGGAGCCCTTCCTGCAGATGGAATATATGGTTGATGGTCTCGGAAGACTCAATGAGGAGATGAATGTGCTGCTTGAGATGATGAACGAGGCCACCAATGATTTGGATTACTATGGCAACAAGACAGCTTCTGTACTTGAAAACATGTCGGATGCTTTGCTGGACGCCAATCAGATTTCTGCGGATCTGCCTGACGGAGAGGGAAATACTTCAATAGATGAGATGAGGGAACAGCTGGATAGCGTAGGTGATAATCTCATCACAATTGCTGAGGATATGGATATAATAGCCGATTATTCAGCAGAGTTAAGCGATATCATCAGTGATGGCAATAATGAGCTGACTGCAGATTTAAGAGCAATTATCAACCAGGCTACATTGATATCGAGCCTTTCAGCTTCTATCAGAGCGGATGTTTTTTCATACGAAGGAATTGAGTTTTCCGATACTTCAGTTGAACTGCCGACGAATGATAACAACGATGATGTTAACAACAATGATGTTAATAACGATGATGATAATGATGCCGAAAGCCCGATTGCTAATAACGGAAGACTGATTGATTGCGTGAATTACGGCTCGGTTGAGGCTGACACTGCTGTGGGCGGTGTTGTCGGAAGGATAGCCACAGAATACGATGTAAACCCGGAGGATGATATTAATCTTACCGGCGATCAGAGCCTTTATGTGAGTGCAACTGCCAAGGCGGTTATCAAGGACTGCATCAACTATGCAACTGTTACCTCCAAAAAGGATTATTGCGGCGGCATAGCAGGCTTTGTTCAGTATGGTGCACTCATATCAGATATCTGTGCAGGAAATGTATTTTCGGAATCGGGAAGCTATATAGGCGGAGTGGCAGGAGAATGTGACAGTAGCATAATAAACTGCTATGCGTGCGGCAATGTATCCGGTAAAAGCTATGTAGGCGGTGTTGTCGGCAAGGGAATGGATATATCTGACAGTATATCCTTCTGCATCGTATCCTATGAGGGAGAGCGAGCAGGAGCAATCGCCGGCTATCTTGATGCTGATGGAGTTATTGCAGGCAACTATTATGTAGGCTCTGATATAGGAGGAGTTGACGGAATAAACTATACTGACGGCGCGATAGCTGTTGATTACGCGGAGCTTAGAGAGCTTCCGGGATTACCTGCCGAACTTACAGAGTTTAAGATTGTGTTCATGGCAGACGGTACAGAGGTTGGCAGAATTACAGCCTCATACGGTGAGTCGATAGAGGCTGAGCAGATTCCTGCGGTACCTGAAAAGGAAGGATATTTTGGTGTATGGCCGGATTATGATTATAGCTTTGTATCGGGAAGTACAGTCTTAGAAGCGGTTTATGAAAAGTGGATGGGGTCTGTACAGAGCACCGAGTCGGTGACGGTTGGAGAGGTTTCGAAGCCATGCGTAATGTTGGTAGGAGACTTCCTTCCCGGAGCCGAGCTTACACTTACTGTCACGGGAAATGAGTATACTTACAGCGTAATATATACCGATGAAGCTGAAATTGCGAAAGCTCTTGGGTTGACAGAGCATGTCGGTACTGTTAATGTCAGAGTGGCAAACGTTGATAATAAAGCCGAGAATATTGTCATTGAAACATATGCAGATGGCAATTGGGTTCGGGCAAATACAACAGTGATTGGAAGCTACATCGAATTCGAAGCGACAGCGCCCGGTAAGTTTAGGGTGATAAACGAAGCTGACTACTCAAGATATATTATTTTTGGAAGTATATTGGCGGCTGTAATAATCATTATTGTTCTGATCATTATTGTGAATAAGGGAAGAAAAATAAAGAAGAAGGTGCTTATGAAAAAAACACCCAAAGCAGTAATTTTTGATTTGGACGGAACAATAATAGATACCGAAAAGTATTATCGCAGAGTATGGCCTCAGGCACTGGAGCATTACGGATATCATCCGACTGACGAGCAGGCACTTGAACTTAGAAGTCTCGGACGCCCTTTTGCACCCAAGAAGCTTAAGGAATGGTTTGGAGAAGATTTTGACTATGATGAGGTCAGAAGCTACCGCAAAGAACTGTTTGAAAAGTGTATACAGAATGAAGGCGTTATATTAAAGCCCGGAGTAAAACAGCTCCTTGATGAACTGCGTGCGAGAAATATTACAATCGCAATTGCAACTGCTACTGATGTAGAACGAACTCAAAGATATCTTGAAATGGTGGGAATAAGCGATTATTTTGACAAAATTTGCAGTGCGGCGAACGTTAAGGAGGGAAAGCCCTCACCCGACGTATATATCGAGGCTTGCAAGCAGCTAAAGTTTGATCCGGCAGCATGCTTTGCAGTTGAGGATGCACCCAATGGTATCAAGTCTGCGGCGGCAGCAGGCTGTAGAGTAATATTCGTGCCTGATCAAACTGCGGATGAGCCCGAAGCGGAGAAGCTTGTTTTTGCCAAGGTTAAGACTGCTGACGAAATCATCGGACTTCTCGGTGAAGAGTGAAAGTAACCATGCGTGGGCGCAATGAAGGATTATGCATGCGAACAATGAAGGATACTTGTTAAATTAATATCAATTTTACTGTTTTAGAATTGATTTTTACAAAGCAGAGTGCTACACTTTTTTACATGTGGGCACTTTGCTTTTTTTATGTCTATGTACATATGAATGTGTCAAATAAGAAAAATTAGGTATTTACGAAAGGGATTTTGTGATGAGCAGACCGTTTGAAGAACTTGTAGCAAAGGTTAAGAATTTTGAGATGAAGAAGGTTTCTGTTGCAGTAGCACAGGACTCAGCAGTTATCGAAGCTGTACGTATGGCAAAGGATCGTGGAATTGCAACTGCAATTCTTGTAGGCGATGAGGATAAGATTAAGGCTGTTGCAGCTTCAATCAATACCGATATTTCAGATTTCGAAATCGTTGATGTTAAGGATGATATTGAAGCTTCTCTTACCGCAGTTAAACTTGTTCGTGACGGCGTTGCAGATATGTATATGAAGGGTCTTCTTCAGACCAAGGATTTCCTTAAGAGTGTTCTCAATAAGGAAGTTGGTCTCCGTACCGGAAGCGCACTTTCACACGTATGTGTATTTGATGTTAAGGGTTGGGATCATCTTATGTTCCTTACCGACGTAGCATTTATTCCTTATCCTACACTTGAGGATAAGAAGGCTATGATCGAGAACGTACTTCCTATCACCAGCGCTTGCGGAGTTGAGAATCCTAAGGTTGCTCCTCTTGCAGCAGTAGAAGTAGTTAATCCTAAGATGCCTTGCACAGTAGAGGCTGCAGAGCTTACAAGAATGAACAAGGAAGGCGAGCTTACCGGATGTATCGTAGACGGACCTCTTTCACTTGACCTTGCAATCGAGCCTGAAGCAGCTATGCACAAGGGTGCTACCGACAGAGCAATTCAGGGTGATGCAGATGTTCTTCTTTTCCCTGATATCCATGCAGGTAACCTTGTATACAAGGCAATGGTTCACACCGCTGATGTTATCAACGGAAATATGCTTACCGGAACAAAGGCTCCCGTAATCCTTACCTCAAGATCAGACTCAGCTGAGGTTAAGGTTAATTCACTTGCACTCGGAGCACTTGTGGCTGAGTATCAGAAGAATAATCAGTAATTTAATGATAAATATACATTCAAAGGAGATTAGTCATGGCAATTAAAAGTTTAATTATCAATCCCGGATCTACCTCAACCAAGATTGGTGTATTTGAGGATGAGACCCTCCTTTTCGAAGAAACTCTTCGTCACTCAACCGAAGAGATTTCACAGTACGCTACTATTGTTGACCAGAAAGACTTCAGAAAGAAGATTATTACCGACCTTCTTACTGAGAAGAATTTTGATATGAAGAGCCTTGGAATGGTAGTAGGTCGTGGCGGTATGCTTAAGCCTATTCCCGGTGGTACCTATGCAGTTACTGATGAACTTCTCAACGATCTCAAGATCGGTAAGCAGGGACAGCATGCATCTAACCTTGGCGGTATCCTTGCAAGAGAAATCGGTGATGAACTTGGAATTCCTTCCTTCATCGTAGATCCTGTTGTTGTAGATGAGCTTGAGCCTATCGCTCGTTATTCAGGTGTACCTGAGCTTCCCAGAACCTCAGTATTCCATGCACTTAACCAGAAGGCTGTAGCAAAGCGTTATGCTAAGGAAATCGGCAAGGATTATGATTCTCTCAGACTCATCGTTGTTCATATGGGCGGTGGTGTGTCTGTAGGTGCACATATCAATGGTAAGGTTGTTGATGTATTCAATGCACTTGATGGAGACGGCGCATTCTCACCTGAGAGAGCCGGAGCAGTTCCTTCAGGAGCTCTTATCAAGATGTGCTTCTCAGGTCAGTACACTGAGAAGGAAGTATACAAAAAGATTGTTGGTGGCGGCGGATTCAATGCTTATCTTGGAACCAATGATATGAGAACTGTAACCAAGCGTGCTAATGAAGGTGATCAGGATGCTATCGATGCAAAGGCTGCTTTCATCTATCAGGTATGCAAGGATATGGGTTCTATGGCTTGTGTTCTTGAGGGTAAGGTTGACCAGATTATTGTTACCGGTGGTATCGCATACGGTGCTGAAGTAATCGAAGCAATGAAGAAGTATGCAGGCTGGATTGCTCCCTTCACCGTATATCCCGGAGAGGATGAGCTCCTTGCTCTTGCACAGGGTGGACTCAGAGTTCTCAATGGCGAAGAGAAGGCCAAGGAGTACTAATTCCTGCCGGTTGATGAGCAGAAATAATAGGCGATGTTTTTGTCCTATATCTCTATAAACTAATATGCATAATAAAAGAACCATCCGTCGGATGGTTCTTTTTTATGTTAAATA
>JAKSRU010000004.1 GCA_024403475.1 Lachnospiraceae bacterium | reverse complement strand
GCCTGAGCCATTGCCTTAGCCATCTCATCAAATGCCTTGTGCATCTGATTTCTGATGAATTCCTGCTTGTCCTCTTTTACGAGGTAATAGATATATGAGTCCTCTACCATCTGCTGAGGAAGTCCTCTTCCCACCAGCTTGAAATTCTGAAAACCTCTGTCTATATAATCCTTAATCTCTGTATTTGAGATAAATGCAGGGCGCTTCTTGCAATCCTCAAAGCTTCTTGTATGCTGCTTGTTGGGACAAGGGAAAGGTGCTGCCACCTCATACTCAAGTTGCTTTCTGGACTCATCCATATAGTGCTCACTTCTCTTGGGACATCCGGGGAAACAGATTTCATCAACCAAAATCTCAACACGCTCAGCCATAGGCTCAAGAGACTTCAGTACATCCTCGTCATGATTCATATCATAATCCAACACGACCATGAAATAATCATGCTCTAACTCCTCAAGCAGTCTCTCCTTGGTGGTAATACGTTTGGTGGTAGATGATATGTACTTAAAGTTAGGATAATTAGCCCTTAAATACTCCTCCAAAATAGGGGTATTTACCAATACCTGATTCATACCATTGTCTGCAAGACGCATAACCAAATTACAATAGGTATCATTCAGGTGTTTTTCTTCTATAAGCGGGCTGGTCCAGGTAAATCTGACCGGCACCCCCTTAGAATTGTAAAGCTTTAATATACGCTCGATATCTCCCTTGGGTGTAAAACCGAGAACGGTTCTTCCACCATTCCAAATAGCCCCTGGGAAGGTACCGTATACGCTTCCGATTTTATAGCCCTCATGAAAACATTCAGGATAGGCTTTCATCAGGTTAATGGTAACCTGATTGAGATTCTTTAAGTAGCAAAAGCCCGGCAAATGCCAGTATACATACTTATCCATTGCATCCTCCGTCATTACTGCCACAAACAATATAGCTTAAAACCTATAATTTATATCTTATAGCCTGTTGTTTTGTTATGGCAATATTGCTTATGGCTTGTTGTCTTTTGTCAAAACAACAAGCCATAATAGTATTTTTCTCTATAATCAAGGCCATTTTCCCGGTCTTGGTTTGTTAACGGTAATAATGCCTGCATCGCGCAGATTATTGATTATAAGAAGTCTGGTAGTGTTGTAATATTCAGGCTTAATCATGTACATGCAGTATGTATCAATAAGTGAGAACAGATTAGCGGTTCTCCCTTCAATCTTGAAGTTATTGATACCCATATCCATATACTTACCATAGCAATCCTCAGGCTTAATAACCGTAGGATAATCCATAATGGTATGAATGCAGTTCTTATCACCGTACTCGCACGTCCAAGGAATAATAGGAATCTGCTTATCCTTGGGAAGGGTTCTGTTCTTCAGAATAATTCGCTCATTCTGTCCAACATTTTCGTAGTGCTTTCCTCTTCTGGGGCAACCGGGTATACAGAGTGTATTTACCAGCACCTCAAGCTTTTCAGGCTTCTTTACCTTTTCAAGAATGTCCCACTTATTGTTGAGATTGTAATCCAATACAACATACTTGTAAGGCTTGTCAATCTCATCATTGAGCTGGTCAACATCCTTGATCTCCTTACAGGTAGAGCTGTTATACTTAAATGAAGGATATTTCTCTCTCAGATATTTCTCCAGGATAGGTGAGAAAATCATAACCTCATTCATACCGTTATCCGCAACCTGCATACAGAAATTACAATAAGGATCGTCTAAATCCTCCTCTGTGATAAGCGGATTGGTGTAGGTATATCTTACCGGTACGCCATGCGCATTGATATTCTTAACAACCGCTTTAATAAAGCCTGCATCACACTGATCGTGCATTACAAGTCTTCCGCCGTTCCAAAGTGAAATAGGGAATTCACCAAAGCATGAACCAATTTCCACGCCTTCATAAAAATACTCCGGATGTGTATCCAACAGACTCAACCAAAACATATTGAGCGGATAATTATATCTTAATCCGGGTAAATGAAATCTTGCTTTTGCCATTGTACCTCTCCTTGCCGATGATGATTTTTCATCTTGAAAAAGAGCATAAAACCTCTTTAAAAAATAAGAACATCATCATATTCAGTATACCCAAATTTCGCAGCATATACAAATCAATTTTAGGTATTATTTAACACTAAATCTTATTTTTCGTCCGGCTTGGCAATAACAATCTCACCATCGCGAACAAATACCTTAACCTTATTGTCCGAAAGTCCGAGGCTGGTTACCATTTCATGAGGCAACTGAAGTCGTCCTACTCGGTCAAGGACAGCATACTCATCCTGAGTATCCTCATTTCTCCAGTCAATATCGGTCTCCTGAAGTCTCTCTGAATATGCCTCTCTGAGTACACGCTCACTGCTTATCTTACCGTCTCTGATTGCAATTACGCGCCTAACCTTCTTTGAAAGAGCTGTATCATGGGTAACGATAAGTATCGTCTGTCCGTTTTTATTAAGCTCTGTAAATACATCAAAAATATAGTTTGCTGTACGAACATCTACACTACCGGTAGGCTCATCGGCAAGCAAAAGCTTCGGTGAATTTGCAAGGGCAATGGCGATAGCAATTCTTTGCTGTTCACCACCGGAAAGCATATTCATTCTGTTGTACTTCTTGTGAGCCATTCCGACCATCTCTAACAGCTCCATTGCCTTATCACGCTTCTTCTGAGTGCTTGATAAATGCATGGGAAGCATTACATTTTCAAGAGCTGACAAAAAGGGAAGCATATTACGTCCGTTATTCTGCCATACAAAGCCTACGGTATCACGCTTATACAACACCAGCTGCTTTTCAGTCATTGTGAATAAATTACTGCCGGCAACAAACAACGAACCCGCACTGGGCTTATCCAGACCGCCAATCATGTTAAGGAAGGTAGACTTACCGCTACCACTGTTTCCGATAATAGCTGTCAGCTCACCCTGTTCAACAGTCAAGTCCAGTCCCTGAAGAGCCAGTACTTCTGTTTCCTTGGTCTTATATATCTTTACCAGGTTGTCTGCCTTTATCATTGTTTCAGACATCGATTCTCTCTCCGTTTTCAAGTTCAATAAGGAAATCTGCCGCACCCATAAGTCCGACATCGTGTGTAGTCATAAGAATTGTAATTCCTTCTTTTTTACTCATCTCACCAAACAGCTGCGCTACTCTGGCAGCCATTGCACTATCGAGCTCCGCAGTGGGCTCATCGGCAAGAATAAGCTTTGGTCTGTGCGCAAGTGCTCTGGCAATAGCTACTCTTTGCTGCTCACCACCGGACATTTCTGCCGGCATATGAGTCATACGGTTGCCGAGTCCGACCAGTTTGAGGCATTCCTCGATTCTTGCATCTCTCTCGGGTCCCGGCTTGATTCCTGCCATTCTCATCGAGAATTCTACATTCTGAAAAGCATTGAGTGAAGGAATAAGCGATACTGACTGGAATACAAAGCCAAGCTTTGTGCGTCTTAACTCTTCTTTCTTGTAATCAGAAAGATTCTTAACAGATTCACCGTCAATTCTCACTTCACCCTCAGTAGGCTTATCAAGGGTTCCGATGATATTCATCAATGTAGTTTTACCCGAACCCGAACGACCTTTAAGAATAACAAATGAAGATTCGGGAACTGCTGCATTTATTTTTTTCAGAGCCCAAAATTCACCGCCGGGAACCTGGAAGCATCTGGAAACATTATCAACTTCTATGACATTCTTGCCCATAGTCATCTCCAAACAATAGAAAATCTATATTTTACATTAATCCTCACCAAGCTTAAGAGCCTTGGCAACATTCATTCTGAGAATCATTCCGGTGAGTACGGCAATACATACAAACATAACACCTGCTACTACACCGATAAGTCTCTGCATATCTGCAGGATTTGTTATAAGCTCCATCGGAAGCACCTGTGATGTAGAAGAATATGCCTTCTGCAAAATAGGTACAAACATAACTGATGTAATCTTACCTATACCAAATCCGGCCAGAATTGAAAGCAATCCGCAGAATATCTGCTCATTTATAAGCATCTGGAAGAGCTCTCCCTTATGGAAGCCTGATGCTCTGAGTACACCGAACACCAACTCTCTTTCTCTAATCGACATAATCCAATAAATAAGATATCCGACACCGCAGAGGATAATGGTTACTACGAAGCCTAATGTAAGGATACCGTTAGTACCCTGCAAAAGAGGATCACTCTCCGCATTTTCCAAATCCACATCGCGGTTGACATACTTGGTAAGTCTGACTCCTTCAGACTGAATCCAATTGTAGATATCAGCTTCGGTAGTACCCTCCTTGGTGGTAATCCATATCTCGTAAGGAGTATTGCCCAGCTTCTTTTTCATATACTCGAAGTTGGCAACTACCATATAGCTGTCAGTCACTGACAGGGTTCCATCAGACAAAAGCTCTCTCACTTCCGGTGAATAGCCGGGGAAATAGCTGACAAAATCTACAATAACACCTGTTGCAGTCTTTCCTGCAGCATTAGAGTAGCTGATACTGTCGCCGACCTTGTAACCAAGCTTATCTCTGAAATTAGCTGATACCAGCACACCATTTTCAGCAGCTGCCAGCTCATTGAGATAATTGTAATAGTGCTCGTTATTAAGATACATATCCACCCAAGTAATCTCACCGAATTCCTTGGTATGGATTCCCAACAAATTAACATCTATTCTACTGTTGCCACCGGTGCTGATATATGCCTTGCTATCATTGTACACTCTGGTATAACGCTCAATGTACTGAGCAGTCATATACTTGTCGGTATTGGGCTCCACATACTCTCCGGTAGGCTTTCCTTCACGTGTCTGAATTTCAGTCCATACTTCCTTGAGCACAAGATCCGCTCCGTCAAGATAATTGGTATTCTGTACCGCGTTCTCAACAATGGTTCTCGCTACAGTCGCATGATACATACCCAATGATACTGTCATAATCAGGAAAAGCATAATCAGCTGCTGCTTTCTTCCGTTCTTGACATTTTCCATGAACGATACAAAGCTCGCAGGCTTCCAATGCTTCTTACCGATATTGTAGATAAGCTTAAGCAAATACGGCTGCAATCTTAAGAACAGTAATCCTCCACCGATAATCATCAGTGATGAGCTTAAATAAAGCAGCGGATCAAGTGATTTACCGTTTAATACCGCCTCTGAAAGTTTATCTGAATTGTGCTGGAAATTATAAAATCCATATCCGGCAACAGCAAGCAAAACAAGATCTACAAAAAGCTTCTCCCAAAGTGCTTTCTTTCTCATAGCCTTCTGCTGCTTTAAGTTAACAATCGATACACGGCTGTGCTTAATCGCAGGAACGGTAAGGCACAAAAGGCCAAGGAATACTGCTCCGCCCAGATAAATGAGTGCGGTAGTTGTAAACTTAACATCCAAGGTCTCTGAGAAATCAAATACAAGGAAGTTTCTCGTCGAACCGAGAAGCTTACTCATAAGCATTCCCAACGGTAATCCAAGTAAGGTTCCGACAATATTCAAAAGTATTGCCTGATACAGATACATTCTGAAAATCTGCGCTCTTGAGCTTCCACGGCTCTTGATAACAGAGATTTCATTTCTCTCCATCTCATACATCTGGCTGGAAATCATCAAAAGGAACGCAGCCAGCATAATAAGTACAGGAATCTGCAAAATCACGAGGGTTGCAGAAATTCTTGAATATTTATTTTCATAGCTGTTAAGCAGTTCAGCATATACCGGTGTTGAAATATTATGACCATATGAGCTTTCTTCATCATAATACTTAGTCCACTTCTGAACTCTGCTTACATCTGAAGCGCTTAAATCCTTATATTCAAACATTGCGGTGATATAGCAGGTAGTAGTATATTTTCCGCCGTTTGTTCCGGTAAACTTCTCTCTGAACAAATCAAAATCCATCAGAAGGACAGTATCGAAAAATCCGTTATCCTCCTGCCAATAGCTCTCATCTCCGTCCTCGTTATATACACCGGTGATGTGCATCTTGATTTCTCCTCCGTCGGGAGCTCTGAGTGCATCATATACTACAGTCTCTCCGACAAGGAGTCCCATGGATACCATTGCCGACTGGCTGATTACTACTTCAATCTCACCATCATCAGTCATTCCTGTATCCGAGAACATCTCACCGCTAAGCATTGTCACGTGGTTCTTCAGGCCTGACTTTGCGGCAAGATTGATATTCAGCTCATCAGCATCACGACGGTTCATTGTGGAATGAATACCGTTCTGCGCAAAGGTATAATAGTAAATGGTCTCTTTCTCGGTAACGCCCATATTTGAATAAATCTGGGGAACCAGCTTTTCAAGACCGTTAATTACCTTACCTTCCTTGTCTTTTCTGGCTACACTGATGATATTAAGCTCTGCGGGCCATTCACCCGAAGACATAAGTTCATGATCGAATTCATCATGAAGCATTCTATCGTAAGCGGCATCCTGATAAAGCGGGAAACATACTGCTGTTGCCACAAGCAGAATACAGCCCAGCAAAAGGCTTAAGTTCATCCACTTTTTATGCCACATTTTTTGTAACATTATTCCCAGCATACTACCATTCCCTCTGTCAAACCTTCAGCAGCCCAATAATTTGTCGCATCAGATCCGCCTGCAACAAAGCTGACTCTTCTCAATGTACCGTTCTCATCCTTAACCGTAACAAATGTAGCACTGTCTCCGACAGTAACTGCACTTCTGGGTATAAGAAGAACATTCTCTTCACTTCTGATTGTAGCAGTCACATTGTACGACTGTCTGCTCCACCATCCGTCACTGTTTCTGTTACTGCCGGCCATCAATGCAATATCAGCAGTAGGGACCTGAACCAGTGCATAATCATTCTGTAATTTAGAGCTTAATGCCATATTGTTTATGGTAACCACTGTGCCCTCAGCAACTCTGGAATTACCTTCATTATCTCTGTAGGATACCTCTACGCTATTACCATAAGTGAGCTGATGATTTGAATCATCAACCGCAATAAAGAACTGACTCTGATCTGCAACGGTTGCAATTCTTCTATCACCATTCAGCAAATCTCCGACACTCGCAGAAAGCACCTCTGTAATAATTCCATCTACCGGCGATACAATTTCGGTTGTACTGCCATCAGACTTCATATGATCGATGAGCTCCTGAAGCTCTGCTATTCTCTTCTGAGCCTGTGCAATAGCCTTGGTATTTTTCTTATCATCGTCGGCTCTGTCCTTGTCCTCATCGATAAGCTTCTGGAGATTTTCATTCTCTCTGAGTAACAGACGTTCCTGTCTGGCGATTTCAATAGTATCTGACACTACATGAACCTTGATAAGTGTCTGTCCCTTTGTTACCTGTTCATAACGTGAAACACAGATTTCATCAAGATATACAATACCGTATTCAATGCCGGTCTTAACAATCTGAGTATCTGTGTAATACAGATATCCGGTCTCGCTGAATGAGCTTCCTACACTGCCATAAGTAAGAGTAGCTTCATTTTTTCCGGCAGTAATAACAAGCGCAGATTTGATAATGTCACCATTTTCAACCCCCGAAAGGACCTCTGTATATACTCCGTCACTGATGCCGGTTTTGATATAAGTGATATCATAGGTAGAGCCGTTAAACTTATATACATAGCTTCCCGATTCATCTGTACTGATTGCACTCTTGGGGACGCAAAGTACATCCTCTCTGACATCATTCACAACAACTATAACCGCATAATCACCAATCTTAATATTGTTCTCCGGATCATCTACAATAAAGGTGCTGTATACAGTTCCGTTAAGCTCCTTTAATCTGTCATACTCTTCTGTATCAATCGCCTGATATTCAACATCATATTTCACACCATTAACAACAGCATAGTAAGCTTCGGCTCTATTGATGATACCGCTGTTAATGAACTCACACTTAATTTCCTTGATATCAAAATCACCGACTGCAGAAGCAGAAACGCCTCCGCTTATGTATTCACCCGGCTCATAGTCATTACAAGCCACTACGTAGCCATCCATATCGGTAGCAAGTATAACTTCATTTCTGTCTGCCAAAAGAGAATTGAGACTGCTCACCTGATAGCTGTGATCAAGCTCATAGAGCTCATTGGTTTCCTTGATTGATTGATTGTACTTCTCTACAAGAATATAGGCCTGACCATAATAAGCATCCCAAGTGGTACAATCCTTCTGCCATTTATTCAATTCAGCATTGTACTCATCATCGGTCTTTGAACCATCATTCGTAGGCTTATTATTCTTCAGATTATTGACTATGTCCTCTTTATAATCCATATCAGCCTTAGCTTCTGCAAGCGACTGGGTTAAATCTGCAATCTTCTCATTGTAGTTTTCTTCCATATCGGATATGCTCTCACGAAGCTTTTTTATCTGTTCATCAAGCTTGGTTGTATCACCAAGAATAAGGCTGTCACCACTTTCAACCGCTTCACCGGGCATATTCCCATACTTATAAAATGCCACAGAACTGTCATAAGCATACTCAACTACCCTGGGTAATACCAGGGCTGAATATGATGTTGAATTATAAATACTTCTGTATGCTGCAGTCACACTGCTCTCAGCCGCACCGACAGGATTAATCAGTTCGATTTCCATATTGCGGCCGGTTCTGTCAGCATTGCCACATCCGGTAAGACCAAAAGCAGAACCGACAACCAAGGCGGATGCTACAACACTTGATATAAACTTTTTAGAAATTCTATTAATGTTCATCAACGCTTTATAACCTTCTCGCCTTCTTCAAGTCCACTCTTGATTTCTGTCATTGTATTACCCATAAGTCCGACTTCAACCCACTTAACCTCACGGATTCCATCCTCGTTAAGGACATATACATAATATTCACCATTAGCCTCATGCACGCAGGTCGCAGGCAGAGCTAATACATTTTCTCTGTAATCCAAAACCACAGTAATGTTGCCATTCGTGCCGGCATCAAGATTACCAACACTTCCCGAATAAAGAACAAACTTCTGAGTATCACCCCAATTTTCCATATCAGAGGGTACCAGCTCATAATCGCCCTTACCTTCGCCTACGGAAATGTTCATATTAACGACCTCACCCTCATTGAAATAACCAGCATAGTCCTTGGTAGAGGTTTCAAAATAACCCTCAGCATTATCCACAAGAGTCATAACTATCTTCTCAACATTTGAAGTTGAACCCTCTAAATTATCAGAAACGCTGTAAACCATTCCATCAATAGTCGCATATACACGGCTCTGTGCGAGCTCATTTTTGAGCTGCTGAAGCTTCAATCTGTCGAACTCCAAAGAATCGTTATACCCCTGCTCAGTAGAATCATTTCTGTCATACAAGGCTTCCAAAGCATTTTCTCGGTCATCCTCACTTCGATACTTTCCGAGATTGTAATTTAACCAGATAGACTGAGCATCTAAAATCTCATTATCGGCAACATAACCGAGGAGCAATTCATTTCTCCTGATTCGATACTCAAGCTGAGCTATTTCCTGTTCCAGATTACCGGTAGAAAGCTCCGCCAAAACGTCACCCTTATGTACAAGGTCGCCCTTCTGTACAAACACCTTGTCAACAAGCTTTCCACTTACAGGAAAATAAACCTCCTGCTCACTATTCTTTTTATATGTACAACGAATTGTAGTCGTAAGATAAACATCCTCTTTAGTGCAATTTATAAAATTGTACACAACTGCATCGTTGCTATTCTCAATCGTAATAACCGGTTCATCAGCACCTTGGGTACAACCGTTTAGCAGCATACTACTGCATGCCAAAACAGCCGCTGACGAAATACCCATCAATTTTCCCAATACATATTTCTCTTTAGACATATCTCCAAATACCTTACAGTTTTTTGTGTTATAACCAACGATTTGATAATAATCCACGCTCAAACCATTATCAATAATATCAAATTATAATAAATGCATATATCAAAATATAGTGGTTATTTGTTAATTCTGGTCAAAAACTGTCAAATTTTGCTAAAGCGCTTACACCTACGAAATAAGCTCATTTTATTCGCGATATATCTTACCAATATTAGGATAAGTCAAAACTAAAGCTTTAATATAATATCAATCCACCATTACAAAATCATTCCAATATTAAACAATTCTTCCATTACAATTAAAATCAATTTTTAAACAAAAAAAAGCGACGGGCCGGAAAACACCGTCGCTTTAATTATTTAGTTATTTAGTGTTTAGCCAAAAAACAAATTACTTGCCGTTAGCTGCATCAACTAAAGTCTGGTAAGAAGTTGAGAAGCCTTCTACGATTGAAGCAAGATCTGCATCAGGTCCAACCTTCCAAAGGAAAGGTTCGCCGGTATCAAGGTTAGGAATGAATCCATCATAAGTAACCATACCGTGCTCAGGCTGCATCATCATAACGATGGTCTCATCTACCGCACGTGAATCGAATACACCTGCTCTAGGCTGTGAAAGATCGATGTAATCTTCGTATCCTTCAGGCTGAGTGGTGTAGAGGTTCCATGCGAAAGCGATCTTCCATGCTCTGTCTGCATCATAGTTTGCAGGGATAACAGCAGGGTTGTTTGACCAGCAGTTTACATAGGTCTGTGCCTGAGGTCCCTTAGGGAACATAACGAAACCAACTTCGAACTCTACATCCTTAAGGAAGTTATCGCCAACGCCACAGTACTCATCATCTACCATGAATGCAACGTTACCACCAAGGAACTCTTCCTTGTAGTAATCCCATGCTACACCTTCAGGATCGTGCTTATCGTACTTGCTATACATATCGATAGCCCACTGAAGAGCTTCCATAGTGCAATCATCTTCTACTCTGTAGGTATATCCGTTAGCATCCTTACCGATGATTTCACCACCGTTTGAATACATAGCTGCTCCGGTCATAACACCCTCGTTAAGAGTAAGACCGTAAACATCATCAATACCATCGTTGTTGGTATCTCTCTGAACCTTGCCCATGATCTCATCAAAAGCGTCCCAAGTCCAGGTTCCGTTAGCCTGCATATCATAGATATCGTCAGCCTCTACACCTGCATCCTTAAGAACCTGCTTGTTGAAGTAAACACCGGTTCTAGGCTCTGAGTATCCAGCATACATAGCGTAGATTGCGCTACCCTGGCTGAACTGCTCATGAAGCTTATTTCTCTGGAACTTAGCGTCAGAGAAGTCAAGGCAATCAAGAGTAGAAAGGTCATACATAAGACCACTGCTCATTGCTGAGCAAGTAGATGCGCATGAACGAAGAACGAATACATAGTTCTGATCGTCAGCAGGCTGTGATGCGTATGAAATGAAATCATCAGGTGCTGAACCCCAGTCAGAAATTGCCATTTCCTTGATCTTGAAGTTATAGGTCTCCTGAATCCACTCACGCCACTCGTTACGAGCTTCCTCATAATCTGAGGTAGCCTCTGCAACTTCGCCGCTTGACCACCAGTCACGGATAATGATTTCCATTCCGCCAAGGTCATAAGCTTCGCCGGTAGCAGGATCGATAAGGATATTGCTATCCTCGCTAGGCTCGGGATCAACAGGATTAACAGGATCTACAGGATCTACGGGATCTGCAGGCTGCTCAGGTGTACATGCTGCAAGGCTAAGTGCCATACCTGCAGAAAGTGCAACTGCCATCAGTTTCTTGGACATTTTCTTTCTCATAAAAATTGTACCCTCCATTGGATTGTTTAATACCCGCGCAATTTTTCCGGAAACCGCACGAATACATATTAACTCCGATATTACATTTTAATACCGGAAGAGCTGATGCTCTCTACAAACTGTCTCTGCGCAAACAGATAAAGAATGATTACAGGAGCAACCAGCATCAGTGTACCGGTAGCAAGAATACAGTTAGAGTATGCAACTGAAACTGTTGTCTTAATACCCATGATACGCTGAATATATGCACCCAAACTGTCAACCAGTCTGGCAATGCTCATACTAAGGAGTGATGTGCTTCCAAGGAACATCTTTGAATAGAAGCCATCAGTCCACTGCCAAACGAATGCGAAAAGGAAACATGAAGTGATAATCGGTTTACCTTCAGGAAGCATAATTCTTACGAAGGTCTTAAAAGTACCGCAACCGTCAACATATGCAGCCTCTTCCATATCGTTAGGAATGTTTCTGAAGAACTGTCTGATCATATAGATATACAAACCATTCTTCAGTCCCATACAACCAAGACTCATTAAGTAATAAGGAAGTACATTACCTCTGAGGTTAAGTGCTTCACCTCTAATAAGCTTTATTATACCAAAGATATCGAAAAATCTAAAGTGTATATATAAAGAATTTGAAATAACCTGCGGAGGAATAAGAATTACAAGCATAACGCAGGCAAACCAAAACTTCTTAAGAGGGAAGTTAAATCTTGCAAAGCCGTATCCTACAATAGTACAAACAGCGATCTGTACAATTGCGATGGTAAGTGAAATTACAAGTGAATTTACAAAGCTCTTACCATAGTTCATGATTTCTGCAGTAAGTACGTAGTTATCAGTAGTAAAGTGAACCGGTATTGATACTACGATAGGATTGAACAAATCATCCTCAGTCATAAAGCTTACTGATATTTTATTCAAAATCGGCTGCAGAATCAAGAAGCAAAGTCCAAAAAGAAGGATGAATCTTGCGATTACAACTGCAATCTCCATAATCTTCTTCTTGAGAAGATATCCTTCAGACTTTCTGTTTCTTTCCCAGAAGCTTACTTTTACAATATTCGAATTATTCTTAGTCATAATAGTAAACCCCCTTAGACATTATAAATCCGGTTATTCCGACGAACGCTATGACTATCAGGAAGTAAATCCAAGTCATTGCGGAAGCCGCACCATAGTTCAAGTTCTCAATCATAACTGTCTGAATCTTATCAATAACCTCATTATCTGAACGCATACAGAAATCGACTACAGTATAAATCCAGTTAACAAGGAACAGTGAACTGATTGAAGGGAAGGTGATCTTCCAAAGACTTTCCCACGCAGTACATCCCTCAATATCAGCAGCCTCATACATACTCTTGGGAATAGTCTGAAGTCCTGAAAGGAAAATAATAATCTGAATACCTGAAGCAAGTGCTACATCGTAAATATTATCGATAATTTCGAATACCTTCTCAAATGCCTTAACACCAACACCAGTTGTTCTAAGGATTGTCTGAAGTGCATCGGTAACACTAATACCTGTTGTAGTATCTTCTACTGTCTGCTGCAATGTAGCAATCAACTGGTTGTTAGACTCAAGTCCGAGCATAACGCCTGATGAAAGAATTACAGGGAGGAAGAATACAGCTCTTACAAGTGCACGACCCTTAAACTTCTGATTAAGGATAAGTGAAATAAAGAAGCTGAATACGATAATTGCAAGAGAGTAAATAACCATTCTCGCAATCTCAGTACCAAGTAAAGATACATACTTAGGATCTGTTCTAAATGCAAAGTAATAATTCGCAACCTTATTAAAATGCATCGTGAAATTTGCAGCTCCTACTTCAACTTCACAGAAGCTCATATAGAGGGACTGAATAAAAGGCTTTACCATAAATAATAGGAAACCTAATATAAACGGTGCGATAAACAAGTAGCCTGCCACAGCCTTTCTCTTTTCAAGTCCAACATATTTTTTTCGTTTGTTCATTACAATTACCTCTTTATGTATGACTTAAAATCTAACGTGTTCTACTCTATAATCTCTGGGGGCAACAGTACCACCCTCACGATCATGATACTCTTCTGTGAAACTGTAGTTTACATATACTCTGGTACCATCTGCATATGTAGTACATCTTACATTCTCGCTGATAACCTCATGCTTAATCATTTCCTGATTAAATACTTTACCGAGTTCACTATTATATCTTGTATAGATTTCTACAAGTCTATCCTTCCAAGAATCATACTCAGCACCATAGTACTCAGTATAAAGAGTCTTCTGCAAAGTGAAAGGTGTCTCATCCATAAGAGTAAATGAAAGACCTGCGCCATACTCTACAGATGCAAGGAGTTCATCCTGTTCATTGCCGCAAACATTGATTGAATCTCCGGTGTAATTAACATATCCGTGAACTGCTAACTGATAGAAAGGAACCTCTGCATCAAGAATAGTATATTCACTACCCTTAAGATCCATTCCGGTAACCATATCAGCATATCCGATAGCATAATCATTACCCATGTTAATCATAATGCTTGAGCCTTCATCCTTCATGCCCTTAAGCATTTCAATATGCATCTTCTTAACCTCTTCTCTGCTGTACATCTTCTTACGATAGAAGTCAGAAGAAAGGTCCATTCCTAAATCCTCGAATGCAACACCGGCTCCAATCTTCAAAGCATAATTCTGAAGGTTCTCAGCCATCTGATTAGCAAGCTCTGTATGAAGCAAGTAATAAGGCTCTGAGCTCTCTCTCATAGCATAGGTAACATGGCTGTACTGATGAAGTTCAGCTCTTTCCTTGGTAAGGAATCTTGCTGCGTCTCTGTATGAGAAGAATCCATTGAAAATATTACTTCTGTGCTCATACTGTGTAATACCATTAAGGTAAATCTCCGCATCAGCTGCTGCGCCGGTGGTAATAAGCTTTTTCAAGCCATTCTTTCCGCCAAGGCCGTTTACAATACTGATATTCTTAAGAAGCTTCTGGCTAACACCGCCGTTACACCAACCGGTATACTTAACCGACATATTTCTAACGCCGCTGTTACTAAGATCAATAATCATATCCTGTGCTTCCTTGAAGTTTGTAAGCTCCAAAGGTCTTGATACGGGAACACCCACAATCTGCTTAACCTTATCAACCGCACCTACAACCTCGAGTGCTACAGGAACATTTGCATCGTTGTTAAGTGTAAAGTAGCTGCCAAACTCAGCCTTGAGATATTCACGATATACTTCAGCCATCTTTACATAATCATCACTCTGGATGAACTTATATCTCTGAACTATCTTCTCATCAGGAAGCTCTTCTCTGTATACATATACATCTGAGTTAGCAATTTCACCGATATCGTACTTCTCTCTTGAAGAAATAGAATACTCTGCATATACATAGTTGTAGCTGTTGGTTCTGCCACTGATATCTGCAGAAATTGATGCGTAGCTTGCACCGTCTTCCATAATGCACAGATATGAGTTATTCTCAGTTGCCTGACCAAATACATTGAAGTAAGCTCTTGTGTTATGAACCACGTCTGCTCTTACAAGGTCCATATCCCAACCATATACGTTAGCATAATAGTTGTTCTGTGAATTCTTGCCGTTATTGTAATTCATAATAGCACCGCCGCCTTCGGGAACCAAAATGTATCCCTCTGCATCGGTATTAGCAGCTGCAAAATAAGGAAGAAGAGCAATCTTGGTAACATATGTATCATTCATATGCTCAATTGAGTTGAAAGGAACCTCAACAATCAAATCAGATCCGTCAAGAGTAAGATCCATTTCGACGTTGAATACAGGCTTGTCGCTAGTCTTCTCAGCGTTATCAAGTTCCTTATCCTCAAGGTAATCCTCATAGGTATAACCTGCATTTTCAAAGGTTTCCTCAAGAGACTTCTTCATCTGTTCCTTTGTGGTATCACGGAGAACATAGATAACTGTCTCTTCAATAATAGGATACTTCTCAATAAGCTCTTCCTTGTTATCCTTTTTGCCAAGCTTATTTATGTCATATTTCTTGTAGTACTCAGATACAACGCCACTCTTGTCAGTAGGCATCTGAGATTTCCAATAATCCATATCCTCTGCTGTAAGTACGGGAGGAACTACGTATTCCTTCTCAACCTTACCTAAAGAGTAATATACTTTAATGGTCTTATTATCAACCACTTCCAACTCGTAAATTCCATTTTCAACACTATAGCTGAAACTATCGTATGTAGTATCCAGACCGGTTTCAATAGAATAAGTAAGAAGAAGATTTGACTGAAGTCTGTTCTTCTCGTTTGAAAGAGCGATGGGATCGCTCTCACCGCCGATTGCAGTTGAGGTCCAAACCTTGCCACTGCTCTTCTGTGTTACAGTGAAAGCAGTTGTAAGCGGATCCATAGTAAGAATCAGCTCATCATTTTCCAAAATAATCTCTGAGCCATCTCCCGCATATGCATAGGGCTGTACTACTACCGGCTCTGCTTCTTCATTAGCAATATTGATAACGAAGAGCACGAACACTGCAATAACAGCGCACACAACGCAAGGGAATATTAGGCTTTTGAGAGTGTCAATAACCGCAGTTCTTTTTTCGACCTGGGCTTCTGTTAATACCCTTTTATTACTACTCATGATTACTCCTATCTTTTAGTAAAAGTATCCGTTTACATACGGAACATTAATTCCTTAGCTATTGAAATAAAGTAAGCAACACCCTGTGAAATCATACTGAAGAAAATCATCAAAATGAAAATCATAACCAGCATTGCGAACAGTGTAGCAACTGTAAACAAAATATTCTTTCCTAAAGAATACTCATGTATCTGGCCCATACCCAGGACAATAAGGATTGCTGCGTAAATCAGTGAGATAACACTGAGAACCGAAAACAACTGAGCTTCTTCAATTGTTACGAAGTTACTTGCAATCATCAAAGGAATCTGGAAAAGCGGATAAGGAGTAAGGCCGTAGCATGTTGCGATATAAACCTGACCAAGACGTCCTTTACCATCAAACAAAGTGGTAAGTCCCCAGTTTCCTATTACCCACAAGGCAAGAGGGAAAATGATACTCGCGATATATACGAAGATATTGATATCCTCCCAATATACCGGTTCCTGAACTACAAAGCTTGTATATCTGAGCTTGAGCAATCTTGCAAGTACAGTAAGTATCAAGATTGTATTAGCTGCAGCATAGCTTCCACGCTTTTCATGCGTCAAATCCCAAAATCCATCTAAAGGATGGGAAATTACGTAAAGCGAATATTTTAATGTTTTGAAATATTTACTATATGTTTCTTTCTTTTTTAAGGCTTCAAACATACTCTAATCCATCCTTTATCTATTGAAGAACTCTTCTTTATCAATCTCTCTCTTAATGCTTCTAATCTTACCAATTCCAAGAGGGATAAGGAATACTGCCAAAATCACGATTACGATAATCGCAATATTCTTTTCTACCCATTTCTTTCTGTACTGCTGGAAAGCCTTAGAATAGTTATCTGCATCATACTTAAGATCGAAATAATCCATAGCCTCTTCATACTGCTTCTGTCTGAGAAGTGAACGACCGATTCCGATATATGCAAGGGTGTAGTTACCATCAAGCTTCATAACTGTTTCCCAAGCCTCTCCGGAAGCCTCGTACTCACCTTCGTCAAACTTCTCCATAGCGGTATATACAAGACTACCGAATTCTGTAGGAGTAAACAAGGTAATACTGCAATCAAGTGAATCAAGAACAATAAGATCATTGCCCATGTGCTCAAGTGCTGCAGGCTGACGGAAGTATCCGTCCATATTACCATTACCACCGAAGATAAATACCATGTTACCCTGATCATCATAACCGAAGCAACGACCTCTGTTCTTGTCAAGGCATACATAAATATCATTATCAAGTACTGTTACATCAGTGAAAAGTGAAGGACCTGCGAAACCACCGCCGCCTCCCATGTAGAGGTCACCGTATATAGGCCACTCACCATTTCTTACAAGGATATCGCTTCCGAGAAGATTGAGTTTTCTTACAGCATCTGCATCGCCGCTCTTTAAGTCTTCCTCTGTACCGGCATCAGTTACTGTGTAAATGAAGCCTTCCTTATCCATGTAAATATTGTCATACTCGGTAGGAACGAATGATTCCATCTGAGCTAACTGTTCCTGAGAAGCAAACTTCTTAATGAGATACTGCTGGAAATCATAGGTAACCTTGGTTGCTCCTACGAATCCTGAGAAGGTTCCGTCTGCCTCATACTTGCAAAGACCACGGTTGATGTTGTTTGCTATACAGTAAACACGTTCAGCGGTGTCAATTACAATCTTATTGGGCTGGAAAACCAAGTCAGCCGAAATAGCTGTATCATCAGGTTTACCGAATTCAAGGATATATTTGAAATCCGAATCAACCTTAAGAATTCTCGCATTACCCTTATCAGCGATGAAGATGTTTCCATCATCTGAAACAGCTATATCAGTAGGACCGCTAAATGTCTTGGTATCTACATCACCCTTGATTCTCTCAACAGTCTTTACAACCTCGATTGAATCAGCATCTGTTCTCTCGCAAATAACAATTCTGTCATTGCCGGTATCGCAGATGTAAATCATATTGTCGTGTACATACATACCCGAAGGATTCTTAAGCAATTTATCCAAGCCTAAGTCTATCGAGGTAAATACTCGACATACATTATATGCATCGGGCATTTCCTGCACATCACCCCAATAATCATATATGTATGAATAATTACTCTCAGCAGCTGTCGCCACTGTCGGAATCGATGTAGCCATAATCACTGCGCTGGCAACCATCGCTCCTATTTTGATAAGTTTATTTTTCATATTATTCCTCATTCCATAATTACTCTACCAATACTATACGTAATTGGTATACATCTGCATCAATCCTTAAGTCCTGAACTAGCCATAGTTTCAAGAATCTGGCTCTCAGAGAAAATGAAGATTGCAATCGGAACTACCATCAGTACTACAAGAACGGCAGCACCCTGACCGGTTCTTGCGATACCACCACTCTGAATCTGCTGCATCGCATAAACGAGTGTTTTCTTTTCCTCGGAATAAATATATGTAGATGCTCTGTTATTCCACAGACCCTGTACTGAGAAGATGATGAGGGTCATCCATGCGGGCTTAACGTTAGGCATTACAATGCTGAAAAATACTTTGAATTCGTTTGCACCATCGATCTTTGCAGCTTCAATAAGTGAAGTAGGAAGACCTTCCATGAACTGCTTCATAAGGAAGAGTCCCATAGGTGATGCAAATGCGGGAATAATGATTGCCCAGTAGGTATCAATCCATCCAAGCTTGTTAAGGATGAGGTAGTTAGGGATCTGTGTTACATATCCGGTAAACATCATCGCAACGGTAACAAGTTTGAAGAATCCCTGTCCGCCGGGGAAATCATACTTAGCAAGTACAAATGCTGCCATTGAAGCAATGAACAAATGTCCTGCTGTACCTACTGCAGTAATAAATACTGTGTTGAAAAGGTATCTTGAGAATGAAACCCACGACTTACCCATTGTTACAAACAAGTCTGAGAAGTTATCCATTGTGGGATTCTTTGCAAAAATCTTGGGCGGGAACATGAATAACTCGTCCAAAGGCTTTAATGCACTATTGACTGCATAAATAATGGGGAATGCCATTACTACTGCAACAAATATGAGGAAAATATAAAGGAATATATCACCCCAGATAGATCTATTCGGTTTTCTTCTTTTGATTAACTTCTTACGATAGACATCTTTTTCTACGTAAGCTCTCTTCTGTAAAGTTACTTTCATATCAGGTTCCTACTCTTCTAAGAATACTCTGGATTGCTTTGTTACAAAGGATCATCATCAGGAACAGGATTGTTGCAATCGCACATGCATAACCCATTTCGAATCTTGAAAATCCATAGTCGAACAAGTGAGTAACGATTGTACGTGCAGCATAGTCAGTACTGGGATATCCACAGAGCTGCATGGTTACGTCACACACACCGAAGGCCTGTGTGATTGACATTACCGCACCGAACATAAGCATGGGCTTCATGTTAGGAAGGGTGATGTACCAAAGCTCCTGCCAACGGTTCTTGATACCATCCATATATCCTGCTTCGAACTGTGCCTTATCAACACCCTGGAGACCTGCTACGAATGAGAGGAATCCGGTACCAAGGCTCATCCACAAGATAACCAACATACAAATAGGAAGCATGTATGTAGGATCTGTGAAGAAGAACTTAGGAGTATCAATCAAACCGAGGTTAATCAAAGCAGCATTTACATATCCGTAAGCATCGCCTCTGAAGAATACCGAGAAGATTACGAAACAGTTACCGGCGATTGAAGGTGCATAGAACACAACGACCGCTACGCTTCGTACCCATCTGGGTAACTCATTTATCAGCCATGCGAACAGGAACGACATGATATAACCTAAAGGACCGGTTATAACTGCTATCAACAACGTATTCTTAATACCTATCAAGAATACATCATCTTCAAGTATAAGGCTTATGTAGTTGCCAAGTCCCATCCATCTGGGGCTTTCCAAAATGTTGTAGTAAGTAAAGCTAAAGTAAATAGATGCTACAACAGGGAAAATGAAAAACATCGAGAACAGTATTGCGTAAGGTGCCAGGAAGATGTAGCAGTTTTTGCTTATCTTCGCTTTCTTCCAGGCAATGATTGCATTACGCTTCTGCATTGCAAAATATTTCTTAATGTAACTGAACATATTCTTCCTCTTTCGTCATTGCTTAGGGTTCTTCGTAAACAGGCATTCCGAACTCATTACGTTTCTTGGTAATTTCTTCATCTATCTTGATTGAGTAATCAATAATAGTCTCACGTGTATCTTCTTTTTCATTAATTACCTTACGAATTGCGTTGGTGATATGTCTACCTGTGTAGTATCCGCCGGGAACCTCACGAATTCCGACTGTCTGATCCCACTGTGCTCTGAGGACTTCAATATCATCAACACTCCATGAGAGTCTTTCAAATGCTACTCTGTTTGCGGTGTTATATCTAGCAGATGAACCGAGGAGTGCTTCGATCTCACGACCAAATCTTACCTGAGTATCTGCGGCAGCCCACCACTTCATGAACTCCCATGCCTTAAGCTTTGCATCTTCGCTACCCTTATCAAGCATCATAGTAGCATTACCGGTAATAAATACTGTTCTGTCAATGTATGTATTACCATTCTCATCAACCTTCTCTGTACCGGGGATAAGTGTGAAGTCCCAAAGGCCTCTAATCTCAGGTGCAGATACCATCAAGGTGTTGTAGGTTGAGTATGCTGCAATTCCGATAGGCATCTCGCCTGAACGGAAACGGCTTACAAAGTCGAAGTAAACAGGAATACCGTAATCGTTGAAGTAACGAACATAATCGTCAAATGCTTCAATACCGGCTTCAGTATCTACGGTTGTCTTAGTACCCTCTGCATTGTACATATCTCCGCCATACTGATAAAGGAGAGTGAAGTACATTGAAAGGTCTGATGCAGATGATGCTACTGCTGTAGAAGCACCTGCTGAAGTACTTGAACCACCGGCACTGGGAATACCTACTGAAAGGTTATTACCCTGAATGGTAGGAAGCATTTCGATAAGCTCCTGCCAAGTGTTGGGGATTTCAAGTTCAAGCTCCTCAAGAACGTCCTTTCTGTAGAACATTACGTTGAAGGTCTGCTGCTCGGGAACGGCGTAAATCTTGCCGTCAAGTCTATACTGTTCATATGAGCTTTCTGAATACTGTGAAAGAACCTCTTCCCATCCGTCGAACTGTGTAATATCAACAGATGCGCCTCTGAGTGCGTAGTCTACAGGGAGGTTAGCTCCTACTGAAAGAACTACATCAGGTCCTCTTCCTGCAAGCACCGCATTAAGCAATGCATCAGGAGCAACGATTTCTACGTTAACCTTTACACCACTGTTAGGAGTAAAGTCATCATCAATCATAGACTTAAGAATGGTACCCTGATCACGTCCGGTAAGTACCCATACCTTAATTGCCTCTCCGCCTTCCTTTCCATCGTATACATCACCAACTGAGTTGTAGTCTACAACGAATGATGCGAAGAATGACTTAAGTTCATGCCAGAAAGACATGAAGAAATTACTTCTGTCCTTCTTAACCTTAACGTCGGTACCTGATACAACGATGTAGTCGACATCAAGCTTGGTCTCACTCATATTGAGTGAAGCAGTACCAAGTGAAGTAATATTATCCTTGAAGGTAGTAAACTCAAGGGTAATCTTCTGAGGCTTCTTTACGAAACGCTCAAGCTGCTGAGCAAGGGTCTGTGCGGTAGCAATTCCGTCAGCCTTCTGTCCGCTGTATGCAACGGTATCATCAACAAGCTTATAAAGACGTTTAGACTCAAGGTCCATAGCTTCAATAATTTCAGGATAGTACTGATCAATCTTATAATCTCTGTACTGGTCAGGAGTAGCACCGGTATAAACAAGTACTCTTCTGTACATCTGGTTAAGTCTGAAGGTTGAGTCTTCAATCTGAGAAAGGATACTTCCAAGTCCTCCGAGAGTAGCCTCAAGTCTGATAGTGTGAGTTCCCTTGGTGAGATAGAAGTTGTACTTATTTCCATTCTCATCTGCAAGATCCTTGCACTGCCAATCATTACTGTAGTCGAATGAAATCTCGCTCACCTCTTCAAAAGGAATCTCGCCATCGATATATACTGCACGGTTTGAAACGCTACCTCTTGAATAGTTCTGGCGTCCCTTAATCATGATGTTGTAGTAACCATCCTCAGGAACCTCGAATTCCCATTCAACCCACATTCCGTTGTTTCTCCAAGCATCACCACCAACATAGTTAAGAACTGTAGTGGTTACACTGTTAGGAGAAGTGGTGGGTGAAGATCTGTCGTACTTTGCATAAAGTGAAGACTCTGAACGATAGGTTGAAGCCTCACCTTCAATTTTCTGCTCATATGAAGCAGCAGTTCCGTTTCCGTTTGCTACGGGCTGGTTCTGAATGTACTGCTCATATGCAGGAAGCTCTTCAACAGCCTTAACTGTGAAGGCCTTAATAATCATAGGCTCATTTGAACCTGCAACAGTGATGGTGTTGTTACCCTTTTCAAAGTAGAACTGATAAGGAGTGCTGATATATCCTCTGTCATCTCTGAAGCAGCTCTTCTGCCAATCATACTCTTCAATCTGTGAAGGTCTGATTTCATTTCCCTGGTTATCAATCTTAGGTGCTGTTGCATCCTTCCAAATTCTTGAGAAGGTTACGCTGAGTGCATCTTCAAAAGGAAGCTCTCCATTGATGTATACACCTCTTTCAGCAGCCACACCCTTTGACTCGGGAAGTAAGTATTCAACCTCAAGGTTGTACATACCGGCCTCAGGAATATTTACTGTCCAGGTAATCTCTGAATCTGCATCAGTAAATATTGCTCCATCGTGCTCTGCATCAGCCTTTACAGTTCCTGTAGCGGTGTAGTTGTTGATGTCAACCTCAACACTCTTGGCAGGCTGTTTTGCATTACTGTGCTCTGCGAGATATCCGGCATAGGTTCCGGTTCTCTCCATTCCTTCGATGTCCTGACTGAGGTTTACACCTTCATACTTTTCGCTGAAGTTTGCAACCCTTCTCATCGAAAGGAGTACGCATAGCAGTATGAATGCTGCTATAACTGCTACTGTGATAAAAAATTTCTTATACTTCTTAAACATTTCACCCTCCGGTACAACTTTTTTATTTAGTCGCGCCTATTTTATCATTCAGCCGTAGCAAATACATAAAAGCATGGCTTCGGTTCATAATTTTCATCGAACAAGAGCGGACATTGAGGAAGCCCCGTGGTGTTTCCACCGCCGATATTCGATCTCGATTGCAACCAAGAATAATGATCAACCGTTCCCCAGAACGTTATTCCCTGTACTGTTACTCCGTTTTGCTGATTAGCACAGTTTATCGCGAAGTAAATCATGTTGTATCGTTTTCGAAGTTTCTCGTTCTCGTCTGCCTTCATTGCATCGCTTCCGTCATAGCCGTCGCTCGCGCTTATGTCAATTTCAGTAAGCTGAACATTTCCGACCACCGAAGCATACATTGTTATTGCAGCTTGTATCGATGTGGTACTGGGACTTTCCATTCCGTAATGTCCCTGCATTCCCATTGCCGATATTCGTGTTCCGGTTCCCGGCTCACCCTCTTCTTCTTTAACAGCCTGAAGCAGTGCCAGAATACCGTTCATTTTTTTCATATCGCACTCATTATAATCATTGTAGTATAGTTCCAAGGATTCGGGTGCGTATTTATTGGCATATTTGAATGCGTTAATTATATATTCATTACTTTGGTATACATGCCACCAGCTGGAATTACTTCCGTGCCGGTCCTCGTTCAAGGATTCGTTGGGATTCTCGTTATCGCCTCGATAAGTTCCCGTTCCGTCGCTTATCGCTTCGTTAACAACATCCCATCCGTAGAACAGGTCTTTGTACTTGCTGTCTGCTCCGACAAAATGTTCAAGTACGGTTGCTATATACCATTCAAGCCGTCTGTTCATCGTATCTTTATCAACATACGGCTGATTTTTATCATAATTTACATGGAAGAACCATTCGGGCGTCTGCGAATGCCATACAAGAACATGGCCCCTGACCTTGATTACCCTGTCCGGATTGTCCGTGTTCCACTCGAGGATTCTGTCCAGAATCTTTTCCGCTCTGGAATAATCCATATTCGGAACCGTCATCGTCTCACCGTTAAATTGAACTGTTTGAGTTCCCGGGCAATTCGTAACACTGTAGTTAAACAATGCATCCGGCTTTAATTCATTCCCCAACGTGACCGCATTGAAATGCGTTGTCATTATCTCCCAAACTTTTGGATCGTCTATCTCGGATCCGGTAACTGCACATCCCACAAATCCGCCAAGCTTTTTCTCTACTGCATCTCGCAGGATTGCATCCGCTTGTTCTTCATTGTTTACAGTCTCCGTATTATCGGCACCGCCTGTATCTGTATCCGTTTCTTCTATATTATTAATAGAAGAATCAGCTTCAGCCCCCGGTGAACCCGTGCCCCCATCGGTATCTGTCCCCGATGCTCCCGACGAATCTGTTACCTCCGCAGGATTTGGTGCGTTTCCCGTTGTTCCACAGCCGGTGTATCCGATACAGCTCATAGCGACAAGTCCCATTGCTATTAACTTTTTAAACGGTACACTTCTTTTCATAACCCCTATAATATATAATCCGGTCAACCGCATGGTATATAATACTCGTTGTCAAAATACCATATCCGTTGTTGCAAGTTAACCTATTGGACAATATTTGTTCACAATTATGTCATTTACTACGTAATTATAATATTTTGGGCAGTATTTTTACTCACCAAACAATGCGCGGTACTTCTCAAATTTTGCTTGTACCCCGACTTTTACGCATCTTTTCACAGTTTTGTATGTAAAATCCATATTTTTTTGGTTGTTTTGAACATCGGAAACTATTTCGGAAACCGCTTTCGGCGATAAATATCCAAAAAACCAACTAATTTATAAACATTGTATAGCATTTTTAACTTTTTTTCACTATTTATTCAACAAATATTACCCCAAATATGCTATAATCATCAAAGTAACTTAAATAGCAACTAAAAAGTGTCAGAATTGCACAACATTTTATCGATGCAAGCGCTTTCAAAACACGTTTTCAGCCGTTATAGTTTCCTAAAATATACCGGAGGTCTTTTCGATGTCTTATTTTTCGGATATTAATACAATTTCATCAAATATTGCTCCGGTTGACTACTACAGCAAGAACAGTGACTACACCGGAAAGAGAAATGTTTCAGGCGGCCATGAAATGGTTGAGTATCACGAAAACACTCATCACCGCATATGGCTGAACGAGCTTGCCGAAAGCTATGAAGCACACTGGCATTCGGCATTGGAAATCATTCTCCCTCTGGAGAATACCTACACCGTAATTGCCCACGGAGATACCATTATTCTCCAGCCCGGCGAAATACTCATTGTGCCTCCCGGAGAAGTACACGAGCTTAATGCTCCTGCTACAGGCAAGCGTTTCATTTATATTATGAACATCTCTCCACTTACCAAGCTTAAAGGCTTTGCAAGAATTGCTTCAATCATGTCGCATTCTCTGTTGGTAAGCGAGATTACTCATCCTAATATTTATGCGGATGTATACGATTTACTGGTTCAGATCAGAAATGAATACTTCAGCAATCATGAATTTGCCGAATTAACCATACAGTCCCTGCTGCTCAATCTGTTCGTCAAACTTGGCGAAAATCACAGCCAGCAGGAAAATGTATTTACCAACACCAAGCCCAGTAAGCAAAAGGAATATATCCAGCTTTTCAACGATGCTCTCGAATATATCGACAATCATTATACAGAGGATATAAGTCTGGACTACATCGCTGGGCAGACCGGCTTTAGTAAGTTCCACTTTTCAAGACTGTTCAAGCAGTATACCGGATATAATTTCAGTGATTATCTGTGTTTCAGACGTATTAAAGAAGCTGAGAAAAAGCTCGAAAATCCGGATTACTCTATTACCGATGTTGCGATTTCATCAGGCTTTGCCAGCATCTCAACCTTCAACCGCCTGTTCAAGCAGCAAAAAGGTTGTACCCCCAGCGAATACCGCAAACAAAACTCTCGTATTGTGAACAAACATCTTAAATAGAAATGTCTTAAATAAAATGTCTTAAATAAAATGTCTTAAATAAAAATAGTGCTGAGGATTAACCGTCCTCAGCACTTTTATTCTGCAAACTATGTTTCACAGTACGTTTTTTACGCTTCATAAACGAAATTCTTGAACACACATACTCCGCCCGGCTTCTGAGTTGCATAATAGCAAAGTCCGAAACGGTTTCCTGTAAAGTGATCCAATCTGAATCTCATCTGATGGCTTCCGCCAACCTTCACAAATCTGTCATTCTTAAAATAATAGAAATCCAGCTTATCCTTCATGTCTTCGAAATTAGCCTTGAGACAGAAGGTAACTCGTGAATCATCTAAAACAAACTTCTCTTCAACGGTGCCCGGCATATAATCGGCCGAGAACATCTTATCCGGGAAGGACTCTTCCTTTCTGACAATCTTTACCAGATAGTAGCAGCCCAGCTCCTTAGTGATACCGATAAATCCATAGCAGCTTTGAAGTGCACAGATTCCGGCTATATCGCCCTCGTTAATTCCTGAAGCATCAATCGTAACCTCTGCCTCACACTTAGGCCATACCATTCTCTGTGTCAGACAGTTTCTGGCATGAGTTAGATTTGTGCATACCTTTCCGGTAGTAATCTCAAGTCCGCCCTCAGGGAGAAGTCTCCATCTCTCATTGTCAGGCTGATGATTCCATTGCCACTGAAGTGCCAGCTGTCTTTCCTTAGGTAAGCCTTCAATTGGAAGGAATTTGTCCGAGGTATACAAGGCTTCATATCTGTATCCGGGTCTGCTGCCGTATGTATCAAACTTTTCGGGCACCTTACCATCAATTCCGAATACAGGGAAATCATCCTTCCATGACACAGGAACCAAAACAGGGATTCTTCCCACAGCGCCCATATCTCTGAACAAAATTGCAAACCATTTTCCATTGGGAGTATCTACTATACCGCCCTGTGCAACGCCTTGTCCGAAATATCCGGCATCATCGCACAGTACCTCTCCACCGGTAAATTCACCCTCAAGCGAATCAGCTCTAAAGCAGCACTCTGTTCTCATACCACCTTTAGGCCAATGTATAGTGAACAAATAATAATAATTGCCTATTTTGTATAAATGAGATCCCTCGTGACCAAGCATTGCCTTATCACGATCATCAACAACTATAGTTCTATTCAGTCCGCCCTGCTTAGGAGCAGTCAATTCTTCATTAAGCTCAATCAGCTTAATCTCAAAATTTCCATAGGCAAGAAATGCTCTTCCTTCATCAAACAGAAGTGAGCAATCATGATAATAGCCTTCAATCTCGCTCTTCTCCCACTCTCCGCAAGGATCTGTTGCCTTGAAAAGATATGTCTTCTGAGCACTGTGGCTTACAAACACCACATAGAACATTCCTTCATGATATCTGAGGGAAGCTGCCCACATTCCTCCGGCATATTCAGTTCTCTCCTGTTCCATTCTCTCAGCAGGAGTATCATCGAGTGTATCATATATATACCCGACGATTTCCCAATTACGCAAATCATATGATCTGAGCAAAGCACCACCCGGCATAAAATGCATAGTTGTGCTTACCATGTAATATGTATCGCCTACACGTATAACATCCGGATCCGGATAATCCATTTTTGTAAGTGGATTTATCATCGTAAAACTCCCTCTCTTATTCCACAATACCAAAGCCCAGCACTGTGAATCTCTTTCCCTGATCCGCTTCAGGAATTCTAATCTCTACCTCGTGTTCTTTACTCTCAGCACCTCTGAAAGCAATAAGCGCATTGCAGTGTGTCCAGCCTACTACATGAGGATCAATGCTGATTTTCTTTTCCCCATCAGCGTAAACATCTGCAGTTCCGACCTCAATTGATGCCGAGTCCATATACACTACCATAAGTGCACTGCACTTAATTGTCGCCTTAAATACGGGCGCATCGCCCTTACCGGCATACATCCAATTGTCCTTAAACTCAGGAGTTCCCGCCAAATCAAGATTACGCTCTACTGCCTGAAGCATAGTATCTGTTTCAGTAAAGCTTCCCGCATCAAGCTTGGTCACCAGAGGACAATTTGCAATATCGTCTCTGCCGTAGAACATAATATTCTCAAACTCCTTGCCCTTAGGAGCCTCAATATCGGTAATATCAATATCGGTTCCAAGAGGCATCTCGTCAGCCTTCTTCATCATATTCAGAATACCGTCTGCCATGATTGAATGTCCGACATTTGTAGGATGGAAGCAATCATAGAAGAACTGGCTCTTGGTAAGTACTGCACCCTCGCTTTCGCTTACATAGAACTGGTCTACAACCGATCTTCTTGCGCTTACCATAGGCAGCTTGTAGCTTTCACCTACACAGCAAAGTCTTTCCTCGAGGTTCCAATCATTAGCAAATACTGCATACTCAAGAATAACAGCAGGCTTTCCGGGGCCATTGTAAATCTTTCTGATCAGTGAATCATAGCACTCACCCTTGGTCTCATCACCCTCATCGTTAACAGCGAACTCCACTACAACGATATCAGGAGTAATCTTGCCGCCGCCAAGCACATCTCTGTCATATCTCACAAGACCGAGCTGTGAAGGTGTTCCACCTACACCGGCCTTTACATACTTAATATTTTCATCAGTTCCTTTTCCGCAGAGCTTGCAGAAGCCTTCAAAGGTCTTGTAGGCATAGCACTCCTTGTTAATAGGAACCGCACCGGCACCCTGAGTAATAGAACCACCGATAAATGCTACTGTGGTTTCTTCACCGCTTCTTGCCTTCTCAATAGCCTTCTTTACACGGTAGGTATTACCAAGCTGAATAAGTGACTTTTCAATAATTGCCTTATACGCAGGACCGGTAATATCAATTTCCTTATCCTCCTGCTGCTCGGGAGCATCGTAGCCGTCATTAAGATAAAAAGCTACGGTTACGTTGGCCGGAATTCCGGGTTCGGGGAATTCAAAGCGAATCTGTCCGGGGCAATTATCATCCTCAGACCACTCGTAATCCTCCAGATTAAGGACATACTCCATACCATCAGAAGAAATCTCTGTATAAAGAGTTGTACCTGATACATAAGGATCGGTATGTCCGTACATCTGGAAAGCAAAGCCAACTGTTACAGGCTCGCCGTTTTTCTTAACCGATACACCGATGCTGTGTACCATCTTTCTGAAAGTATCCACTTTGCCAAGATTATTAAGCATCTCTTCATCAGTAATATTACCGACAACGCCGGCGCTGCTCTGAAGTCTTCCGTCACTCTCATATATGAAAGTAATTCCTCTTCCGTCAGGCTGAGGCGAACCGCTCACAGCCTTGTTTCTCATGATATAAAAGAAAGGTCTCTTTTTAGTAGGGTCCTTAGGTGCTGCAGGTCCACTCTTAAACATTACTGCCATAACTTTTCTCCTTCCGAAAATCCCCAAATCATTTAATGTGTAAATATCTGACTCATCAATTACCAAATTCTGTAATTACCGCTCAATGCCAGATATGCAAACATATACAGGCAATTGTCATAATATCTTCTGTCTCCGGTTCTGAGAGGCATATCAAACAATTTCTTAACCCACTCAACAGCAATCTCATCCAACTCGGAAGCAAGCACCGACTGAGCTACGGTTGCTGTAATTGCAAAAGGATGACGTGCCTTCTCCTCTGCCACGGTACCATCAATCTCATAAATGTGATAGGTATCGTTTCTCATATCCTCAAGCAATGCTCTCTGAATATTCTTGGCTGCTGCACACTGTCCCTCATCCTTGCCAAACCAAAGATAATCCAATCCGATATTGGCAACAGTTCTGTAGGAATCACTAAAGAACCAGTTGTGTCTTTCCTGCGCCCAGGGAAGAGGTCTGTTCATAGGCGAGCCGTCAAACTCAGCATATTCGGAACTGAAGCCGGTCACAGGATGACAGGCCTTTACCAAATATTCTCTGCTAAGCTTTGCAGCCTCCTTCCAAAATTCCTTGTCCTTTTCATTTCCCCACTCCGCCCAAAGCTCATAGAAATGAGGCAAATGATATGAAGGATCCGAATAATCAACACCGGCTACAAAAAGCACCAGCTTGTTGTCGGGATTAAACATCGGATGTCCCTCTCGACCATTCTCACCCTTGTGCAAAACTGCCTCAAGAATTTTCTTGGCTTCAGCCGAATAATTATATATTCCCTCTCCGTCACCGAAGCGATGCGATGCAAAAAGCAAGGCCATAATGAAAAACTCTTCTCCATCCGGAGCTGCGCCGTAGGCATTCTTCGTACCATCAGGCTTGCAAGACCATGCAAAATAGCCCTCGTTTTTACCATCTTCAAGGTACATATAGGTCTTAGCCCATTTCCATATACGGTCGAATTCTTCCTTCATTCCGAGCTGTACACATATCATCATTCCGTATGACATGCCTTCGGTTCTCGCATCGAAATTACCGGTATCCTCAAGATACGCCATATCATCCCCAACAGTATGATAGAACGAATCTTCACCGTAGAAAAACTGCTGCTTTATTTCCTCAAGGCGTGAATTAATTTTCTCCTCGGGAATCCCCACTTCCGCAAATACATTTCTGATTTTTGCCATCAACTTCCCTCTCTGTCAAATGCTTTACCCAAATAGCAAATGATTTGCTAGAAAAACTGCATCATCCAAACAACAAACGTTTTACTCAAAAATAATCTTTCCGAGCTGAGCATCTCCGCCGCCCTTGTAGGTAAGATAAAGTGCATGAACTCCATCCGGTATGTTGACCTCACTCCAGCCGGTCACCCATACATTGGAGTTGTCTCCGTGAATGCTTCCGAGTACCTCTCCGTCCCAGGCAGTCTTAATCTCAAACTCACCGTTAAAATATGCTCTGGTGGTAATACCGATTCTCTTGACATTCTTAAAATCAAAATACTTAAAGCCTATTGTTGTCGAATTGCAGATATGTGCAATGTGTCCGGGAATTTCATCCCCATCCTTGCCATCCTGTTCAATCTTGGGATAGCCGGCTCCCACATATAGGCTGGGCTTATCTGTAAACATATGGCAGGCGATATATACGGGATATTCTCCCTCTGCCTTAAGAGGTCCTCCGTTAAGTCCGCAGGAAGTAATCTCAACCTGAGGTATCTTACCGTCAGCTGTCACTGTAAGCTTCTCGGCACAGCCCTGTCTTGAATACCAGGTTCCATTGGTCTGACGATGATAGAAAATATACCAATCCTCTCCAATCTGAACAATACTTCCATGGTTGTTACCGCCATAAGCTGCAGGCATATCCGCAGGCTTGTAGGAATCTATTCCGATATCGGCATTACTTACAATCACTCCACCGTAGACAAAGGGCTCCATCGGATTCTTTGAGGTGGCATAGCACAGCTCGTGCATAACCTCCGACGAATATATCAGATAATAGGTATCATTAATCTTTCTGATAGAAGAAGCCTCGAAAAATGCATGTCCCTCAAAGCCTGTACCCTCAGAGTAGCAGCTGCCGGGTGCCACGCAGGTAGGGCCCTCAAGAATAGTAAGCATATCCGTATCCAGCAAAACCACCTTGGAACCGGTGCGTGATTTATCTCCTCTTCCGCAGAAGCCCGAATACAAATAGGTCTTGTTGCCCTCGGTAATCACTCCGGGATCAAACTGAGGCTCATCCCCCTCTCTGTCTCCGAGACGGGTTCCGTCAGCGTAATGAACATATCCGTAAAACTCATATTTTCCGGCAGGGGTGTCGCACACAGCTACACTCATCACTCCAACCTTATCAAGGTTGTAATAGAGATAATAACGTCCATCAGGACCGATGGTAACATCCGGTGCATACAGACACATATGTCCGTCTGCATTAAGCGGGTCTGAAGTTTTGGGATAAATCACTCCCTCATATCTCCAATCACCCAAATCATCTACGGGCGCTGACCAGCAAACATAGTCTCCCATGCAAAAAACATAACCGTTAAAGAAATCATGAGAACCGTATACATATACTCTGTCTCCGAATACATAGGGCTCTCCATCGGGAACATACTCCCACGAAGGAAGATATGGATTTAAGGCCTGTTTTTTCATATAAATCTCCAATTCATTCTATGAAATGTGAGTGCGCTATGCAGTGCATCCCTTGCGGATGACACAAATAGTGCGGTGTGAAAAATCATATTTTTCACACTAATCTCCATTTCATTCTTTAAAAAAATAAAAGTTCGCATAAGAGGCAACAATTCTCACTCTTATACGAACAGTTTACTACACCGTCAATTATTTACTCACCAAGTCTTGTGGCTCTTTTATCACATATTGCGCGGTTATTTTATGGCTCAAACACGCGTAGTCAGCCGTGTTTGAGCCACTTTAAATCATAGCCGAATTTTGTAATCGTTTTACTGCATTCTCATGTCGGAAACAGTCTTTCTGATGGCGCCCTTACCGCTGATAAGTTTGTTGAAATACTCAATCACAAGTTCAGCCATGCCTACAGAATAAAGGTCTACTCCCCAGATGGTATCATCCTTAAGAAGAGCCTCAAAATCCGAAGCCTTAACAGTATCTCCAAGCTTAACATTTTCAAACATAGGACATACCTTTGAAAGCATGGGATCCGAACTGAGTTCCATCTTCTCACCATTGTCATCAATGGCCATAAGGTATCTCATCCAGCCCGCAAAAACGAGAGGTATTCTCTTAAGAGCCTTCATATCCATACCGTTGTCGCGATATTTCTTAATAGTCTCGCCAAAACGGATAGGAAGCTTCTGCGATGTATCTGTGGCAATTCTCTGAGGGGTGTCAGGCATAAAAGGATTGGGTACACGCACATTGATTACAGTATCGATAAATTCCTTAGGATCAAGCACTCCGGGATTAACAACCACAGGAAGTCCCTCAACGTATCCGATTTTCTTGACAAGGTCAAGCAAATCCTCGTCCTTCATCTCATCAGAAATTCTGGTGTAGCCGAGAATGCAACCGTAAACCGCAAGTGCTGTATGGATAGGATTAAGGCAGGTGCAAACCTTCATCTTCTCAACCTTATCTACAGTTTCCTTGTCAGTGAAAATTACACCGACCTTATCAAGAGCAGGTCTTCCGTTAGGGAAAACATCCTCAATTACAAGATACTGAGTCTCCTCAGCATTTACAAACGGAGCAACATAGGTGCCCTTTGAAGTAACAATGGGCTCAAGTCCCTCAAGACCGTCATTTGCAAGCATTTTTTCCACACTTGCATCAGGTCTGGGAGTGATTTTATCAATCATAGACCAAGGGAATGAAACCTTGGTCTTGTCGTTAATATACTCAACAAACTTTGCATCGGCCTTTCCGATAGCACACCATGCGGTTGCTATGGTATTGACAGCGGTATAAAGCTTATCACCGTTGTGTGAGCAATTATCAGTAGAAACCATCGCGATAGGAAGCTCGCCGGCCTCGAATCTTGCATAAAGAAGTGATGCAACCTTGCCCATGTAGGTATTGGGCTTGTCAGGGCCGTTGTCGATATCCTCCTGAACAATAGGCAGAATCTTTCCGTTAGTTCCGGTTACCACATATCCCTTCTCGGTAATGGTAAAGGTAGCCATCTGAAGCGAAGGAGCTGTAAAAATCTGCTTAAGTCTGCTGTATTCAGCATCATTCTGAGAATCAAGAATGCATGACTCGGATACAGAGCCGATGATGTCCTTATCGATAGAGCCATCAGCTTTAAGAGTGATTGCCACGGTGAGATTGTCGCCGGGTCTGTAAGACTTTTCTACGATTTCATAGTCAAAGCCCTCAATAACAATTACGCCTTCCTTGCTGTAGCCATTATTGAGCATCTCCTGAGAAAGTGCTGCGTGGAATGCTCTGAAAAGGTTACCGCCTCCAAAATGAACCCAGGTAGGATTTTCCTTGGTTTGTGCAAGCATTGCGGCTCTGTCAAATTTAGGAAGCTTATAGCCCTTATCGGACCACTCGCTGTTTTTTACTATATCTTCTGCACTTAATCTCATCTTCTCTCAACTCCTCTTGTATGACTCTTGTCAATAGCCTCCCAAAGACCGTTAAGGTAGGTAGCGCCGAGAGCTCTGTCGTAGAGACCGTATCCGGGCATTGCAACCTCATCCCAAATCATTCTTCCGTGATCGGGTCTGATGGGGCCGGTAAAATCAATGTCATAAAGAGCCTTCATGATTTCATACATATCGAAGGTT
The DNA here is from genome assembly GCA_024403475.1 of Lachnospiraceae bacterium. GTDB lineage: Bacteria > Bacillota > Clostridia > Lachnospirales > Lachnospiraceae > AC2028. The sequence continues at coordinate 7,712 of JAKSRU010000004.1, read as the reverse complement.
CCGTCACTTGAAAGATGGCAAGCCTCCTCGAAATCAAGATGTCCGGGCTCGGTATTGTTAAACTTAAGATTACGAACATGTGCAAAATGGATTCTTCCCTTGAGAGCTCTGATCATATCGGGAAGATCATTTTCAAGATTGGTTCCGTATGAGCCTGAGCAGAAGGTAACACCATTGTGCTTGTTGTCTACCATCTTCATCATTCTGAGAATATTTTCCTTGTTGATGATGATTCTGGGAAGTCCGAATACGCTCCATGCGGGATCATCGGGATGAATTGCCATGTTGATATCGTACTCATCGCACACAGGCATAATTCTCTCAAGGAAATACTTAAGATTTTCAAAAAGCTTCTCATCGGTAACGTCCTTGTATTCCTCAAACAAATCCTTTACTCTTGCCATTCTCTCAGGCTCCCAGCCGGGAAGGATTGCGCCGTTGGCATCACCTGCAATCATGTCAAACATCTTCTCGGGAACGATAGCATCTACAGCCTCCTGAGTATAAGCAAGAACAGTAGAACCGTCAGCACGAACTCTTGCAAGCTCGGTACGTGTCCAGTCAAATACGGGCATAAAATTGTAGCATACCAGATGAATATCCTCTTCTCCGAGGTTTCTGAGGGTTTCGATATAGTTCTCAATATACTGCTCTCTCTCAGGCGCGCCGGTCTTGATTGCATCGTGAATATTAACACTCTCAATACCTGAGATATGAAGGCCTGCTGCCTCAACCTCGTCCTTAAGAGCCTTGATTCTCTCTCTGCTCCAAACCTCACCGGGCTTGGTATCATAAAGAGTAGTAATAACTCCTGTAACTCCGGGAATCTGTCTGATTTGCTTCAGGGTAACGGTATCAAACTTTGATCCGTACCATCTCAATGTCATCTCCATTTTGTTCTCTCCAAAATCTTCACATTTATTTGCACAGGTCCCATATTAATGAAACCACTTACATTTTGTTACAATCAACCTGTAAATACTATTCAATACTTGCGATACTTTACAATAAATTGCTTATCTTTGCTATCTTCTGCTCTTAATGGTCTCGTATACAATGGTACCGAAAAGGCTCAGATTACTTATCTCGGTCTCACTCCATCTGTGAACACGGTTAAGCATATTAAAGCTGATAAAATACTCCGGCATATCGGGATTAGGCAGTGCAAGCTGTATCATAGACATACAGTTTTTCTGCTGAAGCATGTTGTATATATCGGGCACCGGCTTTTTGAGATTGCTTATATTGTTCAAGACATACAGACCGCTGCTGTCAAACATCTCCATATATCGCTGATTCTCGATAAATTCCTTGGCATTAATATCCGAAGAATATTTTCCGCAGTTGTAGAGGGCAATCAGATTTTTACCGTAGTAGATATCAATATTATCAAGATCAAAGCCCTTAACAATCATATTGAGGGAATCACCGATAGCATCTCTTCCTTCCAAAAACATATCTCTGACAACCGTATTAATAGCCTTCGACTGCTCATCAAAGGAAGATATTCCTTTTCTCTCGGCTCCCACCTGAATATTCTGGTGAAGATCCGGGCGATAAATAATATATCTGTTCTTACCCTTTTCCTTGGCAATGTACAGACATTTATCTGCCAATTCAAACAATTCCTTATAGCTGTGACCCATGTCCGGATAAAGTGCAACGCCCATGGTAAGTGTAAGCTTATCAATTCCGAGCTTATCCTTTGACGCAGATATAACATTGCTTCGTGTCGTTCTTAGAATACTCCTTATCTTCTCCTCGGTATCGATGTTATCTGTAAATACATAGAATTCATCTCCTCCGAAGCGTCCGATTATACCTCTGTCCTTGACGTTTTCCTTGAGCATATTTGCTACAAGCTGAATCGCCTTGTCTCCGACCTGATGTCCGAAATTATCATTGATATTCTTAAAGTCATCAATATCGATAAGGACCATATAATGGGGCTTTTTCGCTGTAACCGGGTTGGTGATAAGGTCTTCGGTATATTCCACCAAAGAACGCTTATTCAAAAGACCTGTCATCGGGTCCAGTCCTGCCGTTGTCATATAATAGGGCACATCGTCCAAGGTATCATCGGTAGCCAAAAATGAGCCATACATCATTCTGTGACCTGACATTTCATCATATCTGGCCTGAACATTCATACGCTGAACCTTCTTGTCCTTGTGGAACAATGCCGTACGAATTACTGTCTCAATGGTACTGAAGCCGTCATAAAGCTGCTGACACAGTGTCTCAATTGCAGCAATATTATCTTCTCCCGCTTCAGCATACTCAACGATTTCCTTGCGGAATTCATCAAAACTGTTTCGATATACCGTTACGGATTTGCGGGTGACATATCTGTAGAATGAAATGTCCTGAGTCTCAAGGTTATAGTCGAAGTAGGTACTCGTTCCGAGTCCGAGCATGAGTCTGTACTTCCATACCTTATCAAAATAAAAATCATATTCCGACTCAAGATTTGATAAATCCCAGATGTGAACCTCATACTTATAATTCAAGGCCATATTTATGCTGCCCGACAAATCCACAAGACGAGGCTTATCCTGCACATCCTTGATGAGCAGAATGGCACGCGAATTGCCATCCTGTTTGAGATGTTCAAAAAATGCATTCATCTCCTGCTGCGCCTCTTCACCACATGCCGCATTCAGAAAATTAGCATTTTTGTACTCACCGATCATGCTCTTTGCAGATTCATTGTATTCACGCAGTATACCTTCTTCATCAAGATACACATAGCCCTGACATATTGCTCTTCTGTCACCCTGAATTATTTCATTGATTATACTCAAGCTGTTTCTCCTTAATCCAAGTAAAATAAATTATTCGCTACCGTATCACAGCAAAAACTTGTAAAAAACATTTCTAAAAAGCTTTTCTAAAAATCATATCTGACAATCGCACAATTATCGACTCCGAATGCCGAATACTCATCATTTGTCATCTCATAAAAATACGATTGAACCACCCTGGCTATGCCATTGTGAGCCACCAGAATATAGGTTTTGTCATCCTTTTTTATATCATCAATCAGGTTATATATTCTCTGTGCAAGCTGAAGCATCGATTCGCCGCCATCATACTTGCATATAAACCGCTTCTTGGCCTCCTGAAACTCCGCTCCGTCTCTTGCAGTGGACTCATATTTTCCGAAATTCTGCTCCTTAAGACGAATTTCCTCCCTGGCAGGAATTCCGGTAACCTCGGAAATATGAAGCGCCGTATCCTTGGCTCTTACAAGCGGTGAATACAAAATTTCATCCGCGACGATGCCCTGCTCAAGTATCTTTTTGCCGGTAAGTATCGCCTGCTCGTGACCCTTCTCGGTCAGTTCGATATCCGTGGCACCGCATATTTTATTGGCCACATTCCACACCGTCTGCCCATGTCTGACAAAATACAAATGTCCCATAACTGCTCCTAAAACTATAATCTCATAAATATTCCTAAGTCTATAATCTCATAAATGTTCCTAAGTCTATAATCTCATAAACGCTGCCAGACTGCCTCTGTCAGCCCCCATTATGCGATGGGAATAAAAAAGCTTAGCATCACAATGAGTACAAAACTCACTTATCTCAATATTTTCGCGTCTCACTCCCGCTTCCTCGAAGACAAGTCTGTTGGCGTTTTTTAAGTCAAGCATATACTTATCGGGGTTATCAGGATTAATCGTAGAGCTTCTGACAATATTATTATCCGCAAGAGTTTTTTCACCAAAGGCCTCTCGGAATTTCTCTACCACCTCTCCGGATACCTCATAACATTCTCCACCGACGCCGGGGCCGATTCCGCATATGAGTCTGCTCGGATTTGTCCCGTAGGTCCGAGCCATAATTTCTATTGTGTTTTTGCCGATTTTGCCTACTGTTCCGCGCCAGCCGCCGTGAGAAAGTCCTATAGCTTCATGCTCCGGATCATAAAAATAAAGCGGGATGCAATCAGCATAAAATGTAACCAAAGTGATTTCCTTAACATTTGTCACCATACCGTCTACATCCGTATAAGGCAGGGGGCGAATTATTCCGTTACCTGCATCCTGCTCGGTAATAACTCTCACATTGGTCGTATGTGTCTGCTGAGACAGGCACATTTTATTTACATCAACCTCCAAAGCATCAGCCATCAGTTCAAAATTTTTGCGAACATTTTCATCCGAATCCCCTCTTCCGAAGCCCAGATTCATAGATTCAAAACAGCCTTCGCTTACCCCGCCTATCCTTGTTGAAAAGCAATGCTTCACGCCTGCCTTTTCCAACAAATCAAAGGTCAGGAAGGTAACACCTTTATTACTTACTATATTCATCAATCTCTACCTTTGTAACCACTCCGTCCTTCCACTCGAGGCACTTAAGCAGCTTGCCTCCACGGATTCTTAATCCGCTCACACTGCCATTTTTCCATGCCTTGGGAAGTGCGGGAAGAAGCTTAACTTCATCCTCATGGCTCTGAACGAGCATCTCGGCAATACCGGCTGTACATCCGAAGTTACCATCTATCTGGAAAGGAGGATGATTGTCAAAGAGATTGGGAAGAGTCTGCTTGGCAATAAGTGTTTCAATATTTTCCAAAGCCTTGTCTCCCTCTCCGAGACGCGCATACATATTGATTATCCATGCACGGCTCCAGCCCGAATGACCGCCGCCATAGGACAATCGTCTCTCAATAGTCTTGTGTGCCGCCTCAAACAGCTCCGGTGTGCCATCCTTGGTAATCTGGCTTCCGGGATACAATGCAAAAAGCTGTGATATATGTCTGTGGCCGGGCTCTCTCTCATCGTAGTCCACATTCCACTCCATAATCTGACCGTGCTTACCGATTTTGAGCGGTGCGATTCGCTTTAATGTAGTCTTAAGCTCGCCACTGATTCCCTCAGCATTGCCTTCAATACCGAGAATAGTCTCCGCTTCTATGCAGGCACCGAACAATTCTCGAATAATCTCATTGTCCATGCTGGCGCCCTGGCAGATTACCCCGCTCTCTCCATTAGGCAGAATATATGCATTTTCAGGTGATATAGTCGGGCAGGTAACCAGATACTCGCCCTTCTCATCCTCCACTAGGTAATCGACAATAAATATTGCCGCCTCCTTCATTGTTGAATAATGCTCCCTAAGGAAATTAGTATCCTTGTTGTATAAATACTGCTCCCAGATATGAAGGGATAACCACGCGGCACCCATCACCCAGTATGTCGCACTCAGGCACACATCCTGCGGCGCAGTATCACACCAGATATCGGTATTATGATGTGCCATAAATCCGCGGCAGCCGTACATCATTTCAGCAGTCTTGCTGCCGGGCTTGCGCATTCTTTCAAGATGAGAAATCAGAGGCTCATTGCACTCTTCAAGGTTACAGTTAAGGGCCGGCCAGTAGTTCATTTCCGTGTTAATGTTGATTGTATACTTGCTTCCCCAGGCAGGTGCATAATCCAAATTCCATATTCCCTGAAGATTAGCCGGAAGAGATCCGGGTCTGCTTGATGCTATTAACAAATATCTTCCAAACTGGAAAAATCTGACAACATCATCCGCACCGTCAATATCAAGCTTAACTCTGTCAAAAAGATTTTTATAATCCGCAATGTGCTCATTAAGAAGCTGCTCCCAGTTCTTTTTCGCAACACAATTGACTCTTTCGATAACTGTATCCTCAGGTTTGGCAACTCTGTAGGAAGAATCTGCAGCCAATATAATTGTGGCTTCATCGGCATTTTTCACCAGATATGTGTTGCCGATAAGCTCAACCGTACCGCCTGCAGGTATAATCTTAATAGCCGCTGCCATAGACACGCCGCCTACACCTCCTGCTTTGGCAGTCATTCTCTGAATACCACCCTCCATAGCAGTGACGCTGTCAGTATATCCGTTATATGCAGGTCTTCTGAGTTCCTGCGTCTGATAGGGTGCCATGCTCCAGGGATTGTTGCCTCTGGTAAGCTGGCAATGAAATGACACCGAACCGGGCTTGTCGGCTGTCACATGAATAATCATCGCATTCTCGGGAAAGCTTGTGATAATCTGTCTTGTGTACTTTACTCCCGCCTTCTCAAAGCTGACCGTTGCCGTAGCATCGCTTATATCAAGCTCGCGATGATAATCCCTCACAAGGTCATAATCCTTGCCCATAAATTCTATATAAAGATTTCCCAGAGGTTCATAATGGCGCTGCTCCTCAGGTAATCCCGACAAGGCAAAAGCACAGAGCTCCTGTGCCTCTGAAATTCTGCCCTCAAAAATAAGCTTTCGGATTTCAGGAAGCTTATCCTTTGCAGAAGGATTGTTTCTCTCCTGCGGACCGCCAAACCACACACTGTCCTCGTTTAACGCTATTCTTTCGGTACACGCATGTCCGTATACCATTCCTCCCAGTTTTCCGTTTCCGATAGGCAATGCTTCATTCCAGTTTTGTGCCGGTTCATCAAACTCAATCTTATATTTATTATTAAGCTTTTTCATAGAGGCCCCCTTATACAAGTCTGCTTAAGATTATATCATTTTTGCACACTCATCGCCCACTCTTTTTACGCAAAAAATACTTATTTCTTTATGTTTTTTAAAATTTAGCAGCTCAAAAAAACAGCAGAGACTCAAATAAAGTCTCTGCTGTTAAACTTAATCTCAAAAAACTTCTTAAGAGTGTATCGGTTATCTCTGAACACGTGCTCCTGCGCCGCCCATAAGAGCCTCAACTTCCTTCTTTGAAGCCATTGTGGTATCGCCGGGTGTAGTCATTGCAAGTGCACCGTGAGCTGCGCCGTAGTTAACAGCAACCTCAGCATCACCGGTAGTCATAAGACCATATACAAGGCCTGATGCGAATGAATCACCACCACCTACACGGTCCATAATCTCAAGTCCGTCATACTGCTTAGCCTTGTAGATTTCTCCATCTGCCCAGCAGATTGCGCTCCAGTCGTTAACAGTAGCAGTCTTAACCTGACGAAGTGTGGTTGCTACTGCCTTGAAATTAGGATATGTTTTAGCTGCCTCGTTGATCATCTTCTTGTAGCCGTCAAGGTTAAGAGTCTTTAAGTTGGCATCATTTCCTTCAATTTCGAAACCAAGGCATGCGGTGAAGTCTTCCTCGTTACCGATCATAACGTCAACATACTTAGCGATTTCCTTGTTAACTTCCTGAGCCTTAGCCTGTCCGCCGATAGCACTCCACATTGAAGGTCTGTAGTTGAGGTCATAAGAAACTACAGTGCCGTACTTCTTAGCGGTCTTGATTGCAGCAAGAACGGTCTCGCAAGACTGCTCTGAAAGTGCAGCATAGATTCCGCCGGTATGAAGCCATCTGACGCCGAGTTCACCAAAGATGTAGTCAAAATCAAAATCAGCAGGAGTAGCCTTAGAAATAGCAGTATTTGCTCTGTCTGAGCATCCTACCGCACCACGGATACCAAATCCGCGCTCGGTAAAGTTAAGTCCGTTTCTGCAGATACGACCGATTCCGTCGGTAGGCATCCACTTAATGAGTGAAGTATCTACACCACCCTGGAGAATAAAGTCCTCCATAAGCTTACCAACCTCGTTGTCAGCAAATGCAGTGATAACGCCTGTCTTCATGCCGAAGCATCTGCGAAGTCCGCGAACTACGTTATACTCTCCGCCGCCTTCCCATGCACGGAACTGACGAGCGGTTCTGATTCTTCCCTCGCCGGGATCAAGGCGAAGCATTACTTCTCCAAGTGA
>JAKSRU010000039.1 GCA_024403475.1 Lachnospiraceae bacterium | reverse complement strand
GTGGTATTATGTAGAATAAGTGTGCGTATACGCTATATTTGTTATGCCCTAAAATAGGGTTATTTACACACGAGGACAGTTATGAAGATTGAAAGAGTTGATGAAAATACAATAAAGTGCTTCATTTCCTTTGAGGAACTGGAAGAATACCACGTAGAGTATAGTGATTTTATCACCCGCACTGACAAGGCTCAGGAATTGATGCATGAAATAATAAAGCAAGCTCATGATGAGGTTGGTTATCAGCCCCCAAAATTTGCTTTTGAAATGCAGATTATGATGGTGCCTGATCAGGGTATGATACTTACCTTTTCCGAGAAGGAACCCTTTGATATACATGATAAGGGCAAGGTCAATGCATTTCTTGACCATCTCAAGGATTTTATGGGTAAACTAAACGATTACAAGGATAAGCTTGATGGTGGAAAGTCTATACTTGATGAATTTATGAAGAGCACTCAGCCGCCCAAGCCTGCCGCTCCTGCTGCTTCACCGGAGGCATCTGAAGCTAAAGGCAAGAAGGAAAAGCCGGTAGAGATTAATGAGGCTGTATTTGCCTTCGCAAATCTTGTTCAGGTAATGGCCTTTGCAGACGCGCTTCCTGCCAATATCAGAATAACCTCTGAACTCTACAAGATGGACGGAGATTATTACATGCATATTACCAAGGGTGGAGCTTCTTATGATCGTTACAGCAAGGTGTGCGTAGTGGCACTTGAATTTGCTGAGCTGTACAGAGCAGACGTCGGATGTGATGAGATGCTGAAGGAACACGGAGAGCTCTTAATAGCCGAGAAGGCACATAAAAAACTCAGAAAGTAGTAAGAATAAATATGTCATATAAATGTGCAGTGTTTGATATGGATGGCACCATATTGGATACATTGATTGATATAAAGAATGCGATAAATTATGCGCTTAAAGAGAATGGTTTTCCGGAGCGTAGTTTAGAGGAAGTCAGAATGTTTGTCGGCAATGGCCTGATGCGTTTGTGTGAACTTGCGGTTCCGGAGGGGACATCACCCGAGGATGTGCGCAAGGTCAATGAGACCCTGCTTCCGTACTATATTGCTCACAGCGGGGAGACCACCAGGGTGTATCCCGGAATCATAGAGCTTCTTAAGAAGCTTCGTGCAGCCGGAGTAAAGACCGCAGTGGTTTCTAACAAGACCGACGCAGGCGTGCAGGAGTTGGTTAAGGTATACTTCGACGGCCTGTTTGATGTGGCTATGGGTGAAAACGAAAAGGCAGGCATCAAGAAAAAGCCAAGCCCCGAAATGACAATGAATGTTCTCGGGCAGCTTGGGATGAAGCCCGAAGACGCTGTATACATCGGCGATTCAGATGTAGATATTGCTACCGCCAGAAACAGTGGACTGGATGAGATTCTCGTAGAGTGGGGATTCAGAAGCCGTGAGTTTTTAGCAGAACGCGGAGCAAAAAGAATTGTTTCAAATACCGACGAGGTGTTTGAGATTATTACGGGATAGAAAATGGCGGACTGTTTGGCAGGACGTTTAAATTCAAAGTGAAGAAAAAATGAAATAAAGATACAGGAGATATTAACAATGGCAGACAAGAAAATGGTAGAAGCTATTACTTCTATGGATGTCGATTTTGCACAGTGGTATACCGACATCGTTAAGAAAGCAGAACTCATCGATTATACATCAGTAAAGGGTTGCATGGTTATCAAGCCTGCAGGTTACGCGATTTGGGAGCTTATTCAGAAGCAGCTGGATGAGCGTTTCAAGGCAACCGGTGTACAGAATGTATACCTTCCTATGTTTATTCCCGAGTCACTTCTTCAGAAGGAGAAGGATCATGTAGAAGGCTTTGCACCTGAAGTAGCATGGGTTACTCAGGGCGGACTTGAGCCCCTTCAGGAGAGAATGTGTGTAAGACCCACCTCAGAGACTCTTTTCTGTGATTTTTATGCAAATGATGTTCAGTCTTATAGAGATCTTCCCAGAGTCTACAACCAGTGGTGCTCGGTAGTACGTTGGGAGAAGGAGACTCGTCCCTTCCTTCGTTCAAGAGAGTTCCTTTGGCAGGAGGGCCATACTGTACATGCTACCGCAGAGGAAGCTGAGGAGCGCACCATCATGATGCTCAACCTCTATGCTGACTTCGCTGAGCAGGTTCTTGCTATTCCTGTAGTAAGAGGACAGAAGACTGATAAGGAAAAGTTCGCAGGTGCTGTTGCTACCTATACCATCGAGGCTCTTATGCATGATGGTAAGGCTCTTCAGTCAGGAACCAGCCATAACTTCGGCGATGGTTTTGCAAGAGCCTTCGGTATGCAGTTTACCGACAAGGATAACACTCTTAAGTATATGCATCAGACCTCTTGGGGAATGACCACCAGACTTATCGGTGCAATCATTATGACTCACGGCGATAACGAAGGTCTTGTACTTCCTCCCAAGGTAGCACCTATCCAGGTATGCATTATTCCTATTCAGCAGAAGAAGGAAGGCGTGCTTGATAAGGCATTTGAACTTAAGGAAACTCTTGCAAAGGTTTGCCGCGTTAAGGTGGATGATACCGACAAGACTCCCGGATACAAGTTTGCAGAGGCTGAGATGCGCGGATATCCCATCCGTGTTGAAATCGGACCCCGCGATATTGAAAATGGTAAGTGCGTACTTGTTCGTCGTGATACCAGAGAAAAGATTGAAATTGACATCGCAGATATCGAGACAAAGGTTCCCGAGCTTCTCGAGACTATCCAAAAGGATATGCTTGAGCGTGCAAGAAAGCACAGAGATGAGCACACCTATGTTGCACATAATATGGAAGAGATGGAGAAGATTTTCTCTGAGACTACCGGATTTGTTAAGACTATGTGGTGTGAGGATAGAGCCTGCGAGGATATGATTAAGGAAAAGCTTGCAGTAACCAGCCGTTGCATGCCTTTCGCACAGGAAACGGTAGGAGATACCTGCGTATGCTGTGGAAAGCCTGCAACAAAGATGATTTACTGGGGCAAGGCATATTAATATCCGATAATAAATTCTCCGCCGAATGTGATTTTAGTGGAGATTAATCGGAGAACAGTTCTGAAAAAGGAAACAAAATGAACCTGATTGTAATGGATCTGGAGTGGAACCAGAGCAGCACCGGTCTCGAGCCCGAGGTGGCAAAAATGCCCTTTGAGATTATCGAGATTGGAGCCATAAAACTGAATGAAAGCTATGAAATGGTCGGTGAATTCAGTGAGCTGATAAAGCCCATTGTGTATCCCAAGCTGTATCATATCACCAGTAAGCTGATTCATCTTCAGATGAAGGAGCTCCAACGCGGTGGCAAATTTACTGAAATAGCGTCACGCTTTATCGATTGGTGTGGCGAGGACTATATGATATGCACCTGGGGACCTGCCGATATTACCGAGCTTCAGAGAAATCTCTCATTTTTCGGTCTGCCGCTTCTTGAGGATGGCCCGGTAGCTTATGTAGATGCACAGAAGCTTTTCGGTCTTGCCTTTGATGAGGACAAAAAGGCCAGAAGAAACTTAGAGCATGCGGTAGATACTCTGGGTATTGAGAAAGACATTCCTTTTCATAGAGCTTTCAGCGATGCGTATTATACAGCGAAGGTGCTGTATAGAATTGCCAATGAGCATCCTGAGGTTATGAAGTTCATTTCGTACGATGTAACCTATCCCCCCAAGACCAAGGAGGATGAGATTACAGCAGATTTCGGAACCTATACCAAATATATTTCGAGAGTGTTCCCTACCAAGGAGGAGGCTCTCACCGATAAAGCCATTATGACTGTCACCTGCAGCATTTGCGGCAAGAATACCAAAAAGAGAATCAAGTGGTTTTCTTCAAATGGTAAACAGTATATGGCAGCAGGCTATTGTGATAAGCATGGTCTGATTAAGAATAGAATTAAGATTCAAAAATATGATGACGATTCGGTATGTGTCGTCAAGATTATAAAGCCCATTGAAAATGACGGGCTTATAAAGCTTCAGGAAAAATCAGCTAAGGCCGAGGAGCTTCGTAAAAAGAGAAAGGAAGCTGAAAAAAGGGCACATGCCCAAAACGGAGGCACACAATGACAAACAGAGGTAAATATTATTTAACTACAGCTATCGCATATACATCAGGAAAACCCCATATCGGTAATTCATACGAAATCGTAATGGCAGATGCCATCTGCAGAAGCAAGAGACAGCAGGGCTATGATGTATTCTTCCAGACCGGTACCGATGAGCATGGTCAGAAGATTGAGGAGAAGGCTGCAGCAGCAGGCATTTCTCCCAAGGAGTTTGTAGATAATGTTGCGGGAATTATTCGCGGAATCTGTGATTCGCTCAATATTTCCTACGATAAATTCATTCGTACTACCGATCCCGATCATGAGAAGCAGGTACAGAAGATTTTCAAGCGTCTCTATGATCAGGGAGATATCTATAAGGGAGCTTACGAGGGAATGTATTGCACACCCTGTGAGTCCTTCTGGACTGAGAGCCAGCTCAAGGATGGTAAGTGCCCCGACTGCGGACGTGATGTAAAGCCCGCTAAGGAAGAGGCATATTTCTTCAAGATGAGTAAGTATGCTGACAAGCTTATGAAGTATTACGATGAGCATCCCGAGTTCATTCAGCCTGTTTCTCGTAAGAACGAGATGGTAAACAATTTCCTCAAGCCCGGTCTTCAGGATCTTTGTGTATCAAGAACCACCTTCAAGTGGGGAATTCCCGTAACCTTCGACGAGAAGCATGTTGTATATGTATGGCTTGATGCTCTGACCAACTATATCACCGGTATCGGCTATGATGCAGATGGAAATCACAGCGAGCAGTACAAGCAGCTTTGGCCTGCAGACCTTCACCTCATCGGTAAGGATATCGTTCGTTTCCACACTATTTACTGGCCTATTTTCCTGATGGCTCTTGGTGAGGAGCTTCCTACCAAGGTATTCGGTCACCCTTGGCTTCTTCAGGGCGGAGAGAAGATGAGTAAATCAAGAGGCAATGTAATCTATGCAGATGATCTTATCTCTCTCTACGGTGTTGATGCAGTTCGTTACTATGTACTTCATGAGATGCCTTATGAAAACGATGGTACCATTACCTGGGACCTTATCACTGAGCGTTTCAATTCAGATCTTGCTAATGTGCTCGGCAACCTTGTAAACAGAACAATTTCAATGAGCAACAAGTATTTTGGTGGTGTAGTAACCTCGACAGGTGTTACAAGCGCAGGCAATGAGGCAGGTGATTTTGATGCCGATCTCAAGGCTGTAGTAACCGCAGCACGCGATAAAGTTGTTGCCAAGATGGATGCTATGAAGATGACAGATGCTATTGATGAAGTATTTGCTATCTTCAAGCGTGCGAATAAGTATATTGATGAGACCCAGCCTTGGGTACTTGCAAAGGATGAGGCTTCCAAGGATCGTCTTGCAGAGGTTATGTATAACCTCACCGAGGCTATCGTAATCGGTGCAAATCTTCTTATCCCTTATATGCCTGAAAGTGCTGAGGCAATTCTTGCTCAGATTAATGCAGGTAAGAGAGATTTCGATGACCTTGATAAGTTCGGACTTTATGAGTCAGGCAGCAAGGTTACAGAGACTCCTCAGATTCTCTTTGCTCGTCAGGATATCAATGTAATCATGGAGAAGGTTGCAGAGATTCAGGCAGCACAGAAGGCTGAGTACGAGAGAGAAAACGGAATCACTCCCGAGGCTGAAAAGGCAGACGAGCCTGTAATTGATATTGAGCCCAAGGAAACCATCACCTATGATGATTTTGCAAAGCTCCAGTTCCAGGTTGGAGAAATTATTGCATGTGAGGCGGTTCCCAAGTCTAAGAAGCTTCTCAAGAATACTGTTAAAATCGGAAGCCAGGTAAAGACAATTCTCTCAGGAATCAAGTCTTCATACTCTCCTGAAGAGATGGTAGGTAAGAAGGTTATGGTACTTGTAAACCTTCAGCCCAGAGCAATTGCAGGAGAGATGAGCGAAGGTATGCTTCTCTGTGCAGAGGATGCAGATGGAAATCTTGCACTTATGACTCCTGAAAAGAATGTGCCCGCAGGCGCAGAGATATGCTAAGATAACGTATTACCATTCATAGGAATATATATCCACGAGCTCACGCTCATGCTTGCATGAAGGCGTGGGCGAGGGGATGTATATTCCGAATAGGGAACCGAAGATGCATAAGCAGCCTTAGGTGCGAAGCACCGGGAAAGAATTGCGAAGCAATTCGGGTGCGCCTGCATCGAGGATTCCATGAATGGTAATTAATTAAATAGAATAACACGGGGTATAGCGAATGAAGAAAGAAGAATTCTATTTTGAATCGCGAGATGGCATAAGCCGTATTCATGCTGTAAGATACACTCCTGACAACGGGGAAGTCAGAGGTGTCTTTCAGATTGTACATGGAATGGCAGAGTATATTGAAAGATATGAAGATATTGCCACGTATATGACCGAGAGAGGCTTTGTGGTTACGGGTGACGATCATCTCGGACATGGTAAGACAGTACCCGAGGGTGGCGATTTCGGTTATTTTTGTGAGCAGGATCCAGCAACTGTAGTGGTGAGAGATGTTCACAGACTTAAGAAAATGACTCAGGAGCTTTATCCGGGTGTTCCTTATATACTGATGGGACACAGTATGGGCTCATTCATCGCAAGAAACTATATCAGCCGCTACGGTTCGGGTATTACGGCAGCGGTTATTATGGGAACCGGTATGCAGAGCAAGGCCCTTATAGCAGCATCCGGAATTATTATAGGAAGTCAGAAGCTGTTTTTCGGAAGCAGGCATCCCAGTAAGCTTCTCAATAATATAGCGTTTGGCTCGTACAATAAGCGAATCAAGAATTTGAGAACCGAATTTGATTGGCTGAGTGCTAATCCCGATAATGTAGATAAATATATCGCAGACCCGCTCTGCGGAAGACTTTTTACGGTCAATGGCTTCAAGACCTTGGCTGAGCTTAATAAGAGACTTCTTGATAAGAAAATCATTGAAAATGTTCCTAACGATCTTCCGATTCTGTTTGTGGCAGGTGAAGAGGACCCTGTCGGAAGCTACGGAAAGGGTGTTGAACAGGCTCGCGACAGTCTGGCAGCAGTGGGAGTAAAGGATATGACTTTAAAGCTTTATCCCGGACTCAGGCATGAAATCCTTAACGAAGATGCGCGCGAACAGGTTAAAGAGGATATCTACAATTGGATTATCGAGAAATTGTAAAATTATTTGAAACCACTCCGTATGATTTCAGATGGGCAAGAAAGCATGAATGGAAATCTGCAATGATGATGTCGTGGAAGACCTTCATGAAGTTCGAAGCCTGTGATTATACAGAGGAGGGGGTTAAAGCCTTTTTTGAGTTTATATCTGACGATGATATTTACAGAGCATTTCTAAACGGAAACTACAAGGTTATGGTTGCCGTGGACGGAGAGCGAATAATCGGAGTCGGAACCCTCAGAAATGTCAACATTCTTTCACTGCTTTTTGTAGACGAGGAGTATCACCACCAGGGTGTCGGAAGCATTCTGCTGGAGCTCTTGGGAAGCTATGTGAGGGACGAAGAAGGCGAAAAGCGTATGTTTGTCAAGGCTGCACCGTATGCAGTCGAATTTTATAAACATTCGGGATTTTCCGCTATCGGAAATGAAATAGTACATGACGGAATCCGTGTGACTCCGATGGAAAAAATATTGTAATATCAACAGAATTATTCAGATTTATTGAAATGCGAGAATTATAATGTCAAAACTTTTTAGCCATGACAATCCGATAATTAACCTTTTGGGAAGAATTACGGATATGATGATTTTGAATCTATTAACTTTGCTTTTGTGTGTACCAGTAATTACTGCAGGCGCGGCAATTACTGCAAATTATTACAGCTGTTTGAAAATAAAGCGTGATGAAGACAGTGGAATACTTAAAATGTATTTCGGGTCATTCAAAGAAAATTTCAGACAATCTACTATATTATTTTTCATAGTATTGGCGATTTTGGCGATACCATCATACATGCTTTATGTGGTACAAAATATGTATGTAGATGCTGTACCGATTTATATAAGAATTATGCTCTCAGCGGCAGTCCTTTTGGCAGCTTTTTTAACCACCATGGTATTCCCCGTACAGAGCAGATTCAGTAACACAGTTTTCAATACTTTGAAAACCTCAATGCTTCTTGCATTTTCAAATCCTTTCAGAACCTTGTTGATTTTGGTTGTTACTGTAGCACCGATTTATCTTACATGGAATTTTTTGGTTTTGCTACCTGCAATGCTGCTTTTCGGAGTATCTGTACCTGCATTTATAGCAGTGCTTCTTTATAATAAAGCCTTCCTGAAAATGGAAAAGGCGGCTAACGAAGCCATGGGTATTCCCGAACCCGGAAGTGAGGACGAGCACATTTTCGGTGAGCATGATGATTCTGAAATGATGTAATTTTTGTTTTGCCTTGTAACCGGTGATGTTATTTTTCTATCTGCATAGGGGGCGCAATTGAAAAAGAACAAAATAAGAACAATAGCAATACGTGGCGGACATGCGGTAATGGCAGTAGGAATACTTGCTATTATTTGCTTAGTTTCATTTTCGATAAAAATACATAAAACATTTACAAATCTGGTCACGGCGGATATCGGCAGCAATATTAAATATTGTGCCGAGGCGTTTTCGCGAACATTAGAGATTAATGCGAATACTACGAATTTTGCATGTGAACAGGCAGCGTCCGGTGAGGCTACTGAGGAAGATATATTAAAGAGCTTGAAGGCTATTAAGCAGGTTACCGACAGCTATCAGGTTATGTATGTCACTGCCGACAAAAAGGCTGTGGATTATGAAAATGTCCAATATGATATGTCATCAGTTGAATATGCATATATATTTGAAACCGAAGAGCGATCATATTTTTACACAGAAAATGACGGGTTAAGAGGAACAGAGGCTTTTATTATTTGTAATCCCGCTATGGATGCAAATGGTAAAGTAAAGGCTTATATAATAGAGTTTTTACCTATTACCGTTATCAGTAATGATTTGTCAGGAATAATCAGCTATTCGTATTCTTTCTATGCGGTTATGGATAGTAATAACGAAGTTGTTACGATTGTCGGAAGAGACAAGTCTTCAGAGTTTTTAAGAGATGACATTGCGCAGCGCATGGATGTGGCAATGGATAATGATAGTTTATCCTGGAATGTTCTCACCAAGAATTACATATCAAAGGGTATCCAGAAGGTAGAACACGCTACTGTAGGCTCAGAGGGAAGATATCTGATTAATGCGCCGATAAAAGCTGCTAACTGGAATATTGTGGCCTTTGTCAGAGATGCATATGTTGATTATGAGGTAGACAAGTTTAATAAACCGGTGGAGTCTTTGATTATTGAGTTTTCATGCTGCTTCGGTTTATTGGTGATTGTTTACATTGTTATTATGACATTTATATTCCTTCAGACCAAGGAAACCAAGAAGGAATTGGAGGGTAAGGCAGAGACAGATTTACTTACCGGACTTAATAACAAGCTGACCACGGAGCTAAAGATTGCGGATTATATTCGTGAGAATCCGAATGGTCAGGGTGTACTGTTACTTATTGATGTTGACAACTTCAAGAAGGTAAACGATAAGATGGGTCATGCTTTCGGTGATGAGGTGCTCAGAACACTGGGAGTAAAATTAAAATCATTGTTCAGATCTACAGATATTATCGGACGTATCGGAGGAGATGAGTTTGTAGTATTCCTTCGAGATGTAAATGATGTGGCAATTATTGTCAGAGAGGCCAGAAAACTTGAGAATTTCTTCAAAGATTTCCAGGTTGGAGAGTATGTAAAGTATTCGGTAACAGCCAGTTTAGGAGCTTCGATATACTCAATGGATGGCTATTCATTTGAGGAATTGTACAAAAATGCAGACAGCGCATTGTATGATGCAAAGCACAAAGGTAAGAAACAGCTGGCATTTTATAAGGCTGAAGAGAAAGATTTTCTCAAATAAGATGCACAAAATTATATATGTTGGTGCGTTTTGTGCATAAAAGTATATGCTTGTGGTCAAAATAACCACAAACTCGCCACATGTTTGGACATTTTGACCCCAAATCATTTAAAATGTACATAAAAAGGTCAATATTTCCAAAATGCACATAAATCTTTGTTTATTGTTAGTATGGTAACTATGGCATCAAAAAGTTATACTGATGCTTGTAAAAAATTTCAAACCCTTATTTGAAAGGAGTCATTAAAATGGCAGGTTTGTCTTTAAAGAACATTTGCAAAGTTTATCCTAACGGCTTTGAAGCTGTTAAGAACTTCAACCTTGAAATCGCTGATCAGGAGTTCATCATCTTCGTTGGACCTTCTGGTTGTGGTAAGTCAACAACTCTTCGTATGATCGCCGGACTTGAGGATATTTCTTCAGGTGAATTAAGAATCGGTGACAGACTCGTAAACGATGTAGAGCCTAAGGATCGTGATATCGCGATGGTATTCCAGAACTACGCTCTGTATCCTCATATGTCAGTTCGTGATAACATGGCATTCGGTCTTAAGCTTAGAAAGGTTCCTAAGGATCAGATCGATAAGATGGTAAACGAGGCAGCTAAGATCCTCGACCTTACCGCACTTCTTGATCGTAAGCCTAAGGCTCTTTCAGGTGGTCAGAGACAGCGTGTTGCCATGGGACGTGCTATCGTACGTAATCCTAAGGTATTCCTCATGGACGAGCCTCTTTCAAACCTCGATGCAAAGCTTCGTGTACAGATGAGAATTGAGATTGCTAAGCTTCACCAGAGACTTGGTACCACCATCATCTACGTTACCCACGACCAGACAGAGGCTATGACCCTTGGTGATAGAATCGTAGTTATGAAGGACGGTGTTATCCAGCAGGTTGATACCCCTCAGAACCTCTATGAGAAGCCCGTAAACCTCTTCGTTGCAGGATTCATGGGATCTCCTCAGATGAACTTCCTTGATGCTATCGTTAGAATCGAAGGCGATGTTGCTTACCTTGAGATCGCTGATCACAGCATTCCTCTTCCTCCCGCAAAGTCAAAGAAGCTTGTTGAGGGTGGTTATGACGGAAAGGTTGTTACCTTCGGTATCCGTCCTGAGGACGTTTATGATTCAGAGATGTTCATCGCATCTTCACCTCAGTCAGTATTTGAGTCAACCATTAAGGTTTACGAGCTTCTCGGAGCTGAAGTATATCTCTACTTCGATCTTCAGGAGTTCCCTATCACCGCTAGAGTTGATTCTCGTACAACTGCTAGACCTGGCGACGCTATCAAGTTTGCTATCGACGTTGAGAAGATTCACGTATTCGATAAGGAAACTGAGAAGACTATCACCAACTAGTTCTTTAATTACAGTTAAAATTACGGCCCCGGCATTCACTGCCGGGGCATTTTTCAAGGTAGAGAATGATTACAAATCACATTATTCAAAACAGTATAGACGACCTCAATGCTATTACCAAGGTTAATATTGCAGTATATGACGATGAAGGCAGAAACATTGCCACCTCAGGAAGCATTGAAATCGAGAGCAATATAGTAGAGAGCTTTGTAAAGTCTCCGGCTGACAGTCAGGTTGTTTCGGGCTATCATCTTATGAAGCTTTATGAAGACAATAGCCTGATATATATTGTAGCGACCTCCGGACAAGGAGATGCTGCGTATACAATTGCCAAGATTGCTGTATCACAGCTTCAGGCGTTGATGGTTGCTTATCAGGAAAAATATGATAAGAACAGCTTTTATCAGAATTTGATATTGGATAATATGCTTCTTGTGGACATCTACAACCGTGCCAAGAAGCTTCATATAGACCCCAATTGCTGCAGAGTAGTATACCTTGTTGCTGCAGAACGTGGAATGAGCAGTATGGTTTCAGAATTGCTTCGCGGAATGTATTCATCGCAGAGCGGAAATGCTGTAACTGCTGTAGATGAGGATAGAATTATTCTGATTAAGACCTTTGAGGCAAATCCTGCGGAGGATATGCTTGAGGAGGTTGCAAAGCAGATAGTATCTCTGGTGAATACCGAGGCTATGACAAATGTAAAGGTAGCTTACGGTAATGCAATAAATGAGCTTAGGGATGTTTCGAAGTCATATAAGGAAGCAAAGCTGGCCCTGGAAGTAAGCAGTATTTTCTATGAAGAGAAGAGTGTTGCAGCTTATTCGGCATTGGGAATCGGCAGATTGATTTATCAGCTTCCTCTTAATCTGTGTGAGATGTTCATTGAGGAAGTATTTGGAGAAAAGCTTCCTGAAGAGCTTGATGAAGACACTATCGCAATGCTCAATAAGTTCTTCGAGAACAATCTTAATGTCTCACAGACCTCTGAGCAGCTGTACCTTCACAGAAATACTATTATTTACAGAATTGAGAAGGTTCAGAAGGCTACGGGCCTAAACCTTAGAGAATTCGAGGATGCTTTGACCTATAAAATTGCAATGATGGTTCAAAGATATCTCGATTATGTAAAAAAGAATGGTATTTAATCAAGAGTGATTAGATTCTTTCATAAGAATGGAATCACTCGTAGGATTAGATTCCTTAATAGGATTAGATCCCTTCGTAATTAAAGGCGGGGATAAAGCTTTCTTTAGCGGTTTCACCATTTTGGATAAAAGCATTTTCTATTCCCAACTTTATGGCAAAATTGACAACTCTGTCATATTCATCCGCAGTAACTTGGCGGTTTAACTCCGGTATTTTTTCGACCTGAGGTAACGGTGTATATTGGTTCATGATACTGATATATATATGATTCCCGTAGGTTTCGAAAAGATAGCGGAGTATTTTTTTGCTGTCCTTTGTTTGACCGGGAAGCAGGAGATGCCTTACTATTACGCCCTTTTTCATAAGCATAAGCGGTTCATTATTGTAATCAACGGCATCATCAACAGCTTCAATAACAGGTGAGCCGACCTGCCTTACCATTTCTGCGATGGCCGCAGAAGCATATTCAAAATAGTTCGGCGCGTGAGAGTACAGAGCAGAGAGCTCTGAAGAAAAGTATTTCATATCGGGAAGATAAATATCAATCAGTCCATCGAGCATTTTTAGTGCGTCAACGCTTTCATACCCGCTGGAATTATAGAGTATGGGAAGCGTCAGACCATTATTTTTGGCGATAATCAATGCTTCTTTGATATGAGGTATATATGGGGCACCTGTCACGAGATTGATGTTGTGAGCACCCTTATCCTGAAGCTCGAGAAAGATGTCGGAAAGACGATCAACGGTAATCTCTTTGCCGCATTCGCCTATGGCAATATGGTAGTTTTGACAAAAGACACATTTTAAGTTGCAACCGGAAAAGAAAACAGCGCCGGAGCCCTGTGAGCCTGAAAGGACAGGCTCCTCCCAATAGTGGAGGGCTGCGCGCGCCGCACGAATCTTGTCAGTTTGACTACAAAAGCCGGTTTTATCCATGCTACGATTCACACCGCAGTTCCTGGGGCAAAGTCTGCATTCACGCATGTAGTTAGTTATATTATTGAAATTGGCTGAAGCGGTGCTCATCTAATCAATTTCTCCCCTGATGTGAGTTATTTGCATAGAAAATCACTCGCTGTAAGAGAAACGCCTAACCAGTTCACCCAGCGCCCTCACGGCACATGGAGCATCTGTTTAGTGCTGCTACGTTCCCGTCCTGACACGGTTCACAGGGTCGCATTGCGCGAGACCAGATTTCGTGACCAGACGTTCCCCTTACAACGAGTGATAGAGATAGTTTAATGAAAAACCGATAATATGTCAATAGTTTAGCTGTCTTGTGCTACGGCTGATGCAAAATGTATATTACTGTGCTATTATTATAGAAATAATGTTTTTAGCGAGAGATGTATATCGCGGAAAGGATGAAGTTATGGCAAATAATGAATCACTTTTAGGTGAGTGGAAAGATACAGTATACAATCTCGGAGGAGCAATTTACGGTCTTGGCAAAACTGTATGCAAGTCTGTAAAGGTAGGAGTAGATAAGGTATACGACCGACTTAACGAGGATGATCATATGGCAAAAAAGCCTTCTACAAATGTTAAGAAGGCAGATGAAGAGTAAGGACGTAATTAATGAGTGATATATTATCGACCGAGTCCGGTATTATTGACGAACCTGTGCTGAAAAGGAAGTCAGAGGACGAAGTCAAAGAGGTGCGAGGTGGCCTGTCTGCTACAGCGCTTAAGATGATTGCGGTCATTTGCATGATAATCGATCATCTGGCAGCATTCATACTATACAGAATGATTGCATTTGGCATTATCAAAACCAATGTCGTATTGTTTGAAGCGGGTGGTATGAGATTCTCTCCTGAGAGGCTTATATACTATGTGATGCGTGGTATAGGAAAAATCAGCTTCCCGCTATTTGCCTTTTTTATTGTTGAAGGATTTATGCATACTAAAAGTCGAGCTAAGTATTTGGTGAGACTGTTGGTGTTTGCACTTATATCGCAGCTTCCCTTTGCTATTGCGTTTGAAGGCTTGGGAAAAAGCTTCGGGCATCTGATGATTCCGACTAATGTTTTGTATACACTAGCATTGGGACTTATAGTTATCTGGGGTGCTGACACACTTAAGAAATACGCACCGGGCGGATTCGTGGCAGTTTGTTTCAGAATACTTGTATGTATTGTACCGACTGCTTATGTAGCGTACGAGATTTATAGAATTTTATGTATCAACGATTCTCTTGCGCTTCAGCCTATGCTATTCGGATGGATATGGCTGGGAATTGGTTTAGCAGTATTTTTTGCACTATATATATATGGAAAATTCGGCTCCAAGGAAAATGCGCGAGCAATCAGCAGCTCGGTTAGCCTTCTTGGCTTTGGAATGATTATTGCCGACTTGCTGGAAACAGATTACTCAAGTATCGGTGTGCTGATAATTTTTGTGATGTATGTGATGGCAAAACGCAACAAAACTGCGGGGATGACAATTGGAGTCACACTTCTTAATCTCAATAATTTGATTGAATTGCCGGCCTTCGCAGATGTGTTTTTAATAAGCAGATACAACGGAAAAAGAGGAAAGAATTGGAAGTATTTCTTCTATATATTTTATCCCGCGCATCTGGCAATTATCGTATTAGTCTTATATATTACCAAATTGATATAAACAATTAAGAGAGGATGACAAAATGCTTGTTCAGAAATATAAGGATATGCTCGGCGGAAAATCAGTAATCCGTGAGCTTTCGGAGTTTGCTACCGCTCGCGGTAAGGAGATTGGATATGAGAATGTATTTGATTACAGTCTCGGCAATCCCAGTGTAGCTGTACCTAAGGAGTTTAATGATGCTATTATCAAGGCGCTCCAGACTATGAGTGGTCAGGCAGTGCACGGATACAGCCCCAGCTTAGGAATTACATCCGTTAGAGAAAAGGTTGCAGCTTCCCTTGAAAAGAGATTTGGAATTCCTTACAGAGCAGAGCATATTTTCATGACCAGTGCAGCTGCAAGTGCACTTGCACATGCATTCAGACTCGTTACTCAGCCCGGAGATGAGATTCTTACCTTCGCTCCCTTCTTTCCTGAGTATCATCCTTATGTTGACTTGACCGGAGCTACACTCAAGGTGGTACCTCCGAATTTTGTAGATTTTCAGATTAATTTTGACAAGACTGCCGAGATGATGACAGAGAAGGTTATGGCAGTAATGATCAATACTCCCAACAATCCTACCGGTGTAGTATATTCAGAGGATACTCTTAAGAAGCTGGCAGATCTTATGACTGAAAAGTCTAAGCAGTACGGACATCCTATTTATCTTATTACAGATGAACCCTACAGAGAGATTGTCTTTGGAGGCAAGCAGGCTCCGTGTGTATCAAAGTATTATGACAATACCATTATGTGTTATTCATTCTCAAAGAGCCTTTCGGTTCCCGGAGAAAGAATCGGTTATCTTGCAGTAAATCCCAAGGCAGAAGGTGCAGAATTTATGGTTCCTATGTGCGGACAGATTTCAAGAGGTATCGGACACAACTGTCCTTCATCAGTTATCCAGCTCGCTATGGCAGAGGTTCTCGACCTTACTTCAGACCTTTCTGTATATGAGACCAATATGAATCTTATTTATAATGAGCTTGTTGATCTGGGTATCGAAGTGGTTAAGCCTGATGGAACCTTCTATATTTTCCCCAAGGCTCCCGAAGCAGATGCGAAAGCATTTTCTAAGAAGGCACTTGCTTATGATCTCGTTCTTGTGCCTGCTGATACCTTTGGTGCGCCCGGATATTTCCGTATGGCATATTGCATTGATACGGAGAAGGTGGAACGCTCACTTCCGGCACTTCGCAAGTTTATCAAGGAGACATACTAAACGTTTAAGTAAAATATTATGTTATTTTTGAATATTTAGCTGAATTTTCTTCCTTTTTTATAAAAGCAAAAAATAGGAGCAGTTAAAAATTGTGCAGAATAACGACAAAATAAGAAAAAACTAAGCGATATAGTTTCGTAAATGGCCGAAAACCCGATAAAATAAGGGGAAAACGGCCATTTTATTTTTGGTAAAAGTTGACAAGGGTTAAAATTGGTTATATTATGTCAACGTCGGGCGAAGATTAATTATTTTCGCTCAGGAGGAGATGTTATTTACATATTTAGTTTTCCATGAAGGGAGAATATTATCATGGCAGCAAAGAAGGCAGCAGTTAAGGCAGATACCGCAGTTAAAGTTGAAGAAGTAAAGGCACCCGTAGTTGAGAAGAAGGAAGCAGCACCTAAGAAGGCAGTAGCAAAGAAGGCAGCAGCTCCCAAGAAGGAAGAAGCACCTAAGGCAGAAGTTAAGAAGGAGGCAGCTCCTAAGGCAGAGAAGAAGGCAGCAGCTCCCAAGAAGACTGCAGCAAAGAAGGCAGCAGCTCCTAAGAAGGCAGCAGCTAAGGCTTCTGAGACCGTAGTTATCGAGTTCCAGGGCGGACAGATTAATGTTGCAGATATCGTTGCAGCAGTTAAGGCAGTAGCAGGAAGCGCTAAGGAGCTTAAGGTTTACTATCAGCCTGAGAACGGCGTAGCTTACTACACCGCTGATGGCGTTGAAGGCTCAGTTAACCTGTAATTTTTGAAAGCACATGATTTTTAGAGAGAGTTTGGTTATTCCAAACTCTCTTTTTTCTTCTTAATTGCATAAGGAAGAAAATTAGTGATAATATAATGTTACTAATATAATTTTATCCGAGGGATGTGTGTATGAGAAAACGTACCGCTAAAAAACTGAGGTACTTGAAAAATAAAAGCATATGGCCGCATTTGATAATGTTCATTCTCTCTTTTTTTGTCGGCGCGGGACTTCTATTTGCAATTTTTAGCCTGATTCTTATGGGTATTGTGCAGAATAAGGTTAATGATTCACTTAGAAATGCATACAAGATTCAGGCATATATAGATGAAGAGAGAGCACTTGGCCATGAGTATCAGCATATTGTCGGCAATATTGTGGAGATGGCGGAACATCCGCTGGCTAT
The DNA here is from genome assembly GCA_024403475.1 of Lachnospiraceae bacterium. Lineage (GTDB taxonomy): Bacteria > Bacillota > Clostridia > Lachnospirales > Lachnospiraceae > AC2028. The sequence continues at coordinate 453 of JAKSRU010000039.1, read as the reverse complement.
CAACGTAATTGATGATAGCAATGAGATTATTGCACAATATGGTGATACACTTGTGCTTAAAAAGGACGAGATTACTGATTTATCCGGAATATATTATTCTATTGCTGATGAAAGCGGTGTATATATTGATCCCAACATGAGGATTAACCCGATTGATATGTTTACTCGTATGGTTAATGGTACGGTTGAAGCGGTAAAATCAGGGGATGCCAAGCAGTATGTCCTTATGGACATTTATTCCTATGAATTTTGGCTGAATACAGAATTTTCGGAGAATGTGGAGAGCATCATCGATAGTCAGATTACAGGCGCGGTTATTGTTTTGGGGAATGATGACGAAGAAGATTACAAAGACGATGATGACGAGGCGGTTGAGAATGAGGATGATGTAACTGAGGCTGATGAAGAGAATGTACATATATATATGAAGTATAAGGAATATATATATATTAA
>JAKSRU010000038.1 GCA_024403475.1 Lachnospiraceae bacterium | reverse complement strand
GAAGCAGGTATTAAGAATATAGGTAATCCCACCAGACTGCTCAAGGCCTTCGAGCGTGCGCAGAATGGTGAGAAGCTGACGATGGCATTCTTAGGCGGCTCTATTACGCAGGGCTCTTTGGCCAGCAGACCGGAGCTTTGCTATGCGGCACGTGTTTTTGAATGGTGGAAGAAGACTTTTCCCAAGGCTGAGTTTACCTTCGTAAATGCAGGTATAGGAGCTACGGATTCGCAGTTTGGCTGCGCCAGAGCTGCGGAGGATGTTCTCAGCTACAAGCCGGATGTAATTAGTGTGGAATATGCGGTTAATGATGAGGACAACGATCACTATCTTGAGACCTTTGAGGGCGTTGTCAGAAAGCTTCTTTCAGCTGATAACAAGCCTGCAGTATATACCTTCTACAACGTATGCTATGATAGCGGCAAGAATGCCGAGAGCAGACATTCTAAGGTGGCCGAGTATTACGGACTGCCTGCGTTTTGTATGAAGAGTACAATCTATCCGCTGTTGGTTAGCGGAGAGCTTAACAATAGAGATATCACTCCCGATGATTTGCATCCGAACGATGTCGGACATGAGATGGTGGCAAGTGTTATTACTTATGGTCTGGATAAAATCAGAACTTCTTCATCTTCTGTATCGAGTGAAGATGTGCTGCCGCCGGCAATGACCACCAATGCATATGAGGATTCGGTTCGATATCGCAACAAGAATGCACAGATTATCGGTTGTGAGGGATGGACTGCCGACGAGAGTAAGCAGGAGGTTATTACAGATATCTTCAAGAACGGATGGACTGCTACTCAGAAGGGTGCAAAGCTTACATTCAAGGTTGAGGGTTCCTGCATAGGCGTGCAGTACAGACGTACGATACAGCTGCCGGCACCTGTGGCGGTTGCCAAGGTGGATGGTGAGGTTAAAGCAGTACTGGACGGCAATTTCGATGAGACCTGGGGCGATAAGCTCTGCCTTGATACCCTGCTTGATCATGGCACTGCAGGTGAGCATACAGTAGAGATAGAGATTACAGAAACTCATCCTGATGACAAGCTGCCTATGTATATCGTGAGCGTAATTGCGTCGGGCAATAGCTGTGCAGATGCAGAGCCTTTATTCTTGAATCCGGTGCTCACTCATAATATCTGGGGCGGAACAAGACTCAGAGATGATTACGGTTACGAAGTTGATGGGGACGACATTGGTGAATGTTGGGGAATCTCGGCACATCCCAATGGCGAGGGAACCATTAGGGGCGGCAAATTCGACGGTGTTAAGCTATCTGAGCTTTGGAAGACCAATCCTGAACTGTTTGGCAACAAGAATGCAGACGGAACGAGTATCTTGCCGTATGACAGATTCCCGCTCCTGACCAAAATAATAGATGCCAAGGATGATCTGAGTATTCAGGTTCACCCCGATGATGATTATGCGGCTGAGCATGAAAACGGCTCGTTTGGAAAAACCGAGTGCTGGTATGTACTTGATTGCAGTGAAGGCAGCAGTCTCGTAATAGGTCACAATGCAACTACCAAGGCAGAGCTTGAGGATATGATTGAGAACGGACGTTGGTCTGATTTTATCAGAGAACTTCCGGTAAAGAAGGGAGATTTCCTGCAGATTGATCCCGGTACAGTTCATGCTATAAAGGGTGGAGTGCTTATCCTTGAGACACAGCAAAACAGTGATATCACCTACAGAGTGTATGACTATGACAGGCTTCAAAACGGCAAACCCAGACAGCTCCATGTTCGTCAGAGTATTGATGTTATCAGTGTGCCGGCAAAAGCTGCTGAGGACAGTGTGAGACACTTTGCAGATACTGAGGTGAATAAAGTCATACCGATGTATGAATGCAAGTATTACAAGGTGAGCAAGATAAGTGTGGAAGGAAAAATGAGTTTTACACCGGATAATCCGTTTACAGCAGTAAGTGTATTGAACGGAGAGGGAACCTTGAACGGACACAGCATTCGAAAAGGTGACCATCTGATATTACCCAATAAAGTACGTAATGTAGAACTGTGCGGTAAAATCGAATTAATTATTTCAAGTGTCTGATAATTTGAAAATTTAGCTTGTTTGTTGAAAAAATCGACAAGGTAAATGTGTGTGCAAGAATGGCTGAGGATGCCCGGAATATGATACACGAATTACCGACCTTTCAGCAATTTCTGAAGAAAATGCTGCATCAGCTCAGGAGGTTACCGCAAGCATCGAATCCGTAACCAGCGGTATTTCGGGAACCAAGGATGAGTCAGGTGAGCTTCGTACCATTTCAGAGCAGCTTGTGGAACAGCTTAAGTTCTTCAAATAATTATCATAAATCAGTACATTTATGCTATAAATAATCAACTACTGATTGGTTATTTATTCAGTTGAATATGTTATAATAGACTAAGGTGCCGGGATAACACTCGACACCTTAGTTTTTAATGGAGGGAAAATACCTTGAAAAACATATTATGTGTCATCGATATGCAGAAGGATTTTACTACCGGAGTACTGGGAAATGAAAGATGCGCAGCTGCTATCGACAAGATTATAGAGTACATTAATTCATCAAAGGAGCGCTTTGACGAAATCATCTTTACAAGAGATACTCATCAGCAGAATTATATGGACAGTCAGGAGGGAAGGAAGCTTCCCGTACCTCATTGTATAGAGGGCTCCGACGGCTGGCAGGTAGTGCCTGAAATCGTGACAGCAGCAGAGGCCAAGGCGGACAAGATTTTGTTTATAGATAAGCCTACCTTCGGAAGCACCGAGCTTGAAAAGCATTTTGAGGAACTTAATTGTAACAATGCAGATACAACCATTACCTTTACAGGAGTATGTACAGGCATCTGCGTTATTTCCAATGTTGCCTGCACCAAGGCACATTGCTACGAAGCAAAGGTACAGGTGGTAAAGGATTGCTGTGCATGTGTCACCGAGGATACTCACAACACTGCAATTGAGGCAATGAAGACCTTCCACATAGACATTATTTAAGACTGAGGAGAATGAAAATGAAGCTTAACCCGATAATTACCAGTCTGCTTGAGACAGATGCATACAAGTTTTCTATGGGACAGTGTATCTATCATCAGTTTTCAGATTACAAGACCACCTGGTCATTCAAGTGCAGAAATACGGATGTTGTATTTACCCCTGAAATGATAGATGAGATAAGAGAACAGATTGCGGCATATTGCAAGCTCAGATTTAAAGAGGAGGAGCTTGAGTATCTGAATAATATTGTATGGATAAAGGGTTCTTATGTAGATTATCTCAGACTCTGGAAGCCCAGATATGAGGATTTTGAAATCGTCAACGACGAGAATGAAGCTTGCGGAATGAGAATTGAGTGCAGGGGAACCTGGCTGAATACTTCTATGTATGAGATTCCCACGCTTGCAATTGTTAACGAAGTTTATTTCCGTATGGCATATAACTACGATGAACTGATGGAAAGCTTCAAGGAAAAATTCGAAGAAAAATACAGAAAGCTTGTGGACGGTGAATTTAATATCGGTGCATTCTCGGAGTTCGGCCTTCGCAGAAGACTCAGCGCGCAGGCTCAGGAGCTTGCTGTTGAGAGACTGTCTCATCTTGCGGAAAATAAGGGCTGCAAGTCAAAGTTTGTAGGTACTTCAAATGTATTTCTTGCCAAGAAATTCGGTATTACACCGGTAGGTACAATGGCGCACGAATGGATTATGTGCACCGGACAGGGTAATCACAAGCACAATCCTGCTTACTCTAACTGGTATGCTTTGGATGCCTGGGTAAAGGAGTACGGAGTTTTGAACGGAACAGCACTTACCGATACCATTACAACCGATTGCTTCCTTAGAGATTTTCAGCTCACCTATGCGACACTGTTCAGCGGTGTGCGTCATGATTCGGGAGATCCGTTTGTATGGGGTGACAAGATTATCAAGCATTACGAGGAACTGGGAATTGATTCCAAGACCAAGACACTTCTTTTCTCAGATAGTCTTGATTTTGAAAGAGCAGATAAGCTTCTTAAATATTTTGAAGGCAGGGCCAAGGTTGCATTCGGTATCGGAACTTATATTTCAAATGATACCAAGGTGCCTGCACTCAATATTGTAATGAAAACCACAAAGTGCAACGGTATGGATGTTGCCAAGGTTTCAGATGTAGCAGGTAAGGGAATGTGCAAGAATCCCGAGTATGTCGATTATCTTCAGAGATGTATCGATTGGAGAATGAAGCACGATTAATGAGGTTGATATGTCGACTGACAAGCGTGATACAGCAGTATTGATTATGGGAACCTTCAATCCTATCACCAGAGCACATATTGCTTTGGGAGAGGGGGCTAAGGAAAAATTTCCTGAGGCAGACATAATATATGTCCCTTCAAATCTGTCTTTTATGAAGGGATGGAAAAATGTGGATGACAGCTTCCTTAAAGATAATGACAGGTTGGCTTTGATTCGTGAAAGCATAAAAGGGTATTCGGATTTTTCTGCAGCGGATATTGAAATAACGGGGGTATCCGACGGCAGAACCTATAATACAGTGCAGCTGATTAAGGAAAGCTACAATAAAATAGTGATTGTCATGGGTATCGACAAGCTTGGTGAGCTTGACAGATGGTATAACGCAGATAAGCTTTTTTCAGAAAATACAATTCTTGTATTTGAGAGAAACGGCGAAAATCTTGAGAGCATGATGACGGATTTTATAAGGGCACATCGTGAAAATTTCAAGGCAGCCGCTATGCCTGATTGCTATGAATATATATCCTCAACGGCGGTTAGGGAGGCCTTTGACAGCGGCAATTTATCTGTGATAGAGAAGGACGTACCGGAGGCGGTATACACATTTTTGCTAAATAGGGGGAATTGTAACTGATGAATACAATTATTGATTTGTCCGGAATATGGGAATTTAAGCTTGATGAAGACAAGCTCGGATTACAGGAGCCTGTGATTTTTGATGACACCATTCAATTGCCGGGAAGTACCTCTTTGGCAAAAAAAGGGAAGCCCAACAGAGCCAGAGAAACATATTTCCTTACTGAGGTTCATAAGTTTGAGGGCTATGCCTGGTATAGAAAGGAAGTAAAGCTTCCTCTGAAAAAATCAGAGCTTAAGGGCAAGCATTTTTATCTTACTTTAGAGAGAACCAGAATATCCTATGTGTGGGTGGATGGTGAATTTGCGGGAGTGCAGGACAGCCTCGTTGCCAAGCATGTATACGACCTGACAGGACTCGTTAAGTCTGCTAATCCTATGATTACAGTAATGGTATCCAATGTGGATTATGCTATCGGTGGAGGACATATGACCTCACAGGATACACAGACCAATTGGAACGGTATTCTTGGTGAGATTTCGCTGGAGGTATGTGATGAGGTCAGAATTTCACATGCATCAGCATATTGTGATTATAAAAATAAGACAGCTATCATCGGAACTACCATTGAGAGCTTTGCAAAAAAGGACAAGAAGGCACAGGTTACTGTTTCTGCAGATTTGTGTCGCTTAAAGCCTTCGCTTTTTGCGCTCGACAGTGATTGCAGCATTTGGGAAGAGATTGCTACCAAGCACCAGGCAGACAAGACTGACATGGAACTGTTGGAAAGCTATCTTGATATAAAAAAGAATGCAGTGGAGGCACTTGAGGAGAGCGTAGTTCTCAGTGAGGGAACCAATGAGCTTGAGCTCAAGCTGCAGCTTCCTTCAAATGCTAAAAAATGGGACGAGGAAGAACCCTGGCTATACAAAATTAAGTTAAGCTGTGGTGATTCATATAAATATATCTGGTTTGGTTACAGAGAGTTTAAGGCAGTGGGAGACCACTTTGAAATCAACGGAAGAAAGACCTTCTTAAGAGGTCGCCATCAGGGAATGCTTTTCCCTCTTTCAGGCTTTGCTCCTATGAACGTAACAGGATGGCTCAAGGATTTCAAAATCGTTAAAAACTGGGGCCTCAACCATGAGAGATGCCACACCTGTACTCCTCCGGAGGCAGCATTTTTGGCTGCAGATCTTTTGGGCTTTTATTTCCAGCCTGAGCTTCCTTTTTGGGGAACCTGGCTCGGGGAGAACGATGAAAAATATAACGAAGCAGAAGCGGCTCAGGATTTCCTGACAGTAGAGGGCTTTAATATACTTGAGGAGTATGCGGGACATCCCTCGTTTGTAATGATGTCTATGGGTAATGAGCTTTGGGGTAATCCGGAGGCGCTTAATGAGCTGATGGGCAGCTACAAGGCAGTACGACCTGATATTCTCTATACCCAGGGCTCCAATAATTTCCAGTGGATGCCCAATATACAGCCTAACGACGATTTCTTCTCCGGGGTTCGTTTTTCAATCGAGAGACAAATCAGAGGCTCTTATGCTCAGTGCGATGCTCCCTTAGGACATGTTCAGAAGGGCAGACCTTCTACAGATTGGAATTATGATGCAGCAATCAATCCTGTTGAGGCCGGCAAGGGTAAGATGGCTTCGGCTGACGGAACTATAGAGATTCAGTACGGCACAGGAGTAAAAAGGGTTAAGCTTGGCGAGGCGGCTGAGGAGTTGATTCCGGAGATCCCTGTAGTATCGCATGAAATCGGACAGTACTTTATGTACCCGAATTATGATGAGATTCGTGAATACAAAGGAGTACTCCAAGCCAGAAATCTTGAAGTATTCCAGGAAAGACTTGATGATGTGAGTCTCTATCACAGAGACAAATGGTATTTCAGGTCATCTGGAGAACTTGCAATTGCCTGCTATAAGGAGGAATTAGAGGCAGCCCTCAGAAGTGAAAAGCTTGCAGGCTTCCAGATGCTGGACCTTCAGGACTTTACCGGTCAGGGAACTGCATTGGTAGGACCCTTGAACAGCCTTATGCAAAATAAGGGACATATAGAACCTGCGGAATGGAGAAACTTCTGCGCAGGTACTGTGGTGCTCGGAGAGTTTGCTTCATATGTGGTCAACAATGGAGCAAAATTTGACCTGGGTGTAAAGCTTGCTTATTATAGTAAGAAGAAAATCAAGGCGGCATCGGTTAAGGTTACGCTCACAGACAGATATGATGGCGAGGTTGCGGCTGAGGCTGAGATAGAGACAGGCAAGCTGGAGAAAAATGGTTTACATAATTTAGGAAAGATAACACTTGTTATTCCTGACAAGAAAACTCCGGAAAGCTACTGTTTACAGCTTGAATTGGTATCTGAGGAGGGTGTGCTTGCAGCTAACAGCTATACTCTTTGGAGTTATCCCAAGGCAAAGAAAAACAAGATTCCCAAGGATGTGGTTGTCGCTCACAGCATGCAGGAACTGATGAATTCTGTAGATGAGGGTAAGCCCATTTTGTATTATCTTGCCCCGGAGAAAAACAGCAGAAGTATGCCTGCTGCCTACTGCGCTGATTTTTGGAACTATCCTATGTTTAAGAGTATATCGGAAAGTATGAACAAGACACTTCCGGTAGGAACACTGGGTACCCTGATTTTGAGAGGTCATCCCGCATTGGCAGATTTCCCCTGCGAGAGCTACACTACCCCGCAGTGGTTCGATATTATAGAGCGAAGTCGTGTAACCAATCTGAACGGAATAGGTCTCAGATCTATAGTGACAGTAATTGATAACTGCGAGCGTAACGACAATCTCGGAATCGTATTTGAATTCGAGGTGATGGATGGTAAAAAAGGACCGTGCCATGTCGTAGTATGCTCAAGCCCTCTTGAAGATTTAATCGCAGAGGGTAATGCTCCCGCAGCAGCACTCGAGAAGAGTATATTAAAGTACCTTGCTTCGGGAAGCTATTTGTGCGAGGTAAGAACCAATGCCTGTGCACTCAGAAGACTTTCTAATTAATTGACGAGGATTTAGTGATGGATGCAGATACTGTAGAAAAAGCAAAAAAGCCTAAGCTTAGAGTGAGCAAAGGCCAGATAATTCTTTTGGCACTGTTGGGTGTGCTGTTGGCATTGGTAATTACCGTAGTGGTATTTATAGCTTCAAAGCCTACCTTTATCAACGGTATTGTGACCGATATTTTGCTGGTTCGTCTTGCCAAGGATAAAGAAATAGAATGCGAGGTCGATGCGGATATCAAATACGGTACCTTCGAGGCTGAGACTGAGGCACGCTTCTGGAGAACAGAGTTGGAAGATGAGCTGATGGCTACAATGGTGGAAATCGGCAATATGAAGCTCTATTTTATCGACGGAGCTCTTTATTTGGAAAACGGTCGCGGTTTTAAGACTGAAGGAAAGGGAAATGCCGACTATAGTGCCGCTATCAGCTCTTTACCTGATTTGCTCGACGGATATACAGTCAATTCCCGCAAAACCAATGATGGACGCGAGTATTATGTTGTTGTTACCGGTGACGGTGCAGTGGATTATGTAACAGATCTTTATCCGGATTATGCCGACAAGATTTCAGAGGTTGAAGATATTGAGATTAATCTGTTGGTTGAGAATTGGAAAATAACCAGAATCCGACTGGCGGGTTCTGCCATCCTTGATAACGGAAATGAGGCTGAGCTGGATGCTGTCATTAAAGTGATTGATGATGCTGATCGCTCTGAGCATGAGATTCCCCAGGCTGTATTGGATGCTATGGGCGATGATGTTGAAAATCTTACAATATCTCAGGATATGATTGATTTAGCATATGCAATCAGCAGATATTATTCCAAGGATCCTAATGCTGCACAGATTTCACTTGCAACCAATGTTACCTTCTTCGAGCTTGGCTACGACAATGTTAACTGGTACAGACTTAAGGTTGAGGATGAATGGATTAACTATGTCAGCGTAGCAAACAAGAAGTATTACTATAATGGAAACGGTTCATGCAATGCCGATGGCAGTAATCTGAATGAGGCAGAGAAGGCACCTATTGATATAGCCAAGGTTGTAGATTCTGTGTATGACATTTTCCTTGAGAGAAAATTCTCGGCAACGGAGGAAGATGGAACTACTCTTTATCAGGTGGACCTCGATAAGGAAGATGTAAGTAATCTTGTTGCTACATATCTGCCTAAGTTCCTTACCTATGCGGACAAGGTTGAGTCAGCAGAGGCTACTTTGACTGTGGTAGAGGGACAGGTAACGGAAGTAAAGCTGGTGCTCCACGGCTCTGTGAAGATACTGTTCTTGCAGAAGGCTTTTGATGTATGGCTTACATTTACTCCTGAAACAGATATTGATTCTGTAGAATTTGATGTTCCTGATGAAGTGGTAGAAGCTTTGATTGGTAAATAAATGAATTATTATATGGCTCCCCTCGAGGGGATTACTACACATATATATAGAACTGCATATCATAAATATTATCGGGATTTCGATAAATATTTTACTCCCTTTTTGGCAAGCAAGAGATTGTCCGCCAAGGAGGCCAATGAGATTAAGCCTGAGAATAATGAGGGTATGAATCTCGTCCCGCAGATTTTGTCCAATAATATTGAGACTTTTTTAGAGATTGCGGCGCAGATACAGGATGTCGGATATGAGACAGTGAATATCAATTTGGGATGCCCGTCGGGAACAGTGGTATCCAGAAAAAGAGGCGCCGGTCAGCTTTCGGATACTTATGCATTGGAGAAATTTCTGGATGCAGTATTTGAAAAATGTCCGCTCAAAATATCCGTAAAGACACGTGTAGGTATGTATGATACCTGTGAGTGGGAGGATATACTTGCGGTGTATGCCAAGTTCCCTTTGGAGGAGCTGATAATCCATCCCAGACTCAGAGAGGATTATTATAAAGGAAAACCCAGACTGGAAACGGTCAGACAGGCTATAGATGTAAAGCTGCCATATCCTATTTGTTACAACGGAGATATAACCTCTGTGGCAACCTGTGACGATATAATGAAGGTGATACCTGAAATCAATTGTGTGATGATTGGAAGAGGTATCCTCAAAAATCCCGGCTTAATAGAAGAATTAAGCGGTGATGGTAAGGCTGACAGGCTTGAAGCCTTTATGGGCGAGCTTGCGGACGGCTATGAGAGACAGTATGGAGTGGGGCAGGATACTAATTGCCTGTTCAAGCTTAAGGATGTGTGGAATCATTTGGGCATGATGTATCCTGACAGTGATAAACAGCTCAAGGCCATCAGGAAAGCTTCGACCTTGAGCGAATACCGAATTGCAGTAAAAAGATTTTTTGCGCAGAAATAATCTGTATGATATAAGTGTGATATATATGAAAAGAAAATTCTTACCCGTATTATTGGTGACCGCAGGGTTGTTTTGCGGTTGTATCAGCGGATGCGGTAACACTGCCGACAATTCAATAGATAATCAGAATGTTTCTGATATAGAAAAGCAGGAGGCAGACAGTGGTCTGGGAGCTGCGCTTTCTACAGAGCAGCAGCTTGCGCTTTTTGAGGAAAATCGAGAGCAGTGGTATGTGGCTCCGACTAATGAATGGATATGTTACCTTGGAGTGTCTGATTTTGATGACAACGGACGCCTGGAGATAACGGTATCCCGTGAAGAAGCCGGATCATATGTAAACACTCAGTTTTATATGTATGAAATAAATGAAGACGGAACAGGCCTGACCAAGATTAATGTGGAGTTGGGCGATGCCACCCGCATGCCGGATATTTCACTCAACAGTGTTATCAATTGCTATAAGGGTGAGGACGGAAGCTTTAGCTATGCAATAACCGATTGTGATATGTCGGATTATTCTGTTTATGAATATGACAATTATATAATGAAGCTTGAAAACGGCAGCCTCAAATGCACCTGCTATGCAAGTATGGTTTGTAATTTAGCGGACGATGTTGCACCCGAGAAATATTATGACGGAGAGGGTAATGCTACAGATGCTGAAATATACAACAATGCAGAGCTTGAGTATGTGAAGGGCGTTTGCGGAGCAAGCTGTGAAGTATATAATCAGGTGCTGGGCTTCCATTATTATGAGGAAAATGCAGATTTTTCACAGCTGCTGCAGCTTTCCTTGGAAAAGTTCAGACGTATGGATGATGCGGAATATGAGGAATATACATCAAGTCTCTACGACAGCAGCTCAGCCAGCCTCGGTATGGAGGACATCGGTTCTTTATACTATACCGATATAGATGAAGCTTATCTTAAAAATAAGAGATGGAGTAGCTTCTATGTTTCTAATTTTGAAACCGGCGAAGAGAGCGATTATATTAATAACAGCTACGAGGGCAGTCGCTTTGAGAAGGAAGTGATATTCTTTGCAAACGACGGCACCGGCTATTATATGGATGTCGATGGAAATGTAGTTGATTTTACCTGGAGTGTTAATGATGTAGGAAGTGCTGAAGCAGTATGCGTTGGTGATACCTACAAAAATTCAATATTCGGATATACATTGGTAGATACCGAGGGAATTGAGCATCAGGCTATTGCATTTGAGTACAAGAATGAATATATTTATTCGATGTGTGAATAAGTTAATCGGATAAGAGGTCAAGTTATGTGGATTGCAGAAAACTGGAAAGATTACGAGGTAATTGATACTTCTGACGGAGAAAAACTCGAGCATTGGGGAGAGTATACATTGGTTCGTCCGGATCCTCAGGTACTTTGGAGTACCGGACATGATGATAAGGGTTGGAAGAAAAAGAACGGACATTATCATCGCTCTAATAAGGGCGGCGGAGAATGGGAATTTTTCAATCTGCCCGAGGAGTGGAGCATCAAATACAAGCTTCCCTTGTCGATGGATACCCACGGAGTACGCTCGAATGAGCTGACCTTCCATCTTAAGCCCTTCAGCTTTAAGCACACGGGAGTATTCCCCGAGCAGGCAGTAAACTGGGACTGGACCTCTCAGATTATCAGCAAAAAGGTGTCTGAAGGTAAGGAGATGAAGGTGCTTAACCTTTTTGCATATACCGGAGGAGCAACCATTGCGGCAGCTGCTGCAGGAGCTTCTGTTACTCATGTAGATGCTTCTAAGGGCATGGTTGCATGGGCAAAGGAAAACGCTGTTTCATCAGGACTGGGTGATGCACCTATCAGATGGCTTGTTGATGATTGTACCAAATTTGTTGAGCGTGAAATCAGACGTGGTAATACCTATGACGGAATTATTATGGACCCGCCTTCTTACGGACGTGGACCTAAGGGTGAAACCTGGAAGATAGAGGAGTGCATATGGCCCTTTATCAAGCTTGCAGCACAGCTTCTTTCCAAGGATTCAAGCTTTTTCCTTATCAACAGCTATACCACCGGACTTCAGCCGGCGGTGCTTACATATATGCTTAACAGTGCGATTGTGCCTGAGTTTGGAGGTCATGTAGAGGCATCTGAAATCGGCCTTCCGGTTAAGAATAACGGACTTGTACTTCCCTGCGGCGCTTCAGGACGCTGGGTTAGGGATGCAAAATAAGTGTGACAGCAGTGAAAATATTTGATATCACTAATAAAATAATATCGGTAAACAAACGATACTCACTGAAAACAGTGAGTATTGTTGTAGTATGCGTTTTTTTATCGGTAATGTGGCTGGGCGGTTGCTCAAAGGGAAATAGCTCAAATACGGACTCGCAGGGATATGAGCACAGTATGCTGTTGGTAGATTACGGAGATATGTTGGATAATCTTCCGAGCGAAATAGACGATGAGCAGGCAGGCAATGATGCGTCGGGTAATAGTGCTATAGATAATAATTCTTTAGATAGTAGTGCGTCGGACGGGAACAATAATGCTTCGAATAATCTCGCAGAGGACGCTTACGGAATCTATCCGATAGAACTCAAGAAGCATTATCTTTGGCAGTGTGACGGAGATAACGAGAAGCTGTATTTACTCACCAATCCGAATATCAATGTACACTTAAGAGGAGCTGTGCTTGCTACAGACATCTCTGTAACAGGAGGAACAACCTGTGTGGCAACTACAATTGTTCCGATATATCTTAAGAGCGGAGATACCGTGACCTTCACAGAGTATCCGGGAATGAGCAGAAGAATATATATGGCTAAGCTCGACAGAGAGGCCTGTGTATACAACTGTGTATATTATACCGAGTGGCAGGATATCAAGGATGAGACGATTGTAGTAAGTGAAGATTCGTACCTTGTCGCAGGCTACACCTTTTCTAATGTAGCAACGGAGGATACTTCGGACACTGATACCACCAAGCTGATGACAGATTCTGTTGTGGCCGAGCTTATCGCACATACTCAGATAAGCAGGAATTCTTCGGTATCAGAATATGAAAATTTGTATGCGGATAACGACGCGTTACTGGCTGAACTGGAAATAACAGAGGGCAGAAGTAAGGAAGGAAACCCTTATATATTGATTAAGGTACCTTCGGAGCTTTCAAACGGGCAGCAGGTTATGCCTGAACTATCTCAGACCAGTTGGATGAAATATTACGAGTATCCCTGTTATGACAGGCTGACGGATACTGCTGACAAAATACTGTTCAGATCGGTATTGTCGCCGATGATGTACTCGCAGATTTATCATACTGCATTTACCATAAATGCAGGCTTGTTTAACATTTTTTCAAATACTCCTCAGGGTCAGTGCATTATTGACGGAGAAGTGGTGACCAATAATCCTATGAAGGATGATATAGGTGACCCTATCAGTCCCGATACTGAGTGTTATGCTATGACTATTGATGCTGCAGGTATATTGGATTATGCCAAGCATGAAAATGGTGCTCCCTACAGAACCATAGATGCCTATAGTCTGGTAGAGCAGGGCTGCAGGGATGCGATTACCGGATGGGGTTGTATAGTATATGATGGAGTATCTGTCGTAGAACTTAACCCGTCAGCGGTCACTTCAAGTACAATCTTTTACGAGCAGGTACACAAAAGAAAGGTCGCACATCAGGTTATCGGACAGGACAGAGCCGGTAACTACTATATTCTTTCCACCAACGATATTGATTCCGGCTATGGATATGGACTCAATTATGATGAGGCTGCTGATATTATGATAGAGGCAGGAGCTACCTATGCCTATATGCTTGACGGCGGTGATTCGGTGGCTACCGTGGTGAACGGTGAGCAGCTTACAACCATTTATTATGAAGATTACGGTAAGCCTGTTCCGACAGTGATTAATTTTGTGGCGAAGTAAAACTATGAGAGAGAATTTTTTTATACGCAACAGAAATGAAATTAGAATAATGCTTTTCGTGATGACCTTTATGGTGGGAATATTTATCTTTTCCGCACCTATTCAGAGAAGCATGTCAGCCGGCAGTGTTACAGATCCTGATGTGTATTCGAGAAATTATCTCGAACTCTACTGCGGATCTTTTGCGAATGCTGTACCGATGGCGGTCAATCCTACTGCTACAATGGCGGTACTCAGTATTGTCGGTATGATAGAACGAGCTGATGAGATTTGGCCCAATGCCACTTGGCTTGATACTCCCAGAACCTTTCTGGAAAAAATACCGCTAATCAGAAATGCAGAGGAATTGCCGGTGGCCAATCCCTGGATGGCGATATTGTTTACGGTGCTTACAATTGCTTTGTATGTGGTTCGAAGCATTAAGGCCTGCAAGGCTGTCAGTCAGGAGACGATAGACAAGGTCGAGCGAATAGGCGGACAGATTATAAATGTATGCCTTGTATTGCTACAGTTTAGCCAGGTGGCGATAGCAGAGGCAGCCGGAAGCTTTAGCACGGTTGTGCGTACCGGGGCTACGGTTTTCGGAGTAGTGCTCGGAGTGATTGCAGCAATAATGTGTGCAATTATTTACTTTATTGTGTCTAAATGTATTGAAGGAATAGAGGCAATTGCAACGGGAATGCCTGTGGCGGCTACTAACGCGGTGTCGCAGGTAGGAAAATTCTTTGTACATTTATTTGCAACCGTATTTCAGTTTATAAGCGTATACTTTGCGGCAATAATAGCACTGATATTTACTATTCTGTGTTTATTGCTTTTAATAAAACTGCAAAAGTATGCGGTTTATTATAAATATATCTATTTCAACCCTATATGGCGTAAGATTTTGGATAAGGGTAAATTTATAGAAAAAGTATCCAAGAAATTCCCCAGACGCGGACGCAAGAGGTTTGCCGAGGCTACCTATGCAATTCCGGTATTTTCAATGAAAAATTATCCGAAGCGCGTGGTGAACCGTGAGCTTATGTGGCTGGTGCCTGTGGACGGAGTGGCTTCACTTGTCAGAATCAGAGCCTTCAGAAAAGTAAAGATTTATCCTCTTAATACCTTGTATGAGCAGAGTCATGTACTCTATGTACAGAGGACCAAGAGATTTATACGTGTCCTTACTGAAGAAAAGGATCTTGAGATAATTATAAGCAGCGAGTATGAAGGCTATCTTGATTACTTAAAACAGGTGCTTGGCGCGTATGATTTTAAGCTTGTAGAGGAAAGACGTGCCAACGAAAGGCGCGAAAGAGAAGAGGCCAAGAAAGAGGCAAAGGCTCAGGCCAAGGAAGAAAGGCGCATGAAGCGTGAGGCCAAGCGTGAGCAAAAGGCCGCGGCTCGTGTAGCTAAACGAGAACAAAAAGCAGCTAAAGTAGCAAATAAATCAGACAATAAATAAAAGTATTTATAGTAAGGAACGGAAATGAGTATATTAAACGTAGAGCATCTTAATCACGGATTTGGAGACAGAGCAATATTTGAGGACGTATCATTCAGACTCTTGAAGGGTGAACACATCGGACTTATCGGTGCAAACGGAGAAGGTAAGTCTACCTTTATGAATATCATCACCAATAAGCTTATGCCTGATGAGGGTAAGATCGAATGGGCAAAAAATGTACGCGTAGGTTATCTTGACCAGCATACTGTGCTTGAGAAGGGTATGACCATCGAGACCGTACTTAAGTCTGCCTTTGATTTCCTGTTTGCAATGGAAAAGCAGATGAATGATATATATGAATCACTTGCAGATGCAGACCCTGACAAAATGGATGAACTGATGGAAGAGGCAGGTACTATTTCCGATCTTCTCACAATGCATGATTTCTATATGATTGATGCCAAGGTTGAAGAGGTTGCGCGTGCACTCGGTATTCTTGACCTCGGTCTCGACAGAGATGTAACAGAGCTTTCCGGTGGACAGAGAACCAAGGTGTTAATGGCAAAGCTCCTGCTCGAGAAGCCTGACATCCTTTTGCTCGACGAGCCTACCAACTATTTGGATGTAGAGCATATTGAATGGCTCAAGAGATATCTCAATGAGTATGAGAATGCATTCATTCTTATCTCGCATGATATTCCCTTCCTTAATAGCGTAGTTAATTTGATTTATCACATGGACAACCGTCAGCTTAATCGCTATGTGGGTGATTACGACAAGTTCATGGAAGTATATGAGATGAAAAAGTCTCAGTTAGAGGCGGCATATAACAAGCAACAGCAGGAAATTAAGGACCTTAAGGATTTCGTTGCCAGAAACAAGGCGCGTGTTGCTACTCGTAACATGGCTATGTCGCGCCAGAAGAAGCTCGACAAAATGGATGTTATTGAGCTCGCTGCCGAAAAGCCCAAGCCGGAGTTTAATTTCCGCGAGGCCCGCACTCCCGGTAAATATATTTTCCAGACCAAGGATTTGGTAATCGGTTACGATGAGCCCCTTTCTACACCCCTTACTCTTGAGATGGAGCGCGGAAGCAAGATTGTTCTTACCGGAGCAAACGGTATCGGTAAGACTACACTGTTAAAGAGTATTCTCGGATTGATTCCTGCGATTTCCGGTAGTGTAGAGCTTGGAGACTATCTCGAGATAGGATACTTTGAGCAGGAGATGGATCAGAGTATATCTACCACTTGTATAGAGGAAATCTGGCAGACCTTCCCCGGCTTTACTCAGTATGAGGTAAGAAGCGCATTGGCAAAGTGCGGACTTACCACCAAACATATCGAGAGTCTTGTAAAGGTGCTTTCCGGAGGTGAGCAGGCTAAAGTACGCCTGTGCAAGCTCATTAACAAGGATACCAATATTTTGCTTCTTGATGAGCCTACCAACCATCTTGATGTAGATGCCAAGGACGAGCTCAAGAGAGCACTCAAGGCATACAAGGGAAGTGTGCTTATGGTTTGCCATGAACCGGAGTTCTACGAAGGACTTGCCACCGCTGTATGGGATTGCTCTAAGTGGACCACCAAGGTGTTGTAATAGGAGGGTGTGGTTGAAAGCACTCAATCGGATTAGGGTACATTGATTAATGGATAAAAACGATAAGTGTATAGAACTGTCGGAAAAAATAATAAATGCGGCGCACAACAGTATTCTGCTTAAGCTGAGATTTCTGGAGATTGCTATGGGTAATCTTGAGTGGATACCCGTTAGTAAATTGGTACTGTCTGAGGGAAAAGGCTATGCCTGTGACGGTAAAAAAATCTTCTACGACCCTGAGGTGATGCTGGAGGATTTCAAGCGTGATCAGGAAAGGATAGTAAATCTGTATCTGCATGTTATCCTGCACATGATTTTTCATCATAATTACGAGTATGAAAAGAAAAATCAAGAGAGTTGGGATTTGGCTACCGATGTGGCAGTATGGTCGGTAATGATGGACTTGGATACCTACAAGGATTCATCGGATGAGGATGCGGAGAGACGACTTAAGCTTAAAACCTTAAAAAAGAGATGCCCTCAACTGAGTGCGCAGAAGCTTTACAGATTGTTTTTGCTGGAGCCGCCTTCTCGTGACGAGGAGAGTACGCTTAAGAGGCTTTTTTGTATAGATTCTCACAGTCGATGGATGCAGCCCGAGAAGCTGGAAATTTCCATGGAGCAGTGGAAGAAAATTACCGAGCGAGTGAAGGCTGATCTTAAGAGCTTTTCGAAAAATAAAGCAGGTGGAGAGAGCCTGATGTTAGAGCTGGCAGAGGCCACCAGGCAAAAGGTTGACTACAGCAAGTTCTTAAAGCAATTTATGATGCGCAGTGAGGCAATGCATATCAATGATGATGAGTTTGATTATGTCTATTACACCTATGGGCTTGAGGTGTATCGCAATATGCCGCTCATAGAGCCTCTTGAGTACAAGGATGTGAATCGTATCAATGAATTTGTCATCGCTTTGGATACCTCAGCTTCCTGCCGCGGTAAGGTGGTCCAGGATTTTCTGCAAAAGACCATCAACATTTTGAGAAGCGAAGATACCTTCTTTAAGAAGATGAATGTTCACATCATACAGTGTGATAATCAGGTACAGAGTGATACGGTAATCACCTGTGATGAGGATTTTGAATATTTTTTGCAAAACGGTAAGCTTCAGGGCTTTGGTTCAACCGACTTTACTCCTGTGTTTGAGTATGTCGAGGAATTGAGGACTAAGGGAGAGCTAAAGTCTCTAAAGGGACTTATATATTTTACGGACGGATATGGAACCTTTCCCGCCAGGATGCCCGACTATGATGTGGCCTTTGTATTTCTGGATGAAGATGATAAAAGTCCTGCCGTGCCGCCATGGGCAGCCAAGGTGGTGCTGGACGAGAAGCTGTAGATTACCGAACAGATATTTATGCAAGAATTATGCAGAAGCTGTAGATTACCGAACATATACTTCTACAGGAACTATGTAGAAGAGACAGATGC
>JAKSRU010000037.1 GCA_024403475.1 Lachnospiraceae bacterium | reverse complement strand
CCTTAGCGATAAGTGAAGGGTTGGTGGTAACACCACAGATAACGCCCATGTCATTAGCCTTCTTGATCTCTTCGATTTTACCGGTGTCAACAAAAATCTTCATTGTACTTTTCTCCTTAAATAATTTAGTCTTTGTATTTTGCTGAAGCAGCAATACCCCCTGCTTCAATAATAACCACAATGCTATTATATTATCCAATTATAGCATATACGATAGCGTTATTGCGCAGAATTGTTTATATATTGCTATTTGCTTACAGAGGAAGTGCCTCATTGAGAACTTCTTCTGCAGGAATAGCCTTAACATACTCCTCGATGTATGCGTCAAAGCCGGCAACATCTGCAGGATCGGGCTGCATTACAGAGCCCTTCTCTCCATGGAATACCTTGTTAGCAAGATACTCGTCAAGGGTCTCGCCCTCTGCCTTGTTAACCATGTATGCTGCAAGGAGAGCCATTCCCCAAGGTCCGCCTTCACCTGCGGTCTCCATTACTGCTACAGGTGCGTTCATAGCTGCGGCAAGGATACCCTGACCTACACCCTTGGTCTTGAAGAGTCCGCCATGACCATAAATAGTATCACACTTAACCTGCTCCTCCTTGAAGAGGATATCACAACCAACCTTGAGAGTTGCAAGTGATGCATAGAGATGAGTTCTCATGAAGTTTGCAAGATTCATCTTTGCAGCAGGCTTTCTTGCGAACATAGGTCTGCCTTCATTGAGTCCGATTACAGGCTCTCCTGAGAAGGTATTGAAAGCAAGAAGTCCTCCACAATCCTTGTCTCCGTTAAGAGCATTGGTATAGAGCTTACCATAGATATCATTCATATTGATATCCATTCCGAACATATCTGCAAACTCCTTAAAAAGACCAACCCAAGCATTGAGGTCTGAGGTACAGTTGTTGCAGTGAACCATTGCTACAGTTGCACCTGCAGGAGTAGTTACAAGATCAAGCTCCTCGTGCACCTTCTTTAAGTCCTCCTCGAGAACTACCATTGCGAATACGCTGGTACCTGCAGATACATTACCTGTACGCTTAGCAACCGAATTAGTAGCTGCCATACCGGTACCTGCATCACCCTCACAGGGAGCAAAAGGAATACCGGCTTCAAGATTTCCTGAAGGATCAAGCTTCTTAGCACCCTCAGCAGTAAGCTTACCTGCTTCTGCACCTGCGGGAAGAACCTTAGGGAGAATCTCGCGAATATTCCAGCCATATTTTTTAACATTATCAAGTGCTGCGAACTTATCAAGCATAGCAGCATTATAATCACAGATTGATGAATCGATAGGGAACATACCTGATGCTTCGCCTACACCCATAACCTTTTCACCGGTCATCTGCCAGTGAATATAGCCTGCAAGTGTTGTGAAATAGGTAATGTCCTTAACATGCTCCTCATTATTAAGAATTGCCTGATAAAGATGAGCAATACTCCAACGCTGAGGAATGTTGAAGCCGAGAAGCTCGGTAAGCTCCTTAGCTGCAGGTCCGGTAATGGTATTTCTCCAGGTTCTGAAAGGAACCATGAGCTCTCCGGCCTTGTTAAATGCCATATAACCGTGCATCATTCCGGAAAAACCGATAGCTGCAAGCTTCTTAATCTCTACACCGTACTTTGCCATTACATCCTTGCGAAGGTTAGCATATGTATCCTGAAGACCGGTCCAAATATCATCAAGAGTATATGTCCATACACCGTTATCAAGACGGTTCTCCCATTCATAGTCTCCTGATGCGATGGGAGTGTGATTTTCATCAATAAGTACTCCCTTGATTCTTGTAGAACCGAACTCTATTCCCAATACTGCTTTTCCGCTTTCAATAAGTTCTTTTGCGCCCACTTTTTAATCCTCCGTTAATAAAAATAGATTAACACTTATTTTTCACTATAATAACGCACTGTCATTGCTTGTGCTAATCATCTATTGCACATCTATTATACCTGATGCTTTTGTAAAATAAAAAGCAGCATCGAGAAGATACTCGGTGCTGCTTTCAATTATCCGTTTACAAAAAACTCGTTCAGCTTGTTCAGGCATCGCATTAAGATTACCTGCTCATCCGGTGTGAATTCTGCAACCACAGACTTAATCATCTTCTTATGAAAATCTCTGTGGTGAAAAAATGCCTTTCGACCGCGCTCGGTAAGTGTAACAAAAACCACTCGCTTATCACTTTCGCCACGCTCACGCACAACATAATTCTTGCGTTCGAGACTATTCATATTGGTAGTAAGTGTTCCCACCGTCACTCCCAGTCTCTTGGCTATTTCAGACATTTTTCTGGGTTCTTCAATACCTATTGCCTCAATGATATGCATATCATTATGGCTGACATCCTTAAACTCCTCGGTAATAACAGCCTTGGTTTCGGTTGTCATTATAGAATTGAACAATGTAACCAATAATTCGTTTAAGGTCTTATTATCTCTTTTTGCCATTTTTCACCATTAAGCCCAATCAACTATGCAGGCACCGTAGGTAAGTCCTGCGCCGAAGCCTGCAAACAGATACTTCTTTCCACTTACAAGCATACCCTGTCTGTTTATTTCGTCAAGCAGTACAGGTATCGAAGCTGAAGAAATATTGCCAACTTTTTCCATATTCATCGGGAACTTCTCAATATCAACCTTGAGGTTTCTTGAGATTGTTTTAATGATACGACTGTTAGCCTGATGAAGAATATAAAGATCAATATCATCAGTAGTAAGCTGAGCCTTATCAAGGGTCTCACGAATAACAATCGGTACCACCTTGGTCGCAAACATATATACATCCTGACCAATCATCTGAATCTTTTCATTTGTGTTGCAGTAAAGCACCTTACCACCGGTTCCATCTGCTCCGAGACTGTAATGGAAGTTTCCGTCGCCCTTTTCTACAACTGCAGCGCCGGCACCGTCTCCGAACAAAATGCAGGTACCTCTGTCGTTCCAGTCAACCAGTTCGGAGAGAACCTCACTGCCTACTACCAACGCACGCTTGAAGGCTCCGGTCTCAATGTATGCATTTGCAACAGAAAGAGCAATCATAAAGCCCGAGCATGCTGCATTGATATCAAACGCAGCTACCTTCTTTGCTCCGAGGATTTCCTGTATCTGACAAGCTACACAAGGAAGATGCTCCTGTGATGAACATGAAGCTACCAGAATCAAATCAATATCATCTGCAGTAATTCCTGCCATCTCCATTGCTCTTCTTGAAGCCTCAGCTCCGAGAGATGCAACAGTATCCTTTCCCTCTTCAGCCACATGTCTGTTGCCGATTCCGGTTCTCTCACGAATCCACTCATCAGAGGTATCAAGGTAGCTCTCCAAATCCTTATTTGTAATCACTTTTTCAGGAAGATAGCTTCCTGTTCCAATTATTTTAATTCCCATTTATTAATAATCTCCGCATCTCGCATCTGTTTATTTTTATGCATCCGGCATCAGCCAACAGCAAAGGTAAGCTCCGCACTGGCTGCGACCTCTCCGTTAACAGTTGCAACTGCACTTGCGGTACCAAAAGGTCCCTTCTGCTTAAGAAGAGTAACCTCAAGCATAAGTGTATCGCCGGGAATTACCTTTCTCTTAAATCTAACCTTTTCCATACCTGCAAAATAAGCAGTCTTTCCTCTGAACTCATCCTGATCAAGAAGCGCAACTGCACCGGTCTGTGCAAGAGCCTCGAGAATAAGTACTCCGGGCATTACGGGATTTCCGGGAAAATGACCTGCAAAGCAAGGCTCGTTAAATGTAACACACTTTTTTGCCACTGCACGCTTGCCAACCTCAAGCTCCTCAATAGTATCAATGAGAAGGAAGGGATGACGGTGGGGCAATATATTCATAATCTCAGAAGTAGTATATACTGACATTTTTTAATCTCCGCATTTCGAAAAACTTTCATTCATTAGTACTGAATCATTCAGTTCATTTTTCCACTAAGCATCTCAGTTCATTTCTTCCCCGGGTTACTCAGCCCACTTTTTAATAAGAATACTTGCATTGTGTCCGCCAAAGCCGAGTGAGTTACTGATTGCATAAGGAACCTCACCGGTATAAGCCTCACGGCAGTAATCAAGATCCATTTCCTCATCTGTATTCTTGAGGCCGACTGTCTCATGAATATATCCCTCTTCTACGGTCTTTACGCAGGTGATGAACTCAACTGCACCGGCAGCTCCGAGAAGATGTCCGATCATAGACTTGGTTGAATTAACCTTAAGATTTTTAGCATGCTCTCCGAAGGCAAGCTTGATAGCTCGGGTCTCGAAAAGATCATTGTGATGTGTGCTGGTACCATGTGCATTTACATAGGTAATATCTGAAGGGCTAATTCCTGCATCATTAATCGCATTGCTCATTGCTCTTGCTGCACCGGATCCATCCTCTGCGGGTGAGGTAATATGGAAAGCGTCTGCACTACAGCCATAGCCTACAACCTCTGCGTAAATTTTAGCTCCACGAGCCTTAGCATGCTCAAGCTCCTCAAGAACAACTATGCCGGAACCCTCTCCCATTACAAATCCGTTTCTCTCAACATCGAAAGGAATCGAACATCTGGTAGGATCCTCTGAAAATGAGAGAGCTGTCATTGAAGAGAAACCTGCAATGCAAATAGGTGAAATTGCACTCTCGGTTCCGCCGGCTACCATTACATCTGCATCACCATACTGAATGGTGCGGAAAGCTTCACCGATGGAATTAGTTCCTGATGCACATGCAGTAACAATATCAATGTTCTTACCCTTGAGGCCATAGTGAATACTCACGTTGCCTGCAGCCATATTAGAAATCTGCATAGGAACAAAAAGAGGGCTTACCCAACGGGGTCCTTTTTCAACGAGACGAGAATGCTCTCTCTCAGTAGCCTGCATACTTCCGACACCGCATCCGATGCAGCAGCCGACTCTGAATGCATCCTCCTTCTCCATATCAAGACCTGAATCCTTGAGTGCCTCACCTGCAGCAACTACTGCAAACTGGCTGAAGGCCTCCATATGCTTTGCATCAGCCTTTTCCATATAGTCAGTAGGCACAAAATCCTTAACCTCTGCTGCGATCTTGCACTTAAACTCCGAATTATCAAAATGAGTGATGGGAGCAAAGCCAAGCTTACTGCTCTTGATTCCGTTCCAAAATTCCTCAACATTATTACCAATAGGAGTAATTGCTCCAAGTCCGGTAACTACAACTCTTTTCTTCATTGCTTCCCCCTTCTAGATAGCCATTCCGCCATCTACACAGATCACCTGACCGGTGATATATTTAGCTTCTTCACTTGCCAAAAATCTAACAGTTGCTGCTATATCCTCAGGCTCTCCCATCTTCTTCATAGGAATTGTCTCGATAGCTGCATCCTTAACCGACTGAGGCATTGCATCAGTCATATCAGTCTGAATAAATCCGGGAGCCACTGCATTTACGCATACGCTCTTTCCGGCAAACTCTCTGGCAACACTCTTGGTTAAACCGATAATTCCGGCCTTTGATGATGAGTAATTAGCCTGTCCTGCATTTCCCAGAACACCACTGACAGAAGCAATATTGATAATTCTTCCGCCTTTGAGCTTAAGGAAATTTCTTGAAAGATTTCTAATCATATGGAAGGCACCAAGCAAATTGGTATTTATAACATCCATAAAATCCTTATCACTCATAGCCATAACCAGCTTATCACGGGTAATTCCCGCATTATTAACAAGAATATCAACCTTGCCATGTTTATCTAAAACAGCCTTACACATCTCGCTGCATTCATTTTCATCCGCAATATCACATTTAAAGCACTCACCATCACCACCCTTTTGGCGAATAATTGCAAGTGTCTCCTGTGCCTTATCCTCAGAGCCGGCATAATTCACTATTACATATGCTCCTGCCTCTGCAAGTGAAACAGCAATAGCTCTACCTATTCCACGACTCGCGCCTGTTACGAGCGCAACCTTGTTCTCAAGCATTATTATTCCCTCTTCAAATTGCCATAACGGCACTGTGTTTTCTCAAAAAAAGAGGCCAAAAATCATAACCTGCATTTGCGGCGTACTGATTATTTGACCCCTTCGCAAGACTATACAAATCTTGATGCTTTCTTAATCTCTTCAAGAGCACCCGATACCATATCAACAACGATCTGGCTGCAGGTCTTCTCTTCCTTAATCATTCCGGCAATCTGTCCTGCCATTACGGTTCCCATCTGTGCATCACCTTCGATAACTGCTCTTCTGAGTGAGCCAAGGGTCAGCTTTTCAAGCTCCATGAGCTCTACGCCTTCCTTTTCCATTTTCAGATATTCTTTGGTCATCTTATTTTTGATGCTTCTAACAGGATGTCCTGTAGAGGCTCCGGTAACAGCCGAATCAATATCGCTTGCCGAAATAACCTTCTTACGATAGTTCTCATGAACTATATTTTCCTTGGCTACAAGGAATGCTGTACCTACCTGAACAGCCTCTGCACCGAGCATAAATGCTGCTGCCATACCTCTGCCATCGCCGATACCGCCGGCTCCGATTACAGGAATTGATACAGCATCAACAACCTGAGGAAGAAGTGCCATTGTAGTGGTCTGACCTATATGTCCGCCACTCTCCATACCCTCTGCAACTACAGCATCAGCGCCGGCTCTTTCCATAAGGCGAGCCATTGCAACACTGGCAACAACGGGCATAACCTTGATACCTGCTTCCTTCCACATTGCCATATACTTGGCAGGGTTACCTGCTCCGGTAGTAACCGCCTTAACGCCTTCCTCAACTACAATCTGAGCAACCTCATCTGCATTGGGATTCATAAGCATTACGTTTACACCGAAGGGCTTGTCGGTAAGTTCCTTACACTTACGGATTTCTTCACGTACTATCTCCGGCGGAGCAGAAGCCGCACCGATGATACCGAATCCGCCTGCGTTGGATACAGCTGCGGCAAGGTTGTGTTCTGCAACCCAAGCCATACCACCCTGAATAACAGGATACTGAATACCAAGCAGCTCTGTAATTTTTGTATTCATGACGATACTCATGTTTATTCCTCACATCATTTGCGATTAAAAAATCACAAATCTCTGCTTTTCGATAGAATTAAGCGTTAGCGCCGTGTGACTCAAGATATGCAACCATATCGCCAACGGTCTTAATGTTCTCAAGATCCTCTGAAGGGATTTCTACGCCAAAAGCTTCCTCAACGTTCATAACAAGATCAAAGAGATCAAGTGAATCGATTTCAAGATCCTCCTTGAAAGAAGTCTCGTTGGTAACCTTTTCAGCGTCTACATCAAGCTTTTCTACGATGAGCTCAGTCAATTTTTCTAACATGTTTTTTTCCTCACTTAATAAAAAATAGATTAATAAAAAAAGTATCCCGGATAAAAAACTTTGAGTTTCAAATAGTTTGATTCTCAAATAATTTGATATCCGAAATACTTTATATTATTTTGCACATAGTATGTCAACCTACGTGTAATATTATTTTTTGCCACATATAGTAGCTATCTTTTCAGTGTTCTTAAATACTCTTTGTGCTCCTTAGTCACTCTATAGCTTTCAATCGCCTTCTGAATAGTCTTATTATGAGTCCATATATCCAACTCATTTTTCTCAATATACGGAATTGTGGCATCCCACTGCTTGGCGAGAGCCGTTGCGAAACACCACGCATTCATCATATTTACATAGTATTCTTCTGACCTTACAGAGGCCGCAATTTCCAGATATTCAGGCTTAAAATCGTCATCTAAATACTGAGACATCAGCATATGAAGACCATACCTGCAGGTATAGGTTTCCTTGGACTGAATCCATCTGTATACCGACTTTATTAACTCCTCACGATGCTTGCTGAGCACCTTGGGAATCTTGTCGTCAGTCACAGCCCAGCAGTCCATATACGGAAGAAATTTTTCAATCTCCTCCATACACTCCTCATAATCCCTGATATCCTCAATTAATATAATATGCAAAATATTTTCCTCATAATATTTATGAGGAAGCATATTGAAAAATTCTTTTACTTCAGGCTGACCCTTTAATTCCTTTGCAAGCTGTCTCAATACAGGTATTCTGATACCTATTATTCTTTCCCTCTCTATATTGGGTACTATTTTTGCCTGAAAATCACCATAGGCTTCCTCCTTAAGAGAAAGCAATTTTTTTGTAATATCCATATTCTATAAATTACTCAATAATCAGATTAGGACTCTTACCGCTCACAACAGATCCGGCGGGAATATCCTCATTTACAATCATTGTTCCGGCGCTGATAACACAGTTATCGCCGATATGAGAGTTGCCGAGAATAGAACTTCCGTTACGCATTGTCACGTTCTTGCCTATTACCGGATACATTCCTTCATAATTATCGACAGTGCAGCCCTGAGTAAAGGCAAAGCCCTCCCCAATTTCAGCACGTCCGATGAAGCTTCCGGTAGGATGATCAAAAACGAACACCTCCGGCATTTTTACTTCGTAATACAAATCACAACCGGATACAATCTTTGCCTGACCGTAAATCTTATCGCATACTATTCTTGCAGCCTCTTTTTTCTCATCCTCATAGGTATAGATGGTATTGGCCGCCAAATAGAGGAAAAGCAGCCACTGACAGGTATGAAGCGGATCAAAATATGCTTCTCTTTCTCCGGCATCATTAATTTTTGAATAATACTTATTATTATTTTGCTTAATATTCTCCTCAAATCTCTCCAGGATTTTAGGCATATGCTTCGAAATCAGCATTTCATCATCTATCGACTTAAAATAGTTGTTGCTGATCTGATTCAAAAGCATATCTTTGACATTTCGTAAAGGAAATCTGTATATCATGGCGTACCCCCTAGTTGTGACGAATACCCTTAAGCTCGTCCTGAACATAATCTGTAGTAAGAATCTTCTTAACAGTGCCCTCTACATCCAATCTGTTGGTGTTGTGGCTGGTGTAGGATTCATCGCCCATTGTCTGAACATCACCTGTCACCACCGCTTTATCATAATTCAAATCACGGACATCCGCTGCGACTCTGTAGTATCCGCCCATATCCTCAGATCTGAGTCTCTCTTCTCGTGTCATCAGTGTCTCATACAGCTTCTCACCATGTCTTGATCCGATGATATTAGTGCCTGTATCTCCAAAAAGCTGCTGCACAGCCTTAGCCAAGTCACCTATGGTACTTGCGTCAGCTTTCTGAATAAAGAGATCCCCGGGATTGGCATGTTCAAATGCAAACTTAACCAGGTCCACCGCCTCATCAAGATTCATAAGAAAACGTGTCATATTGGGGTCAGTAATAGTAATAGGATTACCGGCATGAATCTGATCTATAAATAGAGGAATAACCGATCCTCTTGAACACATTACATTGCCGTAACGGGTGCAGCAGATTACTGTGCCGCCTCTGTCCGCAGCCACGCGCGCGTTAGCCATAATAACATGCTCCATCATGGCCTTTGAAATACCCATTGCATTGATAGGATAAGCTGCCTTATCGGTAGAAAGACATACGACTCTCTTTACTCCGGCTTCAATAGCTGCATGTAACACATTATCAGTTCCCTCGATATTGGTTCTTACCGCTTCCATAGGGAAGAATTCGCAAGAGGGCACCTGTTTTAAGGCTGCAGCGTGAAAAATATAGTCCACTCCGTACATTGCATCCTTAACAGACTGAATGTTGCGGACATCACCGATATAAAACTTAACCTTCTTGGAATACTCAGGATATTTTGCCTGAAGATCATGGCGCATATCATCCTGCTTTTTTTCATCTCGAGAAAAGATTCTGATTTCTCCAATATCAGTGGTCAAAAAATGCTTAAGTACCGTATTACCAAATGATCCGGTACCACCGGTAATCATCAATGTAGATCCGTTAAATGCTGACAAAACTATTTCCTCCAATAAATACCATTAGTATCTTTTAAGGCTCAAATTACATATACATATATATACCACAAGCCCCTGCCATATTTCCAATGTTCGAGGCCAATCTTATGAAAATCTTAAAAATTACTGCCTTATACATATTACTGACTTTTATGATTTGCTGCGAGCTTTGCCCCCGGCTGCCTTCTGGATTCCTGCGGTATTTCTCTCCCAGAATACTCCGTCACTGTAGCCCTGAATGGTCTTGTCTGTTTCAGCCGTTTCAAGGCGCTTCTGTGCCCAGGCCCCATAGAGATCATTTTGCTCGATTGCTATAAAATCTCTGCCCAGTTTTTTAGCAGTAACTGCTGTCGAGCCCGAACCCGCAAAAGGATCCAACACTATATCTCCCTCATTACTGCTGGCCAAAATCATCTTGGCAATAAGCTTTTCCGGCTTCTGTGTGGGATGTGCTGTATTTTCCGGCATTGACCAATAGGGTATAGATATATCATCCCAAAAATTTGAAGGGCAGGTGTTACGGTAATTACCGTGCTCCGTCTCCTCCCAATCCTTGGGCTTTCCATCCACCTTGTACGGCGCAATCACCTTTTTACGTATCTTTACCGCGTCCAGATTAAAGGTATACCCGCTTTCTCCGCGCTGCTTGGCCGGCTTGGGATTTCCGCTGCATTTTACTGCAAACCAGATATCCTCCATACCGTTCTTCCAGTTTGACTCGGCTCCTCGTCCCTTTTCCCTCTGCCAGGTTATTCTGTTAAGGATATGCAAATACTCACTTATCACAGGCCCGATTATCAGACTTGATTCCCAATCGCAGCATACATAAACAGATGCGTTCTCCTTTAACAGCGGTAGCACCTTTTCAATCCATTTTATGGTAAAGCTTCTGTATTCTTCACTGTTAACTCGGTTAAATTTGTTGCCGTGATAATTCTTGGCAAGATTATACGGCGGGTCGACAATCAGAAGGTCTATGCTCTCCTTTGGAAGCTTGTCCATAACCTCGAAGCTGTCTCCGAGAATAAAGCTGTTGCGAACCTCATTCAATTGAGCATTGTCCTTGACCGTACTTGCAGGAATACATCTTTCCAAATATTCCCTACCCTCATCTATGCTAAAATCAATTGTTTTATTTCTGTCTGCCTTTTTCTTAATATTTGCCATCTGCTTCATTTAACTTCCGCTTCAATTCGAGCTTCCGGTACCGCCTCGTCTCAATAAATATATAGTATCTTCAAATTCCTCGAGAGCATCATAGCCCGCCTGCCGAATTTTATAAATTCCTCTGTCCACATTGCTGAACCACCCGTAATAATTAGCATGCATAATATCGGTACTTCGCTTAATTCCACTCTGCTCACGAACTGCCTTCGTGGTCGCTACTCCGCCCAGTTCCGCCAACGTATCAAGCACCAGCAACGCATCCTCTCTGTATCCGGTAATCAGCTTTTCACCGCGCACTCCACCGGTATTACTTTTGGTTCTGCGCTTTTTGAATTCCTCCGAAATGGCATCCTTTTTACGCTTATTTCTGTTTTTGTAATTCTGCAGTTCACTGACTACGGGTTCGCTTACGATTTCAACTGTCTTCATTCTTTTTGAGACAACTATCAATCCTATGCCCAGTCTCTTTAATATATATATCTTGTCCTGAAAAGAACGTGAATTGAGATCCTTGGGCTTAAATATACCGATAAATACCGTGTCCACCAGTTTCTGTCTTTGTGCTGCCTGCTGTACGGATCTGAAATCCAGCTTGACCTTAAGTTCAACAGCCACGCTTTCATCCCCTTTTTCCATATAGAGGTCTATATCTCCGACCTCTCCATCAGCCACATATCCGTACTGTTCAAAATATTTTTTTATCGGTAAAAAAAGATCCTTTTCCATACAGATATTCTACCATTAGTCACTAAACAATCTGTCAATAAACTTCGTCTCCGACAGAGGCCGCCAAAGTTCTCAGTTCTCCGTCCCCGAAGGCTACGCAACGCTCTTTGCTTTTTCCTATTCTGCCAATAAGCCTTGCTTCTATTCCGTTCTCGGCAAAAGCAGCCAGCAGTTCTTCAGGCTCATTACATACAATAAGTAATCCGCCGGTTCCGTCGATAAGGTACGGATTTTTCTCCAATGCCTCACATATTTCAATAGTTTCCTGCCTGATTGCAATCCTGTCATTATTAACAGTAAATCCGCAATCTGCATATCGTCCGAGCTGCCATAATGCCGCATACACACCACCGCAGGAAACATCATGCATATACGAAACTGCGCTCATATCAAATTGATTTGCTACCTTAGCCACACTT
Source organism: Lachnospiraceae bacterium (assembly GCA_024403475.1). Lineage (GTDB taxonomy): Bacteria > Bacillota > Clostridia > Lachnospirales > Lachnospiraceae > AC2028. Next base: position 6,373 of record JAKSRU010000037.1, on the reverse strand, counting down.
GTTTCAAACTGCTTTACCACCTTTGCCGCACCTGAGATGCTGCAGTTCTCCGTGCCAAATACATACCCCTTTGAAAAATAATTTCCGAAGCGATTTGCTATCACCTCACTGTTATTCTTGATTAACAAATCAGTTCCAAGCATTCCGGCATATCCGCACATAACTATACTGCTGCCATCCGCAATAGCCTTTTTGTTATTATATTTTCCGCAAGCTTTTCCGAATACTTCCACTGTAAAAATAGCACTTACAACCGCCGCGCTTACCTGAGTATGACCGCCTGCTATTTGTATTCCGTCCCGCTCCGACAGTTCTCTAAGCTCCGCCATGCAGCCCTTAATAAAGGATTCTTTAGTATCCTCCGGCAACAGCATCGTAACCCTTGCGCCGACAGCTTCACATCCCGAGCAGGAAAAATTATTTATAGCCTTAACCCAGGCTATCGCAGGTGCATCACCAACTCCGTCTGCAACCACTATATCTCCGATATCCGAATAGTCATGCCCTATTGCCACACCTCGAAAAGCTTTGCTATTTAGTTTTTTTATCTCCCTAAACACCGCGTTATCAAGTCGGCGCTCAATCAAGCTTCCTTTTTCCATTGAAATCTCCGCAAACAGAATTTCGAGCCAAATATTTATGAGCTGTTAATCTTAGTTTTCCTCTCGGCGCAATATATCTGCCACACACTGTTGCGTTTTTTATATGCGGCGCAGTATATCTACCGTATGTGCTGCCGCCCCGATAATGTCCATACGTTCTGCCGTCGCCAGCTGATATTTCACCAGATATTCAAAGCCTTCATCATCCAATCGGTTGACAAAAGGTCTTATATAATTAGCCGGGCCGTCAGGTGAAATGATTTTTTCTCTTGAAAGACCAACCTCGGCATTAAATCTGTCGATATCCTCAATTCTGACAAAGTCATACACACTCTCTTCATTCGGGATTACGTGAAAATCCTCTGTCAGCAGTCCCTTCTCAATGGACTCATGTATCGCATTCTCCTGAATTGCTCGCACCACAAAAGCATACTCATTCATTATGTATGCCACTAAAATATAACCGCCTTGCCTGGTAACACGCTTTGCTTCTCTCAAGGCCTGCATCTTCTCTTCATCAGTCATCAGGTGATACATAGGTCCAAAAAGCAGAGTCAAGTCAAAGGTCTCATCCTTTAGTTTTTTCAAATTCAGGGCATTACCCTGCATTGCATTAACCTTGCTGCTTTTCTTCTTGAGAATTCCAAGATTATATTTTACCAGCTCCACAGCCGTCACATCATATCCCTCATCGCAAAGAGGCACACTGTACCTGCCGGTAGCTGCACCGATATCAAGAATATGAAGCAGAGACTTATCGCTGTAACCTCGCTCTTCCATAACTCTGTCCAGATAATCATGCACATATTTCATAGTCACACGATATTCTATCTGTCCATGCCTGGTATCCAGTCTTTTTTCTTCATTGAATTTATTATAAAAATCTTCGATCTTACCCATATTAATCTCCAATGTATTATATGCATATAATACCATAAGCAGCCTTCATTTTTCCATTTGGAAGATAATAAAAAGAATCTCGCTTGAATACGTAATATTTTTCTATTGCACAAAAAAGATGCCGCACATAACTGCTCATACACAGCTATGAACGACACCCTGTTTTGATTTTCAGAAATTAAAATGCTCTGAACTTAAGCACTGACGGATCGATTTCCTTCAGGTTCTTTGCTCCGGTTCTGGCCATTATTACTCGCAGTTCTCGATTGATTGCTTCAATCTGAGCAGTAACTCCCTTCGCCCCCTCCTTAAGCGGGTCCATAAGAGCTCTTCCTACGCACACTGCATCTGCTCCGAGTGCAAGTGCCTTAAACACATCTGCTCCTCTTTCGATACCGCAATCTACGAACACCTTAGCCCGGCCATCAACAGCCTTTACTATTTCCGGAAGAACCATAAGCGGAGGGACCATATAATCCATCAAACCATGATGATGAGATACCACAATGCCTGCAGCTCCTGCTTCCACACATTTTGCCGCATCCTCAGGACTGAGTATTCCCTTAACAACAAACGGTCTGTCAGTCATCTTAATGTACTCAGCAAGCTTCTGAGTAGTAGTAGGCTTCATGGGAAATCCGCATACCACATCATATTTTGCCTCCCACGAAAAAGCATGGTCTATATCCATACCTACTGCAAATGCTCCGTTCTTGGTAGCATGCTCAATCTTAAACTGAACTGTCTCATCCTTTTCATGAGGCTTTACAATTTTGACTGTCCTTGCCCCTGTTCCGAGGATTCCCTCCAGCTCACCTTCCTCAGTCATTCCTACGAAATGAACCGCTCCGGCGTCCTTAGCTCCCTGAGCAATCTCTGCCATTGCGTTATCGCAAATATTATGAAGATGAGACAACGCCGCGGTCATTACCGGTGTTTTAAAGCTTTCACCAAATAATTCCATATCAAGGCTCGGAAGGTCCGAATCAAGATATCTGGTGGAAATCAAAATCGAGTCAAAATACTCTCTGGTCAACTCATCTGTTTTTGCTGTATAACTCATATTAATCTCCATTTCATTCTATATCTATCTGGTAAACTGCGATATGAACTTCCATGCATTTTCGTTTGTGTGGTGGCGACATTCATGAACCTGCCCGCTCACACTCGCAAATGCAGTACGGCATACTCCATCCTCACTGTCATAATATCTGACAGTCAGATAACTTCCTCTTGATTCATCGTATAGCTTTTCAACTCTGTCGGGTGCTGCTCCGTACATAGGATCATCCCAGTTTTCCTTATCCTCAAACTTCATATCAAATTTGGCCTTGAGCTTATTAACCTCAGCCGCATATTGAATTCTCTCCATCGCAGAATCTGCCTGACACGGAAGCTCAGGTAGATGTGAACACTCTCCTCCTGAATAGAAAATCGGCACCGGAACGTCCTCGTTATGATAATCTCCATGTGACTGACTAAGCGGATTATCCTTAACCGGGAACAAAGCGCTTGCTGGAGCCAGTCCTGCAAACATATTAGGGAATTCCTCAAACATATTCCAGGTCTTACCGCTTCCCATTGAGAAACCACCGGCATAAATACGATGCTCATCAATGTTGTAACGCTTCTTAAGTGTCTCTATAACTTCGGCAGTTTCAGTTGCAGTAACAAATGTATGATTTTCCAATGCGACATAAAGGAAACCGTATCTGTGTGCAACCTCCCACCATCCTGATACATAGGTCAGATACATTGATGAATCTCCACCACCATGGAAGCCAACCAGTAACGGAGCAGGACCCTTGTCGAACAAATCCTTATTGTAATATGCAAAATATCCTACATCATGCTCTGCTTCCTTGATGAATCGATTATCCTTTGAAGTCTTTACTCTTACAAAGCCTGCATCTTCCACGAAATTCATAGCCTCAAAATCAGGCTCAATTTCCATATTTCCGCACCACATCTTAAATTTACGAACAAACGCCTTAAAGTCTGTCGGATAATCAGCACTGTCCTTAATCAAGAGATTCTCACAGCCTTCAAAAGCCGCATTTATCTGAGCAGTGTTACCTACACTGAGAATACCGATATCCTTGCGTTCTGCATTTGGAACAATGCTCAAACGTTCCATAGAACACATTGCAGGAGTAATCTCCCCGGGTCCCCAAAGATATTCGCCCTGTATAGTCTTTAATAAATTCCGAGCAACATAATCAGCTGAAGCACCATAGCTGTAAATATCTGCTCTGAAAATTGCGCCTCTGATAAAGTAACCTAAGAATTCACGTGTAAAGAAATTGGTTACATCACAAATTCCGTCCTCGTAATTAACATCCATCTTGGTAGAAGCAATAAGCGATGTATAAAGCTCCTCTGTTGCATTAGTCCATCCTCCCTCACAGGTCGGATATACAAACAATACACTCGAATCTGTGCTCGCAGCAACCATAGCTAATCCGGTACTATCTGCAAAAGCAATCGCCTCATCCTTACTCTGCCTATTCTCTTCAAACACAACGAGCATCGGTGCTCTGAATGAATAATTGTTCACCGAAGCATTCAATTCATTTTTCGGAATATATACCTTCAAATAGAACTGTTCAAATGTGTGCTCCCAATATTTACTTCCATCCGCCAGTATCTCTACTATCGGTTTTTCTGCCATTGCCATATATATTTACCCCCCTATAAAACAGCAAAATTATTATTTATTATATGCATATGCATACGCATATTTTCCATATAGATATATGTATTTTGCAAGTCGCACAGTATCAATCTTATCAGTATTTTCTGCGTAGTTATGCAAAACATCATACACATAGCTATATGCACTGTAGCTAATGCTCATAGCTCCATCATTGATTGATAATACATTCATCACCTCATACTTAGTGGCATATATACCGTCGGTCTCAATGTAATAAATATTATCTTGCTTAACCACGCTAACCGCACTGTTATTGAGCTTAAAGCTATACTCATCAATACTATGCCCTGCATCAACAGTAAAATAATATCTTATCTTTGTCGACTCGTTAAGTATCAGGCTCGATCCGATATAATTAAGTCCCTCAGCTGATCCAGCAATCTGCTTCTCGTAGTTTCCCACAGTTGTATAATCAATTTTATCCAGTTCAGCTTCAAGCCATTCATAACTTTCTTCTGTAACAATACGTTTAACCACGGTATCTGCTGCATCACGCTCCGTTATACCAAAATAGTGTGAAGCTTCCATTCCGTATCCTGCCATTACCTGAAGCAAATGCCTGAAGTTGGAGTTGTTTCCCAGTATATTATTTTTCCACGCACTATTGATGTATGAGTTGACTGAATACTGGATTCCTATTCTGTCTGACATATTTGAATTACTAACCGAGATTTTATTTCCTTCATCATCATACAGGTATATCGTGAACAAATCTTTCATGTTCTTGGCATCAACTCTGCATGGAATTCTGACTGTAAACTCACCATTATAAAGTATTTGTTCGGATATGAGATTCTTAAGATAATACTTACTTGACTTATCATTTTGAGTAACCACTACGTAATAATTACTAAGGGTATCATATGAAAAACCGCTTAATTTATAGTGAACATTAACACCTATACTGTCGTCCACAGTAATGCTCGTTGCTGTGAATTCGGCTTTTTGCTCCATATTATCAGTATATAGGTATATAAAGAAATCACTTCTTGTTTCAACGTAACGATCATCATTGGTTATAAACGCAGAATATGCGGACTCTGTAACTCCCTGATAATGAATATATGTCAACGGACTATTATGTCCGATTTTTGCTTCTTCTGTATTCTCATGCGGGATACGTATACTGTCACTATTACTCGAAAAGACAATATCAACAGTTATCTCCGTATCATTTTCAACGAACAGCCCGTTTTCAAAATCAACCGTGTAGAAGCCGGCATATGTAGTATCGACCGATCCACTTATAGTATTTTTTCCATCAGTCACAGTTACAGTAGCCTTGAGATTGTTATCAATGGCAAAGAATCCAACTCTGCTTATTAGTTCTCCACCATCTACATTATACTTATGTCTCAGTCCCTTAAATGAGTAACTTAACGATTTATTACAGGTGTAATATGAATACGATATGTTTGTATTTACATATGAATATACATTATCATTTACTGCTTCTGTCGCATTATACACATAGCAATTATTTGAAGATGCCAAGCCCTTATCATAATATGAGAGCCAAAAATAACCGCTTCTTCCATATCCCTGTCCGCCCCAGCTGTTACGAACCAGCCATGCTCCATCACCCTCAGGTCTGCTATCCGGGATGTCATCAAAGCCAAAATTTTCCTTCGGGAAGCTATCATCCCATCCGACTATCATTACGCCATGATTAACACTTGGAACAGTTCCATATACAGAATTATACGCAGCATTATAGGTAACATATTTATTTTCACCATTAACGATATACCCGTCAACAGATCCCCTTTCATACATCCTGCCATTGGAAGCCATAAATGATATCTGAACAGCACCATAATTAGTCACCGCCCATTTTATGCCATCCCAATCACTATTTGGAATCATAAACATATCTTTAAGCTGTGCATCGTTATATCCGATTGCGAGATCATCGTTTACATCAGTATTGACTACAACCCTGTTCTCCATCTCATAAGGTGCAACTGATTCCTTGACAGGACCTACCATATTGGCCATTGCCAGTCCCGCCATCAATCCGTTACCACCATTGCTCAGATAATTACTTCCCTCATACCATACCTTATCATTGTCATGACAATTCTTGGGATCGTCATAAGAATGTGCCGTAAAATATGCAAGATGCATTACAGAAAAAACAGTTGAATTTCTGTCC
>JAKSRU010000036.1 GCA_024403475.1 Lachnospiraceae bacterium | reverse complement strand
GCTACGTTAATAACAAGCTGGAACTTACAGAACTTAAGGATGTTGTTGTAAATGGTACGTCCGTAGAGAACTGCATCCTTGATTGACTTGAAGTTGTCATCAAGTACAACGATTTCTCCGGCTTCCTTAGCAGCCTCGGTACCTGAACCCATTGCAAAACCAACATCTGCCTTCTTAAGAGCGGGTGAATCGTTTACACCGTCACCGGTCATACCTACTACAAGGTTCATCTCCTGGCAAATTCTAACCATACGAGACTTATCTGTAGGAAGAGCTCTTGCGATTACTCTGATATCTTTTACGATTTCCTTAATCTCATCATCGCTCATCTTAGCAAGCTGTGCTGAGGTAAGTGCTCTGTCTGAATCATTTCTGATAAGGTCTGCATCCTTAGCGATTGCTACTGCAGTCTCAAGACGGTCACCGGTAATCATTACTACCTGGATGCCGGCCTTCATAACTTCCTGAATAGCTTCCTTAGCTTCAGCACGAACATCATCTCTGATAGCTACGAAACCGGTAATTACTACATCATCATTAATCTGGCTCTCAGTGAAAGCAGACTCTGAATAACCGAATGCAAGCACACGCATTGCCTTTGCTGCAAGACCGTTAATCTTGGTGTTGATAGTCTCAAGGTCAAGATCAACCACATCACCGTTTGCATTAAGTGCCTTGGTAGCCTTGTCGAGGAATCTCTCGGGAGCACCCTTGTAGAATACCTTGCCGAGATTCTTGATCTCTACCTGGCTGAACTTGTTAGCTGAATTGAAGCCCTGGCTTTCGCCTACTTCGTAGGTATTGCTGTTCTTGAGCATCTTGTAATCGTCCTCACCGAGGAACTTCATAAGAGCCTGGTCGGTAACGTTACCGCCGACTACATTGTGCTCTGAATCGAACATAGAACCTGAATTCATTCCGATTGCGATATCTACAAGAGACTCAACCTTTTTGTAATCCTTCATCTTGTCGATGTCGATTGAACGACCGTCAGCGGTAAAGAACTCTACTACCTCAAGATGACCCTTGGTAATGGTACCGGTCTTATCTGAGAAGAGAATGTTGAGTGAACCTGCAGTCTCGATACCGATAGCCTTACGTACAAGTACGTTGTGGTCGAGCATCTTCTTGGTGTTCTGCATAAGTACGAGCGAGATCATAAGAGGAAGTCCCTCAGGAACCGCACATACGATAATAACTACTGCAAGTGATACAGCCTTGATTACATCCTGAATTACATGAGCTGCGCCCTGTGCAAAATAAGGAGCAAAGCCGCCTGCATTAATGATAAAGAATGCAACATACATGATGGTGATAACTGCTGCACCGATATAACCAAAGGTAGAAATCTGCTTAGCGAGCTTAGCAAGCTTAACCTTAAGAGGTGAATCGGGATCCTCACCCTGCATTTCCTCAGCCATCTTACCCATCATGGTCTTGAGGCCGACCTTGCGAACATCCATTACACCTTCGCCGTCGAATACAACCGCAGCCTTGAAGAGTGAATACTTATCTACAAATACATCACCGGTGATTTCCTCAGCGAATTCGGTCTCTTCGGGAACTGCAAACTTCTTGCACTCCTCTGCCTCACCGTTAAGTGCTGAGTTGTCCACTCTGAGGTCACCGTCGATAAGAATACCGTCGGCAGGAACCTTATCACCTGACTGAAGAATAACCTTGTCACCTACTACAACGTCATCTACATCGATAACCTGTACAAGACCGTCTCTGTATACCTTACAGGTATCCTTCTTCTGACCATCCTTAAGCTTACGATAAGCTGTGTCGCTGGCAACACCGGTCTTAGCTGATACGATAGCTACGATGAGTACTGCGATAATAGTTCCGAGAGGCTCGTAAATCTCAACTCCTGTCTCGAATACTCCGGTAACGTCAAGCACAAACATTACAATCATAAGTGCTGCGATACCAAGCAAGATTTTGATCATCGGATCACCAAAAGTCTCCTTAAATTCATCCCAGAATGTAGTGGGTTCGGAATCCGGAATCTGGTTAGATCCATTTTGTTCTCTTGAAGCCTTTACCTCAGCTTCTGTCAATCCTGTGTACTTCATTTTTTCCTCCGTTTTATATATATAAAATATAACCTTTACGACTTAATAGCGATAAAACGCCACTATTCATAATATTACCATACAGCACTGTTATTGGCAAATAAACCAACGTAAAAACAGCACTTATTCATCGCTTGCACAGCATGTATCTTCTGTATCTGAAAATCGAGGGTATTCCGGTATCGATGAGGTATATATCATCACCCGGTGACAGTGAAAGCGACTGTCCTTTTGACATGAAAACAAGTGTCTCGCCTGCGAAATATCTGACAACAGCAGTTGTTTTGATAAAACGAAATTCCCATCTGCCGTATACAGTCTTTCCGACTAATTTTGCTTCAGTAATCAGATACTCACCCTTTCGGATTTTATTTCTTCTTTTCACAGAAAATATTATCGGCAAGCAGGCCGCAAACATCATAAATAATACTCCCAATATCATGCCAATATTCTGTGGTGATTTGATCCCTTCAATGACATTGGAATATCTCTGGCCCCTCACAACCTTTGCATCATATTTTTGGCTCTCGATGTATATTGTCTGCCTACGCTCAAGCTCACGCGCCACCTTGTCATGGTCTATCATCGCATCATACTCTTCAAGGAAGCTATCATAGTACTCCTGAAAAGCAGCTTCGTCATACACAATTGTACCGGTAGCAGCACTTGCTTCTTTATCTATGAAATTAACCTCGGTGTGCCAGGTCTTGCTGTCCGCATACGCTGTACGTCCTCCGTACAATTCCTCGATGATGCTTTCCTCTGTTTCGGGAAATCCTTCCAACGGATTCTCCGAGTGAGCCATTTCATAGCTCTCCTTTGCATTTTCGACTCCTGCTATCAGAAACCTGAAGGCTCCAAGATATAGTCCGAACAGCAGCACATATGCAATCACAAGAAATACTGCAGAAGTCACTATTCGCTCGCGTGCATAGCTCTCGACCTTCTGAATGATATGCTCATTCTCTTCCGCATTTGCGGTTCTAAACCCTCTCGACTCCATGCTACTCACCTTCGGTAATGTTTTTCCAGGCATTCCAGTCTATACCGTCATCTGTCACAAGTTCAGGCCTTTTTTCCAGTAATGACTCATCCCCTGTCTTCAGATATTCCATGATAATCGGGCGGGTAACTTCGTAGCCGTCAAAGCGAATTCCCTTGATACCTGCTGCCATGGCCGCATCAATGTTGGCCTGTATATCATCCGTAAAAAGTGTTTCCTCGGGAACCAGCCCGTACTTTTCACAAAGTCTCTCGTAGATGGCCGCATCGGGCTTGATTAAATGCTCCTCGCAGGAGAACACGCCTCCGTCCATATACTCTCTGAACTCCAAGCTCTCCGGATTGGACCTTATAAGGAAATCGCTGTAATTTGATAAGTAATATACCTTGTATCCTAATGACTTAAGCTCTTTAACCCAGGGAATAGCATATTCCTGCTTGCCGATGCATTCACCGAAGTGTTCCATAGTATACTCGGCTTCTTTTCTGTACTTTCCGGCCTCCTCATATATGTGTGCCAGAATTTCGTCCTCCGGGAGCGCCCCTCGGTCCATCTCCGGCCACCAGCCGCTGTTCCATACACACTGAGTGATTTCCGCAATCACCTCTTCATCGGTAAACAGCTTGTGCATGAATTTCATCCAGTCGAATTCAATCAGCACTTTTCCGATATCGAATACTACATTTTTAATCATTTGTTACCTCCAAACGACTTTATTTATGATTATCAATGTCCAAATAAAGCCACCGTTTAATATAATATATAATTTTTAGGGCATCTTTTCCATCTTCTTACGAGCGAATTAAGATGCTCTATTTCACAATTTTCGCCATATATGATATATTTTTCTCGTAATATTATATATTTGGTGCAGATCGTGCCAAATATAGAAATGAGGTAAATCATGGTATTTACAAGAGGTATGAGAGAGCGACTCGATCGCTTTGTGCATCCGTCGGGCAACATTACAATCGATATGTCCGTAGACGGCTCTGCAGTATATGACTTTTGCTGTTTCGGTGTAGATGCAAACGGCAAGCTCAGTGACCGTGACTATATGATTTTTTATAATCAGACCGAGTCACCCCAGCATGAAATAATCTATACACCCTCAGATAACAGTGCTCAATTCGTTGTGTGCCTCAACAGACTTCCTGCATCCGTTTACAAACTCATCTTTACCGTAAGCATAGACGGCAGCGGCACAATGGGAAGTATTAACAGCCATGACATTAGTATTTACCAGCCCAACAACGACGGTCTCAGTATAAAAATCCCCGGCAGTGATTTCCTGCAGGAGAAGGCTATTATTTCGTTTGAAATCTATCGTAAGGACGGTTGGCGAATCAATACCGTTGCCAGTGGCTTCAACGGCGGTTTGGCCGCTCTGCTTACTGCCTTCGGCGGTTCAGCTCAGCTTACCGAGGAGGTTGTTTCTGCAGCTCCCGCTGTACGCGCCACACCTTCTGCTCCTGCCGGAACAGGAAAAATTATCCTTACCAAAACCGCAGAAGATCTTACCCGCGAAAGCCTTGCCAAGATTAATCTGTCCAAGGACGTGGTTAACCTTGAAAAGCATATCGAAAATCTGAGTAAGACTGTTATCGACCTCAGTAAAAAAGTGGATGTTGACCTGGGTGCAACACAGGCAAGAGTAGTTGTTGTACTGGACTACAGCGGCTCCATGAATTGTCTGTACTCTGACGGTACCGTTCAGCGCACACTCAACAAGCTGGTGCCTCTCGGACTCACCTTCAACAACAGCGGTTTGATAAATGTATACCTGTTCCAGAATGACTATATGAGATTGCAGGAAATGACTCTCGACAATTACGAGGATTATGTTATTGAGGTTGTTAAAAAATCCGGCTACCGTATAGGCGGCACCAATTATGCCCCTGTCATCAATGCAATCGTAGATGATTTTAATCTCGACTATACCTCCACCGGTATCGGTGCATACTCATCATCTGATTACACAGTAATTGGTGATCCGACCTTTGTACTCTTTATCACTGACGGAGAAAACTCCCTCTATGATAAACCGGCCTGCGATGAACTGCTCAGAAGAATATCCACCAAAAACATGTTCATTCAGTTCATCGGAATCGGCGATGAAGATTTCGATTATCTCAGAAAGGTAGACAAGCTTACCGGAAGAGCTCGTGATAACACAGGCTTTGCCGCAATGCTCGACCTTAATAGCGCTACAGACGAGGAGCTCTATACCACCGTACTCGAGGAATTCTCTATGTGGCTCAAGGGACTGCAGTAATTGCATAGCAAAAGGGAGTGCATAATGCACTCCCTTATTTTGTTTATGTATTACCTTTATTATGTTTTTGTGACTTTATTTGTTTTTATTAGTCTTTATTCAGACCATCAAATTAAGTCCTGCTTATCAGCCTGCATTGATTCCGTAGTATCCGCAGAGAGCTGCAAGTCCGCCCTGGAAGCCGCTTCCGATAGCATTGAACTTCCACTCGCCGTTATGCTTGTAAAGCTCACCTACTACTACTGCAGTCTCTATAGAGAAATCCTCTCCGAGATCATATCTTACCATCTCTGTTCCGGTTGTCTCATCTACAAGACGAATAAAGGCATTTGATACCTGTCCGAAGTTCTGATGTCTGGTCTCAGAATCATAAATGGTAACAGTAAATGCGATTCTCTCGATATTTGCGGGAACCTTGGTAAGGTCAATAAGAATCTGCTCGTCATCACCTTCACCTGCGCCGGTAAGGTTATCGCCCTGGTGAGCTACTGCTCCGCTGGGATGAGCAAGATTTCCGTAGAATACGAAATCTGAATCCTGAGTGCACTTTCCGTTTGCTCCGAGAAGGAACGCACATGCATCAAGGTCAAAAGCCGCTCCCGAATCAAATACATTAACATCCCATCCGAGTCCTGCCATAATCTTGGTAAGTGAGGGATTTCCCTTTGTTAAATCAACCTTCTGTCCTTTTGCTAAACTAACTGCCATATTTATACCCTTTCTATACTCTTATGCATTCTTCTGCACACAATTGTCCGCAAGAATAAAGCGCTCGCGAGTCAAACTTAAAAAATAACACATTACAAAACACCGTATGCTATAAATATACCACTTTATACCAAAAAATTCACCCCAAACAAACTAAGTAATGCCTATTATTTTGACTGAGAAGCAGTATATTTCTTTTTGAAGTCTTCCTTGATTTCCTCGAGTCTTGCCTTGTCGTCGATGCGCTTCTTTCTGGCTTCCTCTTCGATTCTTCTGGTCTCCTCGATACCGTTGGTGATGGTTCTCCAGGTAGTCTCGAGAGTCTCAATCTGAATAGAGCTTCCGGATGCAAGCTTAGCAGTCTGCTGAGATACCTCCATGGTATTCTGAGCATTCTTTACAAGCATCTCATTGGTTCTCTTATCAAGCTCTGCAAGTGACTCTGCCTGCAGCTTCTGTCTCTTAAGAAGGATTGCCTGAGCAAGTGCCTGCTTAAACACAGGAAGTGTGATAATAAATGCTGAATTAATCTTTCTGACAAGATTGTAGTTAGAAAACTCCATCGTCTTAATCATAGGGATTGACTGCATAGCAACATTTTCTGCAGTTCTGAGATCCTGAGTTCTCTGCTCCATCATAAGAAGTGCCTGATTCAGGCTGGTGAGTTCAAACTGAATTGACTGGTCACCGCTGTTAGCCATATCCTCGGTTCTCTTTGCGATATAATTTTCGAGCTCCTTGCATGCCTGCTCTCCGGCGAGGATGTATTTTACAAGCTCATGGTAGTAGCTGACATTGGCATCAAACATGGTGTTGAGCTTCTTGTTGGCACCCTTTATCTCTGTCTCATAGCCCTTGAGCTGAACGTAAATCTTGTCGATATCCTCACCCATGGTGTGATACTTTGCAAGAATCTTGTCAAGCTGCTTCTTGGCATTTCCAAAAAGCTTATTCCAAAAGCCCTTGTCCTCCTTGATCTCATCGATATCAAACTGATTCATTACCTTAGACAGAGTCTTGAGCATTGTTCCGGTATCATCAAGCTGGCTGAGTGTCATACTGTTGAGCACCACATCTGAAGCCTTGGAAATCTCCTCTGCAACCTCTGCTCCGAAGTTAACGATAGAATCCATATTGGTAAGGTCGATGCTGCTTACAATGCGGTCAACCTCCTCAGAATTGGCAAGCTGAGTCTCCATCTGAGCTCTATCAGCCTGAATATCGTATTCCTCTACGGTTGCAATTTCATTTTTTTCTACAGGTGTAGCAGCAGCCACTATAGTTGATTCTGCTGTAGCTGTTTTTGTAAAATCAAGTCCCATAACTATTTACCTCTCTTGAAAAATTTGTCACGCCATGAAGGTCGTGTACCATTATTAGGAAGATGTCCCAAATCGGGTACCTGCATATCATACTGATAATCTCCAATCTGGTGCTCTTCCATTAACCCCTTAGTCAGGTAATTCTCTACAGTCTGATATCCGGTCGGCACAAAAAATACAACGTCGAAACCAATCAGATTAAGGAATGTAACAAGAATCGAATCCTCCGCGGAAATCATTGTTTCCGTGGTATTTATATAAATCATTTTCGGATTCTTTTTTGTAAAATCAAATTTTTGAATCATCCTCACAACTTCCTTGGGAAGATTCAATACCTGCGCTATAACAGTGTACTCCATGCCATTGCTGCCTATACCCTTTATAAGCTTTTGGTCAAGCATAAGCTGAAGCTTATCGAGTATATAATCCTGCATTTCCTCCCGCAGTATACCGTACTGATACTGGGGATGGCTCTTAATTACACTGCGCTGCAGTCTGCCGTTTCTGAAAAATTCCGTTGCAAACGCCTTCATCGGATTAGGATTGTTCACGGGAATAAACGGTGCTTTTTTTACCAAAAGTGTGTCGGTCGTAACCAGCTTCTTGACGGTATTCCAATACTGTTGAACCTGTCCGTCCTTCACTCCTGAAATCTTGGCAAAAATAACCGGGATATTTACCACACCATTAGCTGCACTGAAGCTCGGTCGGTATTTTAACTCCTGATTCCAGAGGATATCTATTTCCTCATAAATCGTCTGCAGGCAAATTACATTAGCCTTGGAATACTGACGATTTCTGAACATACCGGTGTCCTGATACATAATGGTATCCAGCTCACGCTCCGCATGATATGCCACCGTGGCAATTCGGACATTTGCATCGTCCTCGGGGAAAATATCCATCACAACACTGTTCGAATTATTGATTTCATATAGCAGCTTATCCTCTAAGCAACACTTAGAATTCAAATTCGGACACAGAATCAACACATCAATCGGAAGTCTGGCAAGAAAGCTCATAAACAGCGCTTCCTTATCATTTTTACAGCCGCCCATATATATAAAGCAGCCTATCTCCGGCAGCTTCCAGCCCTTGAAAAGCTGTGCCAGATATCGCTTCATCCAGCAAAGCAGATATACTGCCTTATTGGTAAGCTTGTTTATATTATTTGCATCCTTCTTGGACTCTGCAAGCATCACCTCTGCAAAGGCGGTGTTCATCAGTCTCTGAAGTTCAATATTCTGAGTAAAAGCAAAGTTGGCAGCAAGATGACTGATCATCCGGTCAACCCTGTCGTAGGTACCTCTTCTAATCTCGGCAATTTCCTCATTGGTAGGCTTGGGAATCTCGCCGTTTACTATCACAAGTCTGCGCTTAGCGGCCTTCAGCTCCTGCTGCAGCTTAAACAGCTCGTTCGCATAGGTAAGCTTGTCTTCGGCACCGTTAATTCTGACAAAACAATTGTAAAATAAAGCCTTGTCCTCTCCTCTGACCGTCACTCCGGTCATAATGTCCTCAAGGCCCTTTCCCTCAGTCCAGGCATTGGTACAGTTCGTAACCGAAGCTTTGGTTGAGAATAGCTTTTCGGTCTCCATTTTATTCTGAATTTCTGCCCATACGCTCTTCAGGCTGAAATTCTCCGGGAATGCGCCTAATCCGTCTTGTTTGTATTCATCTGAAAATTCAGACTTGGGGTCGAGTGCAAGATAGCCTGCATCCCCCTTGTACTGCAACAAAACCACGTCGCATCCGGCATTGGAAAGAATAGAAATCAGCAGCAATTCATAATTACTGATTTCACCCTCGTAAATAATCTTAGGTACACTGTTTTCACCGAGCTGTCCCACAATTCTCTCGAATTTGTAATACAGCCAGCACATAAATTTGATATAGGCATTCTTGAGCATGCTTTCGGCTTTGCCGCTGTTACGCAGCTTAACCAGGCAGTCATAAATCGAATTACCTATCGCATCCACCTGATAATCATTCATTCTCGGAAGCCATTTTCTCAGGCTCTGAGCAATAAATGCTCTGTCAGGCTTAAAATCCGGACCCATAATCTCGTTATAGTACGCGAGATTACTCTCGCCGGGATTGGGAATTTTGCCCTCAAGCATAACACCGTTTTTTCTCGCGGCTTCATAATACTTACTGACAAACTCCCCTATCTCGGCGTTATAACCGTTGATACGGTAGAAATATACGCCCTTTTCAGGTCTCTTATTCAATTCAACAAAATAATCCGATAAGCTATGGATTTTTTTGTGCTCAAACATATATTTTCACCTTACTTCCGGCAAATGCTTCTATCGTTTACGTGAGAATTATCTTCTCTTTCTCAAGCTTGTAACTACAATAAGCACGATACCAACTGCGAAGAGGGCTGCGCCGCCAAGAACAAGGGGCAACCAACCTGCGAAATCGTTAGTTCCGATATAAAGAGGAATTCCGTATGCTTCAAACTCCGAATCGGAATAACCGAGCTGCTTGAAGGCCTCCTTGTAAAGAGCCTTGTCCTGTGAATCCATCTTAGCCAGCTTACCCTTTACATGAAGAGTAATAGGGTACTCGTCAGTCTCTTCATTAAGCCATGCATAGGTCTGGTCTGTCTGCTTATCAAACTCAGCACCTCTCTCGTTTGCCTTTACAGCTACACCAATGTAGCTCTCATCTCCAACGGGAACAATATAATACCAAATAGCTGATGACTTCTGCTGAATACCATTACGGGTAGTAACAGACTCCTCATAAGCTCCAAGGTTAAAGGTAATATCTCCCTCGACAATCATTCCGCTCTTGAACTCATCATCATTGAGCGCATTCAAGTCATAAGGGGTCTTGCTGGCCATCACCATTGTGTAGATACCGGCTCCGAGAAGAATTATTCCGCACACGGTAAGTCCCCACTTAAGTCTTGACAATAAATTTTGTAACATTTTTTCATCCCTCATCTTTCATGTTTTTCATACAGAGTTAGAATACCAAATTTTTAATATTACATCAACAAATATGCATATGACTCAACATACTCTCTATTCTTCATAAACCAAAGCACTTGAAAAATAGAGCTTTTTTTAATAGAATGTACGGGTACGTGTATTATTTCACGAAATAAATCAATTGATAATAAAGGAGACACAAAAATGATTTGCTCAAATTGTGGAAATAACCTCGCTGATAACGCAGCATTCTGCAATATGTGCGGTACTCCCGTAAATGCAGCTCCTGCTCAGCCTATGATGAATCAGGCTCCCATTCAGATTGTTCCCGCAGGTAAGAATATTCGCTATCGTTGCGAGGCCTGCAAGAATGTGGCTGATGTACAGGTAGATACCGGATGCCCTAAGTGCGGCGCTCCCGCATTACCCGGCGGATACATCAAGATGTATCGTATGGGTTCTATGTACGGTGTAGCAATGCCCTTCGGAATTTATATCGATAACGAGCCCTGCGGATATATCGGAAATAAGCAGACCTGCTGGATCAGAGTTCCCTTCGGAACCCATCGTGTTCACATTGCAGCAGCTGCAAACAGACGTTGCGAGGACGTAATGGTTACCATCGCTCCCGATCATCCTCTTGAGGCAGTTAAGGTTTATATGAAGCCCGGCTTCTGGACCAATTCCTTCAAGGTTATCGGTGCAAATCCCGCAGAAGTTCCCGACTAAATACGCACACTATTAAAATATTATCTTTTAAACAAAAAGCGGCAGCCACGATAAATCGAGGCCGCCACTTTTTGTATATGGGAGAGATTTAAGCAAATTAAATTCTGAAGTATGCAACCGCTTCGTTGAGCTTCTCAACGTTCTCCTTGGTTGATACGGATTCATTATGAATATCAGCAATAGATGAAAGTATAGATTCAGAGCTTGCTGCAACCTCCTGGTTAGAAGCTGCATTTTCCTCTGAAACTGCGCTCAAATCACTGACAGAAGCATTGATGGAATTCTTGATCTTATCAAGCTCATCCACCTTGCCGTTAACATTCGCAATAACTTCAAGTGAAGATGTAACTTCAGTTCCGAGAATATCGAACTTGGCGCGAGTCTCCTGAACATAAGTCTTTTCTTCGTCGATTATATTAGCAACACTCTCTGAAAGAAGTACTGACTTTTCTGACTTCGCAGCAATGTCTTCAACGATAAGTCTGATCTTATCCGCAGAAGCATTTGACTGCTCAGAAAGTGACTGAATTTCTGTTGCAACAACTGCAAAACCTCTGCCGGCATCGCCTGCTCTTGCTGCCTCGATTGAAGCATTGAGTGCAAGGAGATTGGTCTGGTCTGCAATTCCTATGATGAGGTCAACTGCTGCCTTGATTTCTTCAATAGCAACATTAGTCTCGTTAATCTGTTTCTTAATCTGTGATACGGCAACAACCGAATTGTCTGAAGACTCAGCAACCTTGTTGACGTATTCAACTGCTTCATTGTTGGCAGTTCTGATTGCCTCAGAAGCCTGCGCAAGCTGTGAAGCCGAACTGTAAATATCTTCTACAATCTGAGACATATCAACTACCTGAGTAGCGATATCCTGAGTATTCTCTGCGAGTGAAGAAGCACCCTGAGCAAGGTCTCCCATAGCAGCGGTAATCTGCTCTGCTCCACCCTTTGACTTTCCGGACAACTCTTCTACAGCATCTGCGCCGTTTGAAAGCTTATCGCCGATTTCCACAGTTTCTGCGACAACCTTTTTGAATGAATCCTGTAACATATTCGCAGCATCAATTAATTCAATGGTCTCAGCAAGTTGCGATGTAGTAGTACATTTTTCGGTAAGATCACCTGCAGCAATCTTAGAAAGTGCATTTACAACTTCCTTAAGAGGCTTATCAACCACTCTGCTCATCAGACTGACTATCACTATAAATATAGCGATGAGTATTGCAGCCATAACAATTCCCTGCTGAGTAACTTTATTGATATTGTTCATTACCTCTTTTTCATCGCAGGATACAACTAATACAAAGCTCAAATCCGGTGATACATAGTAGGAAGCGTATTTGATTGCACCCTTGAATTCATATTCAACCACACTGACATCATGGTGAATACCCTGCTTCATATCAGCACAGACTGCTTTGATAACATCATTGGATACTTCTACACCAATTTTTTCTTCTGTAGGATGCCAAAGCATAATTGCGTCCGCATCTGCTACATAAACATATGAAGAATCGATATCCTGCACTTTTGCAGGTCCGCAAAACTCATCCAAGCCTTGGCGAGACATCGCTATTTCGTAGCCTTCTCCCATTATCCTGCTGAATAATCCGGTACCTTCCATATCAGCTACGCTATACATATAATTCTTCATTGTATTTTTGAGTTCTGTCTTTGATCGTGCAATAAAGTAAATCGACAAAGTCAGTGCTACAACAAAGAGAGGAATCAATGCAAAAAGCAAAAGCATTGTCCTCATATTTAAGAACGATTTTTTCTTTTTGTTTCCCTGTTTAGCCATATTTATCCCTCCATATACGCAAACCCATTTTAGATAGTTTCCACAAAACGCATCCCTTATTGTTGTCTTATTATAGCATATTTGACTTATTTTTCAATAAGTTTGGCGATTTTAATTAATTTTTCATACTTATTTCGTTTAGCAGTCTTGTTTTATTAATTTTATTATTAAATATGCGAATTAAGTTATATTTTTCGTCGCACCAAAAAAAGAAGCTTCTCACATTATTCGTGAGAAGCTTCTTGCATCTTTATATTTCGTATATCATATTCCGTATTTTTTCAAGTCAACTTTTCCGTTAACAACCTCTATTCCGTCGGCCTCGAGTAATCTTGCCTGGGCTCCCGAGCCGCCAAAAGCAAATTCTCCGGCAAGCTCGCCTTTTGAATTAACAACCCGATAGCAGGGAATTCCGTCGGGATCCGGATTCTTGTGAAGTGCATTGCCAACCGCGCGTGCCATCTTTTTATCACCGGCAAGCTCCGCAACCTTACCATAGGTAGCCACATGTCCCTTGGGAATCTTTTTTACGGCCTCATAAATTCTCTTAGTCGGGCTGTCAGATACCAGGTCATAGCTCTCTGCTATCATTCTCTTGACATCCTCGTCCGGAATGCTACCGTCAATGATAATCGTATTCCAATTATCCTTATTCAGATGATAGCCCGGAATTACCGAGCTGTAAGTCTGTCGCCAGAGGTCCTTCCATGCAGGGTCCACCTTGACATTTATATTCAGATAGCCATCCCTCTCATAGGTCCAAAGAAAGGTTTTGCCGGCAGATTTAATATTAGCATCCGGCTCGATATTACCCTCAGTATATTTTTTATCGTATCCGTTTAAGAATCTGACCAACTGCCAGTTCTGATCTCGGAAGGGAGCATCTTGAAAAGTATCTTCAAAGGATAATCCATATTCCAGCAGTTCTTTTCTTGTCATCATTTAATCTCCATCTCATTTTATGAAATGTGGGCACAATTTTCTCGTGCTTCGGTAACTATTTCTTCCGGATATCCCAAGAAGGACAACAAAGTGATTGCATTCGCTTCAGTACATATTCCCTGATGAATCACATAATCAAATACGATATCATTATCCTTTACGCTGCTGGTAAAATAGTACTTTGCATACTGATTATTTTCAGTGAGCTCATTGTCGTGAGTTGCTATCATGGCTGCACATCTCCTGTCACTGATATAGTGCATTATAGCCTTTGATGCTGCAACTCGCTCCTTGGTATTGGTACCCTTAAGAATCTCATCAACAACTATCATTACCGCGTCTATCCGGTCGATCAAATCAAGCATTCGCTTAAGATACTTGGCCTCCCTGAAATAATAGCTCTCCCCTGACAAAATATCATCGCGAAGCGCCATACAGGTAACTATCTGCATAGGCTGCATCAAGAATTCATCCGCAACACAGGTATTGATGGTCTGCGCCAATATAGCATTAATAGCTATTGATTTCATAAAGGTAGATTTGCCTGACGCATTAGCTCCGGTTATCACTACTCTGTCAGCCATTACAAAATCATTACCCACCGGCTTATTAAGCAACGGATGTAAAACATTCTTGGCTTCAATCTTATTGCTTGAAGCCGCATCTGCATTCTCAGTCTCTTGGATAAACCTCGGCTTACACCATTTATCCAAGCTGCTTCTATAGGACATAACAGAGATTTCCGAATCTATCTCACCGGCATAATCGATGAGCAAAAATACATCGTCCAGCTTCTTTTCGATGGTCTTCATAATGTAATTAAACACTGATACATCTATAAGAAGCGATCCCCATACATAATCTAAAAGCATTGCAAAAATATCTCCGGATAGCGAAGACTGTCTGCGATTATTAAGTCCTACTATCACTCCCGACATTATCGACAGACTTTTGACCGATTTTTTAACTGCTTCAGGCACAAAAATATCCTTATGCTTAAAATGCCCTTCCATCCATTTCGCATACTCAAAGATTCTCTTAAAATCCCCCAACGAGCCAAGATACATATCATACTTTTGCTTAAGCACAATATAAAGAGTCAAATTCACGGATGCAGAAATAACTGCGCCCACGATAAAGAACACATTATGGGTGATGATAGCGCATACAATCATTGCTATCAGTATCAATTGCAGAATATGATAAATATAAGTCTTACCAATCTTCCAGATGTCAGTATTAAGCATAAAATCCGTTAACTGATATCCGTCGATATGCTTGCCTATATTGCCAAGCCTGTATTCGATTTCAACACGCTCCTCCGGATATTTTTCCAGATAATCAATGCGCTCCTCCATAATCTCACGCGCGGCACTATTACGCCCTTTATCAAGGATGTGCAGCTTGTGAAACAGAGTCTGTTCACCGGCAAAGCAGTTAGTGTGGTTGATTCTCAAAAACATCTGATCCATCTCGAGATCATCCCAAGTTATATCATCTATCTCCCAAAGTCCGTCCTCAACCTCACTCATTCCGTCATGTAGAATTCTGACGTCTTTAAGTCTGTTGGTCGCATTATAGTAATATATTCCCTCTTTAGGATTCTTCCCGTAATGCCTTTTGATAATGTCTTTTCTTTTTCTCTTACTACCGAACATAGTCCCCTCGGCCTCACATTGCATGCCTACTTAATAGGCTTTACTTATTTCACATTTACATCTTCATTTGATGTTTCAGTACCTATTTAACATTCTTGTCCTTGTCTGTAATCTGTCCTAAATTATCTCTCTTGAGCGAAAGCAAATTCTTGAAAATATCTGTGATAAGCTTGCTGCCTTCCTTGCTCTCAAGCTCCTCAGCCTTCATCTCACCCTTGGCTACCAATGCCAAAACCTGAATATATGCTTCACCCATTGCTGCTGTGAGGGATGCTGCAATAGCCCCTGAGATAACTGCACCGACAGCAGTACCGTATCCGGGAATACATTTTGCCAGATTAGCCAAAGCCTTACCTCCGAAGGTAGCACCGGACACACCCAGGGTTGCATATACTACTGCAGTCACAGTTGATTTTTCAATAGGAAGCCCAAACAGCGATGTTATGGAAGCTATCATTCCTATCTGTTCAGGAATAAGCGCCGCTGCATCCGCAAAAGGAATGGGAATAGCACCGGTAGCTGCCGCACTTGCTGCAGAGGCAGCAACAATAGCCTGTGCCTTGTTAATTTTCATATCCAGAGCAGCCTTCTGTACGGCAACAAGAGTCTTCTTAACCGCCTCCGGAATTACGGTCTCTGTCACCTCCAAAAGGTTATCAAGGCCATAGGTTTTTGCGGTATATTCCTCATCAATCTCATAATTAGAAGCCAATACCGGTATCACCTTTACTATGGGAAGATTTTCTCCCTCTAATATCCCCTTGAGTTCCCTTGCATCGGGCTTTGAATATGATTGAGTAAGCACTACTATAACGGGTGGACAATTATCTCCGTTATCCGCTACCAGCTTACGAATAAATGCCAACTCAGATTCCTCGACTCTATGTGAGGGGGTACTTATGCAGTACCAAATACAATGGATAGCATTCTCAACCTTATAGGTTCTGATTCCGTCATTTATCACCTTCTGTATCTGCTTGGACAAATCATCTACTGAATTGTCACCATCCAGTTCAATACCGGGAGTATCGTATATAGTGAGTGGAAAACCCTTCTTGCTGAATGCTCTGATTTCCTGCGTAACAGGCTTACCGATACCGGTATCTGCAAGCTCCTCGCTAAACACATTATTGATAAGTGTACTCTTACCGGTACCGGTTTTTCCGGTGATAAGAATATTCAAATGTGTGAGGTTTTCACGAGCAGCTCCTATTGAAACCATCATCTTGTCTATTATCTCATGAAAGTCTACTTCATTTACGCTCATTTCCCCATATCCTCCTATGACGATTGCGCCTCATCGCAGTGGCAAATCGCTCGTTGAATTCATTGACCAAGGCTTTCGGGTCCAGCTCCTCGGCAGACATTTCCTTGGATGAAATCAGATTCATGTATTTTATGAATACCTGTCCCAGGGATGTAATTACTGCTCCGGCCTGCACTCCTACATATGCAGAATTGGCCAGATATACCGTTGGCTCCAAAAACCTTACTACCTTCAGGATTTTATTCTGCCGGATTTCCACTTCTTCACTGTCTTCGATTAGCGCGGACACAGCTTCAATAAACTCCTGTGAAATGCCAATATCATATACCGCAGAAATATTGGCAAGTGTCGATACTATTATCGGATAAATGTCTATTTTTCTGAATATCGGCTTAAGTCCGAGTGCTCCGGCCTTGGTTGCAAATCCATTTACATACATGACCGCGCGCCGAGTCATCATCCTGATATTAACCTGCTGTACACACTCCAAGGTATTCTTTAAGTCGTCCGATATTACACGACTGATGGCTGCTGCCAAACGATCCAAACCATAAGCCTTTTTAATATAATCCTCCAGGTCAACATCCTGCACAAGTACCGGAACCACATCAGAAAAAGCAAGCTCCGACTCCTCAATGCTTTCCTTGAGCAGCTGCGTATCTTTTTTCATAAAAGCTTGCGTAATTACAAGAATAACCGGTATTTTATATCTACCGGTCTCCGCTAAAAGCTTACGCACAAAGTCAATTTCAGCCTCCTCGAAGCGATGACTCGTAGCGCTCACACAATATAATATACAGTGAATCATATTCTGAGGTTTCTTTGACTTATTCCCCAGACTGATTACTTTTTTAATATCTTCAAATTGAACATTGATGGACTTATCGCCTTCCAGCTCAAAGCCCGGCCAATCCATAATGATAAATGGGTAGTTATTCTTCGAATAGCTGCCCACTTCCATAGTAACCGGGAACCCGGTCCCGGTGCGAGCCAAATCCTCACCGAACATGCCATTGATAAGCGTACTTTTGCCCGTACCGGTCTTACCTATGACCATCATATTAAGCTGGCTCATATTAACTTTTATTCCGGCCACCTCGGAAGCAATGTCCCGAGCCATCTGTTCAGATGAATATCTATCCATCAATCCTCCGCCTGTGTGCCAATCTCATCATGGTAATCTATTGACCAGCCGGGACCTGCCTCCTCATCCTGCACAGCATAATAATTTCTGCTGATAACATAGGGAGTAGCCACATTCGCTGCTTCAATCGAAAACTCAATATGATAAAAATAATCATCCTGAAGAAATCCTGATGAAAGTTTTGCTGTATCAGGCAAAAATTCCAGTCCTGTCTTCTCGTTGATGCTCTTTATATCAACTGACGAAGCAAGCTCACTCTCATTACACTTTTTCTCGATGGCATCAACCATCTGAGTATCAAGCTTTAAGCAATTCACGTAGCTGTTGCATCTGTAGCAATATCCGCTATTGGTCGCATGGCCGATTGGCTTGCCAAAGGTCTTGCCGCAATCCGCGCAGGCCGCAGCATCGATGCAGGTAGCCGCCAGCACATTCTCATGATCACACAAGCTGCAGCCGGTAAGCAGTGCTGACATACATAATACAATTGCAATTATACTTAACTTAAACTTCTTCATAATCAGCTCCAAAAATGTCTTTTCAGATACTATAATACTCAATTTGTGATTTTACCAGTCTTATTTTGCGTCCTTGACCTTAGCCTGAATCTCTTCAAAATTCTTGTGCAAAATCTCCCAAATATCCACTCCATCGGCTCCAAAATTAAGCTGAAGCTGGAATTTAAATGTAATATCAGCATCTCCCGCACTCAGGATTGCTCCCATCAGTGCCTCCTCATTTTTGAGCACAAATTCCTTGTAGGGCTTCATCTTGGAATACTTGCTGATGATAGGCCACAGCTTTGAACCGGTAGCCTTAGGAGCTGCGTCTTTTACTGCTGCCTCCTTGGAAGTTGTGGCCTTAGGGGCTATATTCTTAGCAGGAGTAGACTTAGGAACTGTATTCTTAACAGGAGTAGCCTTTGGAG
>JAKSRU010000035.1 GCA_024403475.1 Lachnospiraceae bacterium | reverse complement strand
AAGTATTTCATTATAATCCAAGCCTCCTTTTGATATCCTTCACATAGCTTCTTGATACAACAAGCTCCTCGCCGTTAAGCATCGTGGCGACCATTCTTCCGCCGAATTCCGAAGTAACATTCTGCACCTTTTTAAGATTTACCACCATCGACTTGGATACTCTGGCACAGAAGATTCCCAGCGATTCCTCAAGTTCATACAGCCTTTCCTTGGTCTCGTAGCAATCATCCTTGGTATACACATATGTGCGCTTATCTACCGACTCAGCATAATAAATTGCCCCATGCTTTATCAGAAACGTCTTGCCATCCTTGGTCGCGGATATCTTTCCTATCCCGCCTTCGAGCAAGTCAATAGCAGTCTGTATATCTTTATTTAATTCTGTTGCTCGGATTACAGCCTCTTCCTTTTCGGCCGAATCCACCTGTTCAAATGTTACTTTCAATTATCTCTACCCGTATATATTTATAACAATCTGATAAACGCACACTTCTGTTTAATATTTCTATTTAGCATATCTAATATATCTTATTTTTCATTCTGCAATCTAGCAAGCGCCTGCTCCATCTTTTGGTTCTCAGTTCTTTCCTCAAGCTTGCTGATGGTTATGCTCAAAGCTGTGCAGATGACAAATGATACTCCGAAGCCTACCCATGCTCTCACTTCATTAATCGGAAACCAATCAAAGCAAATTGCGAAAACCACCATTGCCGCTACAATGCATCCGAAAAAGCACACATTTCTGGCTATGACATTCATAGACTTAATCAACTTATCTGTCAAAAACAGAATCTGTGCCACCGTAATAATTAACGCTAAAACAAGTAGCTGAAAAAGTGTCGCAACAGTAAGTCCCTGCTTTCCGAGTTC
The DNA here is from genome assembly GCA_024403475.1 of Lachnospiraceae bacterium. GTDB lineage: Bacteria > Bacillota > Clostridia > Lachnospirales > Lachnospiraceae > AC2028. Next base: position 18,246 of record JAKSRU010000035.1, on the reverse strand, counting down.
AAATAAAGTTGAGTGCTCTTTTGCCATATCACCTATAGTTACTGAAAAAATCATAAATATGGAGACGATGATTCCATATGTTGCAAACAGCTGTCCTATATAACTGAAAATTGTTTTTCTGTCTTCCATCATTTTACTCCCAAACATTTCCTCAATTCATCCGCATACATTCTGGATACAATAATCTGCTCACCATTAACCAGCGTAACGCGAATCTTGCGATTAATCTCTGCTTTTAAGCTCTTGATTTTCCTGAGATTAATAATACTCTGCTTGCTTACACGGAAAAATTTTTTCTCCAGCAATTCTTTCTCGACCTCATACAGCTTTAAGTCAGACTCATATGCTGTATCCTCGGTATAGACAAATGTATTGCGCTCTACCGCCTCTATGTAGAGTATTTTATCAATATCCAACAGGAAGGTCTCATCATCCTTTTTTACAGCCAGCTGCATATTAATCATGCGCATCATCGATATTATTTTTTCGACATCCTGATCGATACCCGGTGCCTTTATCTGCACTGATATATCAGGATACTTATCATCAATATCTATTTCTATTTTCATTACTCTAACCCTTTGTGTTTATAGGTAATGCAAAACAAAACCATCAAGATCACTATATTTACAGCCATGACTATATATGTCTCTTTTTCGATTGAATCAAGACTCAATGTATCCAGACAAATTCTAAGCTGCTGCGTATAAAATATTTGAGAAATCCTGGCAATACGCTCATTGAACATGGAAAGCATCGGTGCAAAAGACAATACCATCATCGCCGGCATAACTAATGAAGTCGCACTCATCTGACTTGTTGAAAAAATACCCACACATGCTCCGGCTACGATTGATATCACAAAACCAACACCCATGAAGCACATATATGTCAATATATCTCTTCCTCTAAAACCTGTAGCCATCACGCCTGCACCTATCATGCAGATAGTCCATACATAGATTCCTACTCCCAGCAGATACTGCAATGGCTTAACATTTGCCATCATCATCACTCTGAGTGTATTCTTCTCCTTTTCCTCAGAAATAATAGCAGCAACCGACGTCAGCGGAGCCATACCGATGTACATTACAGAAAATAATTTTGTAAAAAAAAGCTCCGGCATACCCTCGATACGGATTGCATTTTCCATTACAAGCGTCATTATCGGGAAAAGAATAAACTGTATAAGTATTGTCCTATTTTTTAATGTATCTTTCAACTGCTTTTTAATTATTATCAAACTGTTACGCATCTATGCTTCCTCCAATTTTCTTCCGGTGATTTCCAAAAAAACTGTTTCAAGATTGGGTTCTGATGAATGAATTGTCTCCACCATTCCCTTTTTCAGCAACTCAAATATTTTCTCTGCTGCTTCTTTGTTATGTGGCAATTCGATTTCTTCACCTGACGCCAGATGCATCGACAGCGTTTTCTGATGATTGTATTTTCTGCATATCTCTTCCGGCACACCACACTCAACTATACGGCCTTCATTAAGAAGTGCCACGTTATCACATAATGCTGCAGCCTCCTCCATATTGTGGGTAGTCAGAAAAATCGTACATCCCATGTTTTTCTTCTCAAGAATCAGCTTATGTATGGCCTTCATAGATTGGGGATCTAATCCACTCGTTGGCTCATCCAAGAAAATAATTTTAGGATTATGCATAAATACTCTTGCAAGCTTAAGCCTCGCCTGCATGCCTTTTGATAATTTTGATGCAGCTCTTTTTCCTGCTTCACCCAAGCCCACATAATTAAGTATCTCACTAATACAGCTGTGCGATATACCGTATATATCCGCAAAAATTTTTAGATTGTCATTACATGAAAGTCTTTCATACAAGCCAAAAGAATCCATCATGATTCCTATCTTTTTCTTATCTTCTCCGGTCAGTTTATTTACCGGTTTGCCCATCACCTTCACATTTCCCGAATCAAAGATAAGCTGATTTGTCAGGATTTTTATCAACGTGGTTTTACCTGCACCGGAAGGTCCAAGCAGGCCAAATATCTGTCCTTCCTCAATATCCAGATTTATTCCGTTCAATACATTTTTATCGCCAAAACTTTTAAGAACATCCTCGCAATGAATCATAAAAATATGCCTCCGTTTCTTTGTTGATAACAAAGTAACAGAGGCAAAATCTTTTTACTATAGCCTATGACATGAGTTGCCAATATCGATACATAAGTTGCCAATATCTGTCGTCTGTATAATTTTTCGTACTTTTCAAAATGGTCGTATAGAGCATATCAAATGCATTAATACACAAAATGCTTAAAGCACAAAGCACCGCCTGCCATAATTGACAGACGGTGCTTTTCCCCGGCTCCTAAGACGCCATATTATACTTATCCAATATCTTCTCAAATTCAGCAATAACAACAGGTCTCGAGAACAGGTAACCCTGCAATCCGCTAAATTCAAACCTGCTGATCATCTTCCAGATATCATCAGTCTCTACACCCTCAGCGACGGTTTTGTATCCGACTCTGTTGCACATAAGACCTACGCTCTCAACAATCGCATAATCGATACCTGCCTCGTTGCTTCCGAGTCCTCTGATAAAGGACTGGTCCAGCTTAACAATATCGATATCAATATTATGCAGTGTCCAGAATGAAGAATTACCCGTTCCGAAATCATCCAAAGCAATTTTTATTCCCTTGCTCTTTAACATTTCGAAGGATTTTCTCACCAGTTCGGTATCAACATTCAGCACACTCTCAGTGAGCTCTACCGTGATATATTCGGGGTTAACCCCGAACTCATCAATAGTTTTGATAATCGAAGGTACAAACTGTGAATCCTCAAGCTGGAAATAAGATACATTGAAGCTCACACTGAAGTTTTTGAACTTCTTTTGCCATACGGACGCCTGCTTTATGGCCTCACGCATTACAAAACTGCCTACCTCCATTATTCCGCCATTCTTCTCAAGAATCGGAATAAACTCATCCGGATAACATGCTCCAATAGCAGGATTGGGTGCATCCCATCGAAGCAGTGATTCACATCCGACTACTGTATCCCCGGTGTTGGAAAGAATCGGCTGATAGACGAGATAAAATCCCTTGCACCCGTTCTTAATGCTGTGCAGCAGAGTCTCAGATACAGTATTCTTTCGAATCTGTTTTTGCTCTATTTCCTCAGAATATATCGCCATTCCCGACTTGTACATCTCTTTGGCATGGAGAAGACTGAGCTCTGCTTTACTAAGCATATCAGACGCATCATCCCCGGGGGTAATCTGAACGATACCCGCTGATGCGCTGAAGCTTATAAGTCCCTCAATACTTTCTGCATCCCCACAGCATTTATTTACCTTCTTGTATATTTTGGACATCTCCTGAACGGTAACATTTTTGCCGTATACCGCAAATTCATCCCCGCGAAATCTGTAGACAATCATCCCCGGTGTATTGTCAACAATTGAATCTGCTAAATACTTAAGTATGCTGTTTCCGTATCTCAGGCCATGTCGGCTGTTGATATTTCTAAGTCCGTCCGCGCCGATAAGCATCAGACTTCCGTTATCCTCAAAGGATTTATGAAGCAGTTCAACACCTGTCAAAAGGTGTGTCAGTTCATCATATTTACTCTGACTGTCGATTCTGCTCATCAAGCCCGCGTACAGCGAAGGCTCACCATGATCATCTCTTACCAACGAGCCCTTGCTCTCGACCCATATATACTCTCCATATCTGTTCTTCGCTCTGTACTGACAACTGAGCTGATCTATTTTTCCATCCAATATCGGATTAATGCTATCAAGATATATCGATCTGTCATCCGGATGAATGTGCTCTAACCACACCTTCGGAGCATCCTCGAAATATTCCTCCTCCAATCCCCAAAAATCAACCGCATGTCTGGACCATCGTGACATTCCGGTTTTGAGATTACTTACATAAATAAAAGTATTCTCGGACGCATTGGCTAACGCATCGAACAGGTAATTATCTAAAATATCGCTCATACGCCCTCCCCCTTTTTAGAACTATTAAAAAACTTCTTAATTGCAGATAGTTTCCTTAACTATACTATATCCGCAATTGTTTGTTCGTTCAATTAGCGCAGTATGAGATTTTTCTGCGAATTGTTCGTCATTTTCACAACATTCTTTTGTATTTTTCGCGCACAATACTTCTTTACACACCATTGCACAATATTTCTTTGCGAAAAATCACTTTTTTCTACAGATAATTATCGCTTATGCATATAAAAAGAGCAGTCGGCCATTTCGGCAAACTGCTCTTTGTCATCGTATGTTTTGCATATTTTTCTATATGCATAACCATTCAACGAACTATATTTCTCTTATTTCTCGATATCCTTCTCTTCGCGATTATCTATTGTTTCCTTAACAATATATTGAGGAGACTTATTGAGGGAAATATATATACGTCCTATATACTCTCCGATAATACCCAGCATAAGAAGATTCAATCCTCCGATGAAGGTGGTCACCGTCATTAACGCACTGAAGCCCATTACATAATTAACGCCTATAATCTTGAGTATAATAGTAACGATTCCGTATATAAAACTTCCCGCCGCCATTACAGCACCGCAACCGGTCGCGATTCTCAACGGCTTAATACTAAATGCAGTAAAGCCATTCATCCACAGATTTATCAGCTTGCCCAGGGTATATCCCGAACGGCCTTCCTCTCTTTCTCTGTGGTTAACATCTACATTTACAATATTCTTGGTTGATCTGAGCACCAAACCGATTACATAGGGATACGGATTGGTATACTTAATCATCTCATTCACAATTAATCTGGTAACAGCAAAATAGCTTGATACCTTAAGCTTCTTGGGCTTATTGCACATAAATCTGAGCATCAAATCATTCAAGTGGCTGCCCCAATTTCTGAATGCAGAGTGCTTCTTGTTAGAGTATCTGGCATATACTGCATCATGCCCATTTTCAATTTCTGCTAAAAGCTTGTGTACTTCATTGGCAGGTGTCTGCCCGTCATCATCAAGACATACAACCACATCACCCTTGGTAACGCCCAATCCTGCCATTATCGCTGCATGCTGACCGAAATTTGTATTGAGATTTACACCGACAATTCGCGAATCTTCCTCACATAATTTCGTGATGGTCGAAAAAGTATCATCCGGTGATGAATCATTAACCAATACTATCTCGTATCTGCGGCCTTCCATTGATGTCTTGATTTCATCAACCACATGGCCAACTGTATGGCTTGATTTATAGCACGGAATTACAAAGCTTGTTAAATAATCCTGAATCATTACATTTCCTCTTGTACAACATTAATCTATTCGGATATATGATTTACTGACGTCGCACTTAAATCGAATCGTCTCTCATCATAGAAATCTTGATAACACACTCCATGGCCATTCTCGCCACTTCTTCCTTCGGAGCCGCCTTGCCCGCTTCAAGCATAATATTCTGAAGCGCGATTCCGATTAAAATCGGCCACTCTGAAGGCTTTTCACAATTTGCCAAAATCATTGCTTCGAAATTTTTATCCCAGCATTCCATGATGTGCTTATACACACTTTCCGAAGTGAGATTCCAAATCATCCTGTTATCATTATTGATACTTCCGGTAATCTGTCCGACCATATCAACCAACTGCGCCTGATCAATTCCTCCCAAAGCATTGCAAAAAGAATATATACTGGTCTCATTCTCGAAGAGATACTTATTAATATCTTCGCCAAAGTAAAATCTTTTTCCGTCGTTTGTCTCTGCTATCTGAAACTCTCCTTCATCTGCAATAACCGCCTGATGGCAGGCAACTCCTGCAAGTCCCGAGGCAAACAATAACGCAAGCTTAATATCTATTCCCTTGGGAGTCTTGAAGCTGTTAAGCAGCATTGAAACAACACCGCCGGCCCTATCACAAAGGCGCTTCATTTTAGCTTCATTCGCTTCTTCGTTGCTAATAATCTCAATATCCATTATGTATATCTCACATTTCCACTATATTCTTTATCACATCATAAAAGCATTTCACAGCTATATGTGTATCTTTAATGATAACAATTATATCAGTATTTATCAATTAATAATTGCAGTTTCATCTTCTCTCGGAGGGTGAAATCCCGAACTGCCTCTTGAATAGTTTTGAAAACTGAAACTCATCATAAAAACCATAACTTAAAGCAATATCGTGGAGGCTTCTGCCCGGCGAAATCGGTAATAAATCATAGGCCATTTCAAGCTTAACCTGCAGCTGATATCTGTGAATTGACATCCCCGTTTGTTCCTTAAATCGACCGGATATGGTTCTCACGCTCACACCATAATTAATTGCCAATTCCTCCGGTGATAAAAAGCGCTCGGGTTCACAATGAAAGCGGTGTATTATTTCAGAAACCAAAACATCTGCCCTGCCGTTTGATAGTCTGCCGAGGTCGGACAGCTTCATTAAAAGCTCCTCCAAATAAAGACTGCAGCGCAGTGCCTTGATACTTTCTTCATCCCGCGACCAAAATGCATCAATTACCTTCTCAAAGCCGTGATGTATCTCCCTATTATCGGCAGTTTGAATTAGTTTGGGTATGCTCAAGCACAAACCTTTGTCTGCATCTTCGTCCTTGGCAAAATGTATATAAACATTTCTCATCATCGGACTGCATTTTTCTATACTGTAATGATGCTTACCCGGCTCCAACAGGAGAACGCTTCCGGGGACAAGATGGTATGTAATCTCGTCCTCGATAATATCCCACTCACCGTCCTGCATAAATAGCAAATCATACTCGTCCATCACCCTGTCGGGATGCAGGATTCCCTCCAGACTGAAATTATGATTGCATAAGGTAACACGCCTTCTGTTATTCATCGAAATATTTACAACATTGCTTACATTCATAATTTTGTTCAAGCTTTCATTCATGCCTTCATTCTCGCCCTTATTCATGCCCTTATTCATGCCTTTATTCATACTTTTATCCAACATACCGCTTAATAGATTAACGTTTATGCCTTCTTTTGCCGAATTATACATGAAACTGTCAAAAAAATCCATTCTTATTCACAACAAGCAGAACTAAAATGATACTAATATATGTCACGATGCATGTCTGTTTCGCGTATTTTCGACATGTTTTTCGTTTCGATATAATATTTTCACGCGAACAGCACCATTCAAAACACAATTACAGGAGAAAACAGTATGAATATTTCGCCCATCAATCACATTGCCGATTTTTCCATGAATCAGGTAGAGAATAACGATTCCTATTGCATCAATGCTTTGGAAAAGGATCTCGCATACCTGCTTGCCTTCGATACCGACAAGCTTCTTGCCGGATTTAGAGAGACTGCCGGCCTTGATACCAAGGGAGCTTCCAGATACGAAGGTTGGGAATCTACCCTTATCGGCGGCCATACCATCGGCCACTATCTCTCTGCAGTAGCACAGGCTTACGCCAATCCCGGAGTTGACGACACGGACAAGGCTAAATTGTTTTCGATGATTACCGCGTTAATTGACGGTCTTTTAGAATGTCAGGCGCACTCAAGAGGAAAGGAAAAATTCCTCTTCGGCGCAGTGATAATTGATCCTGACAATGTAGAAATACAGTTTGATAATGTAGAAAAAAATCTTACTAATATCATTACCCAGGCGTGGGTTCCGTGGTATACCCTTCACAAGCTGCTTGCAGGTGTCCTTGATACCTACAAATTTACTAACTATGCCCCTGCTTTGGAGCTGGCAAAGGGAATCGGCGACTGGTCCTACAACAGAGCCACCTCTTGGGATGAAGCTACTGCTGCACAGGTTATTCGCGTTGAATACGGCGGAATGAATGATGTTCTGTATGAGCTTTATGCTCTTACCGGTGAGGATAAATACGCTGTAGTTGCTCATTATTTCGATTCTCCGGAGCTTTTTGAACGAGTAAATGCCGGTGGTGAAAATGCGCTCAACAACCATCATGCCAACACTACCATTCCTAAATTTATCGGTGCTCTCAACAGATATGTAGCCTGCCATGGCAAGGTAATAAACGGCGAAAAAATAGACGCTGCAAAATATCTTGATTATGCCAAGAATTTCTGGGATATGGTTGTCAACAAGCACACCTATGTAACCGGAGGCAACAGCGAGTGGGAGCATTTCGGAAGAGACTACATTCTCGATAAGGAGCGCACCAACTGCAACTGTGAGACCTGCAATATCTACAATATGCTCAAGTTCTCCAAGACGCTTTTTTGCATCACCGGTCATGTAAAATATGCCAACTACTATGAGAATGCCTTCTACAATACCATTCTCTCATCGCAAAATCCCGAAACCGGAATGACTACTTATTTCCAGCCCATGTCCACCGGATATTTCAAGGTATTCGGCCAGCGCTTCAATAAGTTCTGGTGCTGCACAGGAACCGGAATGGAGAACTTTACCAAGCTCAACGACAGTATCTACTTTAATGACGGCAGCAATATTATCATCAACCTGTATGAAAGTTCTCGTCTTGATTGGACCGAGAAGAATATGACCGTCACTATGACTGCCAATCTTCAGGTTTCCGATACTGTGACCATCAAGCTCGATACCACTGATGGCGAGCCCACCGTTGCAGGTCTTGCGCTGAGACTTCCCTCATGGTTGAGTGCAGAGCCTACCATAACAATTAATTCTTTCCCCCTTCCATATGAGGTAAAGAATACCTATGCAATAATTCCTGCAGGGCTTAAGAGCGGAAGTATCATTCGCCTCACCCTTCCTATGAAAATATATGCGTGCCCGCTTCCCGACAACAATAGAAGCATTGCCTTCAAGTACGGTCCTACTGTACTCAGTGCCAATCTCGGCACAGAAGATATGACCACCTCAACCACCGGAATGATGGTTACCATCCCCGCCGGCAAAATAAGCGGCTATGATGACCTCGTTCTTCCGGACGATATCACTCCCGATGATTTAATCGAGCATCCTGACAGATATCTCATAAAAAATAACTGCGAAGCTTCTGAGGATATCACTTGCGGGGCTCCTTCAAGCTTAAGCTTTACTTTGAACTTTAACGGATTAACCTTTGCTCCTCATTTTTCAAGATATAAGGAGCGTTACGGAATCTACTTTACCGTGCGCACAGAGGATGAAGTGGCTGCTATTAAAAAGGCTAAGGAGCAGGCGCTTCTCGACAAGCCCGAAGGCAAAGTAATCGACACTGTTCAGCCCGGCTATGGTCAGTATGAAAATGACGAGCTCCATCGTATGTATGACTGGGGTGGTTCTGTAGGTTCAACCGACAACGGCACTACACGTTATGCCAAGGCCGGAGGATCCTTTACTTACTATATGTGCGTATCTGAGGAGGACAACAATTATCTCTCACTCACCTTCCTCAAAGAGGATAGCGGTATGACTATGAGAATTTCCTCAGGAGATGAAGTATTCTTTGAAGATACTGTAGATTATGACGGCGATGAGGAAACCTTTGAGCTTCGTGTAAAGGTTCCCAAGTCTGTAGTAGACACTGCAAAAGAAGTCACCGCCAATGGCGAGCAGCACAGGGTAGTTCCTCTCACCTTTAAGGGCAGCCAGGGTGCTCAGTCAGCAAGACTCTTTGGCTTCGTATATATGATGAATTACTAAATCAAAACATCACCAGGCCCGACCAATTTTGAGATAGGTATATCTCCCTCAATCCCTGCTATATTCTATAGTGTAAATCGAATGTTGCAGTAGCCAATGTTCATATTACAAACCGAATAAAGGAGGATTGCCAAGATGACTGAATACAAAACTATTGCCGTTGATTTTGACGGAACTCTATGCTTCAGTTCCTGGCCTGAGCTGGGCGAGCCCAATTTACCCTTAATTGAATATCTCCTTAAATGGAAGGCTGACGGCAACAAGCTTATCCTTTGGACCTGCCGTGCCGGTGAAGCTCTCGAGAATGCTGTAATCTGGTGCCGCGAGCATAGTCTGGAATTTGACGCCGTAAACGACAATCTTCCCGAAACCATTGCACTGTATGGCAACAATTCCAGGAAGATTAGCTGTGACTATTATATTGATGATCGCATGCTGCTGCCGACTGCAGTCAGTTCATAACTGTAAGTTCGTAGTAGCACCTATTATATTTTCATAGTTTGTCGACAATCCGGATATGAAGTGCAGCCCCAAAATTCTCCGTAGCAGCCACTTCTTTTCACCATAATATTGCCACACTTCGGGCACTTGGGCATTGATTTTGCAATGTCCGAAGTGCGTGCAATCTCCACACCAAGTTTTTCGAACACCTGCTGATTCATTCGGCAATCATTGAGTGCACGATGTGCTCCTTCCGAAGATATCTTGTAATGCTCTGCCATGTCCACAAGCTTATAGCCTTTTCGTCCCGGCAGACATATTCTTGCGAGCTTGAGTGTATCTATGTAATCATTCTCTATAATCAAACCCCAGAATTTTTCAGCATCACGCCATATAAATTTCATATCAAAATTTGCAATGTTATGGCCTACTAATATGGCATTTCCCGCAAATTTCAAAAAATCTCCGAGGACAGTTTCAAAATCAGGCGAATCTGCCACCATATAATCATAGATACCGTTCACAGAGCTTGCCGCATCAGGAATAGATATTCCGGGATTGACCAAGGTGCTGAATTCATCAACAACCATGCCATCCGCAACCTTTATTGCCGAGATTTCTATAACCTCATCACGATTAATATTTACCCCTGTAGTTTCTAAATCAAAAATAACGTAATCACTTACATATTTGTTTAACAGTTTACCCCTGTCACTCATCCGCTCAGCTCTTACCTTCCATAGCATTTTTTTGAATTATACCATATTCATCCACAAAATGCTCCATGGTACACGCAACCTTATCGGCATACTCCGGATACTTATCCGGCAAAGAACCCGCCTTAATATTCTTCAGTTATTTTACGAGATTAGCCTCATTTATGGTTCCAGACATATAATCCATAGCATTCTGCAGAGTGGTCTGCGATATTGCCAAAAGAGCCTCCTCGGTTAAGAAGCCTTGATGAGAGGTGACAATCACATTGGGGAAGGACAAAAGTCTCGAGGTGATTGAGGTTTCCATAAAATCTTCCTCACGATTCTCAAACACGTTGTTGGTCTCTTCTTCATATACATCAAGACCAACTCCGAAAAATTTTCTCGCTCGGATACCCGCAATCAAATCTTCAGTGTTAATCAGTGCCCCTCGGGATGTGTTTACCAAAATAACATTGTCCTTCATCTTGCCGATAGTATATTCACTAATCATATGATAAGTATCCTTGGTTAGCGGACAATGAAGTGAAATCAAATCACTGCATCCCAACAAGGTCTCTAAATCAGTGTATTCTACAAACTCAAGGCTCTTGTTCGGATACATATCATAGGCAATGACCTTCATTCCAAAGCCATGACAAATTCTGCACATGGCTGCACCGATTTTTCCGGTTCCGACAATACCTGCCGTCTTACCGGAAAAATTAATTCCTGTAAGCCCCAGCAGGCTAAAGTTGTTCTCACGAACCTTGATATAGCTCTTGTGCACATGACGATTAACCGCAAGCGCAAGCATCATTGCATGTTCGGCCACTGCCTCCGGTGAATATCCGGGCACTCTCAAAACAGTAATTCCATGCTTACCGGTTGCTTCCAAATCTACATTGTTAAAGCCTGCGCATCTCATAAGCACGAGCTTAATTCCATACTCTGCCAGCTTGTCTGCTACAGGTGCAGATATATCCGAACTCACAAATGCACATACCGCATCATAGCCTTGTGAAAGTGCAGCAGTGGTTACAGACAAATCTGCCTCACAATAATCAACAGTTATCTCCGGGAACTCGAGAATTGCTTTATCAAAGGACTCTTTATCGTACTTTTTTGTATCATAAAAAATAATCTTCATATCTATGCCTCCTTAACGAAATAATACCACTCATTAATAAAAACAAGTGGTATTACAAGAAGCATAATTGAATGTATATTTGCTTTTAATTTTTAGAAAAATAGCTCTCGGCCTTCTTCATATAATCGTACATTGCCGCAACTACGGCCTTGATTCCTTCACTTCCGCTGCCGAGTGCATTTTTTCCATATGCCATGACACTATATTTACAGCTCCACCCTCCGACACTGAGAGTGTATGCAGTATCAAAATCAACCACATTGATATCCTCTACATCAATATAGTATAAATCAGATGCTCCGGATACCTGCTTAATAGTCTTCTGCACGCCGTTGACCTTAAAGGACTGACTCCACACATTGCCCTTGAAGTAATGTCTTACGGTTACATTTTCCTCCAAAATTAATGATGCACCAACATAAGTAACATCGCTCGGAAGAGTACCGCTTATACTCTCGGCATAAGAATTTAATGCTGCGCTGTCAAGACTTCCTACCAGACTGTACACATTCTGAGAACCTGCCAGCTTAACCCAGCTTGTATCCGCACCGAAATATGCTGCTGATACTGCTCCGTAATTGTACATAGACTTAGCCAATGCTACGAGCTCGGGTGAACTCGTACTGCTGTTCATAAGTATATCAAGAGCTTTGCTTACACTTATTTTGTAGCTTCCATCTGATACATTTTCTGTATTACTAAAGCCTATCTGTTGTCCGTCTGAGGTATATACCGCAACAGTTATATCCTTACCTATATCCTTGGCTGCGACAGTGTAGGATACCTTTAATTCCCCGCTCTTGTCCGCATCCGTCAGATTCTTATTGATATCTCCCGAAGGACCGCTAAGCGTAACTCGTGTGGCATTATCGGGAACCTCCATAAAGAAATTAATGCCCATATCACCCGATACGGTAAATGAAAAAGCCTTAATCACAGGATTGGTAATTCCTGTGTGTTCTCCGGGATCAGGAGATGAAGGGTTGCCACTCATTATATTAAGCAGATAACACTTATTGTTCTTATCAAACGGAACAACCTTGACATACACAAGCTCGCCCTTTGATGTTCCCCAAGCCTCCATCACCTTATCATATGAAAAATATGCAATTTTATTGATTCCATCAATATCGTCAGCTTCTACTTTAGTCCAGTTTTCCCATCCTGTTGTATACAACTCTATTGACGGTACTGAAGAATAATATTTTACTGCAAGCTCGGTTCCTTTAACGAATAGATATGCGTTCTCTTTAAATGCCCAATAATCGGTAGAATATGAGGAATCTTCCTGAAGTTTTTTATCATCGGTCAACTGCTCATGGTTTCTTGTAGGTGCCGGCCCGGTTCCGGGTTCATCATTTCCTCCGGATTCACCACCGCCGGGATTAGTACCGGGGCCTCCGCTTGTAAATGATTTGCTGCTTACCTTCAAGCCTAAATTATTGTCAGCATAAGAACGCCAAAGAATATCCTCATCGTTATACACTCCAATCAGAGTATCAACGACCTTCTCACCTGAGCTATACCAGGTATTATTACTTCTATTGACATATCCGTGGGACTCGCCACCGTTGTTGCTTTCCTTATTGTTATCCCAAAGCACACAGGGTATTCCGCACTCCTTGGCATAAGACATATATGCGGTAGCCCATGCGATACGTGCATTGTCGTAGCCATAGTTTGAGGCACTGAATTCTCCGAACACAACCTGAATGCCCTTTTTAACATAAGCATCACATACTCTGGTGAAGTCCTCCATGAGCATTGAATTATACTCGGTCGAGAATGACGAATGGTCTCCACCACCCATAGTAAAGTCGTACGGTCTGTATGCATGAATAGAAGCAGCAATATAATCATCCCTGCCGTCTCTATTGCTATCAAGTCCGGTGTTTGGGATCACTATCTTGTCATACATCGCCTTGTCGATGCTTGCCGCATAGCTGGGTACCATCAACAGTCTGGTATTCTTATACGGTGATTCAATGCTTCTTACCGTTCTGGCAAAATCTGCATTTAATTTATTAATAACATCAAATTTTGCACCACTTTCAGTCCACCATTCTTCTAGAGTACCGACAGCTCTGGGCTCATTCATACCTTCAAAGATCAGATGCTGGTCATAATTGGCAAAGCGTGTCGCAATCTGGGTCCACAACGAAATAACATACTCTGACATATCGCCGTATGCGCTTTCCAAATCACTTCGGTTGATACGACCTTCCTCGTGATGAATGTTTAATATGACATACATATCCTGATCATACGCATACTTAACAACCTCTTCCACACGGTTCATCCATGATGAGTCAATTACATATTCAGTCTTGCCGTTTACCGTTTTCTTAGTGACATGCTCGTACCAGGTCACAGGCACACGAACAGTATTAAAGCCCTTATTCTTAACGGTAGTTATCAGTTCCTTGGTTATAGTGGGATTGCCCCAGCTGGTTTCACTCGAATTGCCGCTTCCACCGTTATGAGCATCCAGCGCATTACCCAAGTTCCATCCGACGCCCATATCCGCCACAATTTCCTTGGCAGTCATAGTCGTTCCTGCTGCCTGTGCGGTAATAGCATCACCAATTCCGGGAATACCACAGCTAATAATCATTGCCAGCGCTAAAATTGCTACTATAATTTTTGCGCCAAAACTTTTCTTTTTCATGCAAACCTCCGTGCGTTCGAAGATAACTCTCCTATGATTACTTTGTGATCCCCCTCAACAAGTATAATCTTTAAAATAGTACAATACCTGCGGAAATTTCACAACACACATATCGTTTCTTCACTATAAATATATTTCGCACGAAATTATACAATTTGCGCTGAATACAGATTATAATATGCGCCCTTTCGGCTTATGAGTTCGTCATGAGAGCCCTGCTCTAAGATTCCACCGTCATCAATAACAAATATTCTGTCTGCATTTCTGATGGTTGAGAGTCTGTGAGCTACCACAAACGAGGTTCTCTTTTTTAGAAGCTCTTCGATACCCTGCTGTACCAGGATTTCAGTTTTGGTATCGATATTCGAGGTAGCCTCATCAAGAATCAGAATCTTAGGATCCTTTACAAGAGTTCTTGCAAAAGCAATAAGCTGCTTTTCTCCTATCGATAATCCACCGCCTCTTTCTGTAACTTCTGTATCATAGCCCTTCTCGAGCTTCATAATAAAATCATGCGCATGCACTGCTTTAGCTGCATTAATGATTTCTTCATCCGTAGCATCTTCCTTGCCATACTTAATATTATCCCTAATGGTTCCGGAGAAAAGGTAATTGTCCTGCGTCATTATTCCCAACTGCTGTCTGAGACTCTTGATATCTACCGCATTGACATCATTACCATCTATGCACACCTTGCCGGCAGTAGCATTATAAAATCTGCTTATCAAACTGACTATAGTAGTTTTACCAGCTCCGGTAGGGCCAACAAGTGCAATAGTCTCTCCCTCTTTAGCCTCGAAGCTTACATCCGTAAGTATCAGCTTATCAGGCTCATCCGGATACGCAAAAGCTACATGTTCAAAGCGTACATTTCCCTGCATCGGAGGAAGTTCATATGCATCAGACGCATTTTTAACAGTAGGCTCAAGGTCCATTATTTCAAAAATACGCTCCGCTGCAGAAATATTAGTAATCAGCTTGTTATAGTAATTAGCAAGATTACGTATAGGTCCGAAAAACATTCCCATATACATTGCAAAAGCAGTCAGTGTACCGACTGAATTCACATCCAGATGCATCACCTTAATTGCTATGAAATATAGCAGAAACGATCCCACACCAAAGGAAATCTCAATCGTAGGGCTGAACATATCAGCCACCAAAACAGCTCGCTTGAAAGCAGTTTTATGTTCATCTACGATATCATTAAATTCGGCCTCTGCCTCTCGCTCTGCAGAAAAGCTCTGTACAATACCGATTCCGGCAATGTCCTCATGGATAAATGCGGCCATATTGGAATCCTTTTTGCGAAGTGCCTGCCAACGCTTATGTGCCACTATCTCACAGAAAAATACTCCGACCAGGATAACCGGAATTGAAGCGAGAGCCGCAAGAGTAAGCTTAGGGCTTACAATTATCATAACCACCAATACTGCAACAACTGTAAAGGATTCCGGAATAAGCTGTGTAATAGAGCTTTCCAATACATCCTTTAAGGAATTGACATCACCGGTTACTCTTGCCAGAATTTTTCCTGCAGGTCTTGAATCAAAGAAATCTACTCCAAGCTTCTGAAGTTTTACATAAAGCTCTCGTCTGATTCTTCTAACCACCTCATTGGAGGTCCTGGCCATTATCCTGCGCCAGATTATGTTGCAGGCCAGATTTAAGCCGGCAAGTGCAACCATTCCTCCCACCATCAGAAACAATCCTTTGGTATCTCCCTCTAGAATAGGACCGTCGATGGTATACTGTATGAGCAGCGGAAATGCGATTCCGATAGCAACCGTAATTGTTATCAGCGTCGTAACCACTGCTATTTCTTTCTTGTATGCGAGAAGATACCTAAAGAGTCTCTTGATGACATCCGCCTTAAGACTCTGCTTTAGCTCCTCATCTTCTCTTGTTGAATTTATAGCCATTAATTAACACCTCCCATCACCCTCATAGCCTCACGGTAATTGCCGTACTGAGCTTCGTAGGTTGAATAATACAATCCCTTAAGCTTAAGCAATTCCTCATGAGTACCGCGCTCGGCGATGCGTCCTCCATCCAACACAATAATCTCATCTGCATCCTTTACTGAAGAAATTCTGTGTCCGATGATAATCTTACTCATATCCTTTTTTTCATTAATTTCCTTCTGAATATCTGACTCAGTTTCCATATCAAGTGCAGAGGTTGAATCATCCATTATCAAAAGACCTGCCGGTTTAGCCAAAGCACGAGCAATGGAAAGACGCTGCTTCTGGCCTCCCGAAAGGCCTATACCTCTTTCTCCGATTACCGCATCGTATCCGCCGGTAATCTTTTCTACAAATTCGCTGGCATGTGCTTTCTTGATAGCGAATTTTACGGTATCGTCACTCATGCCCTTCTTGTTACCAAGCTTGACATTCTGCTTGATGGTATCTGAGAAAAGGAATACATCCTGAGTTACTATAGATGAAAATCCTCTCACCTCCTCAAGCTTCATATCCCTGATATCAACTCCTCCGATACGTATCTCTCCGGCATTGACATCATAGAAGCGCTCGATAAGGTTTACCATCATACTCTTTCCTGTACCTGTAGCTCCCATCACGCCGAGAGTTTTGCCGGCAGGAAGGGTGAAGGATACATCCTTCAAAATATCCTTGCCATCAAGTGAAAAATCGACATGATCAAAGCATAAATCACCGGCATTTCCAAAGGGGCTTACAGTCTCCGCCTTCTCCGTAATCTCAGGCTGCGCATCAAAGATAACCTTGATTTTCTTGTAAGAAGCAACAGCAGAAGACAGCATATTGAGAAGCCAACCCATCATTTCAATGGGCCACACAATATTACTTGTGTACTGCATGAATGCCACCAACATTCCATAGGTAATATGACCCTTGATGGCTGCATATCCTCCAATTGCAATCATACATCCGAGCATAAGCTTGGGAATAAATCCTATCACCGGCTCCATTCCTGCCATAAAGGTTGCCTGCTCTACATTAAGCTTGCTGAACTTATCATTTTCCTTGTCGAACTTAGCAAGTTCGAACTCCTCCGCCGCAAAAGCCTTGACGGTTCTAACACCGGAAATATTCTCCTCTATTACTCTGTCAAGTACTGCGTTCTCATCACTGATAGCTCCGTATATCCCGCCTAACTTTTTGTCTATCTTTATGACCAAAATACCCAGAATAGGCAAAAATGCAATCGGTATAAGCGAAAGCCTGAAGTTAAGTCTGATCATGCAGAACATAACTCCTGCAATATAGCATACGCCTTCGACAATCAGCATTCCGGCAAATGAACAGATGTCCCAGATTTTACCTGTATCATCCCTTACTCTTGCCATAAGCTCACCTGTATTATTCGCATCAAAATATGACTTAGACAGCTTCTGAATATGCTTCATCATATCCTTGCGCATACTCTCTGCAACACTGCAGCCTGCCATATCGCACAGAAATTCCTTGACATACTGTGCCACTGCTCTGCCCAATCCAATCAACGCCAGGCAGAATAAATCAACCTTGAGTATCTCCATATCTCCGCCGACTATTACATCATCGACTAAGGACATCGTAATTAACGGAAACCAGACATCCAGGGCCGTGCTCATTAGCAAGGCCATTCCACCCACTATATACTTGGGCAAATTACGTACTAAATACTTTCTCACTTTAATTCCTCTTTTCTCCCTCAAA
>JAKSRU010000034.1 GCA_024403475.1 Lachnospiraceae bacterium | reverse complement strand
GGTGCTTTTACCTGCACAGGTTCATCAAATACAGGCTCATCAAAGGCGCTCATTATAGGCTGTTCATACTGAGGTACTCTTGACTGTACAGGCATCTCGGGCTGAGGTACCTTTGTCTGTACGGGCATCTCGGGCTGAGGTACCTTTGTCTGTACGGGCATCTCGGGCTGAGGTGCTTTTACCTGCACAGGTTCATCAAATACAGGCTCATCAAAAGCGCTCATCACAGGCTCCTCATACTGAGGAACTCTCGGCTGAACAGGCTGAGCGGGTGCTGCAGGTCTTCCGGGTCTTACAGGACCTGAAGGTCTTGCACTTCTGACGGGCATCTCAGGCATATTGTCTTCAGATGCATTGCCGTTCATAGAACCCACACCAACATTCTGTGTTCCGAATACGGGTCTGGTAGGTTGACTGCCTCCACGGCCGTTATAAGTAGGTGCTACATATTTTGAGCTTGCTACCTCATGTCCGCTGACAGGCTTTACATACTCGGGAACCGCAGGCTCTTCACCGCTGAACTCTCTGTCATCAAACACCTCATTATTGAAGCTTGAATTAAGAATTGAAGAGCTCTTTGTGTTATCAGCCTTAAAATCTGTCTTCTTGTTATTAATTTCAAGAAGAAGGTCTCTGATTTCTTCAGTCTTCTCCGAATTCTCAACAATCACGCCGAATCCGTTGACCAGCATACTCATTATCACGCTGGCAATGATTCCTACAACGATAATAACTCCCCCAAGAACAAGTTCATCTGCTTCAGATGAAAGCTCTCCACCTGACAGCATATGCTCAAACACTCCGATATATACCGAAAGCAATATTCCGGCGATCAAAAGGAGCACTGAAACAACTTTAATCTTACTACCCACATTCTTAAACATATATATCCCTCATTTCCTTTAAGTTATTACCGAACACTACTTCGGCTAGCGTCTAGGTTATAAGGCACCTATTTTTTCGATATTATACCATATTTCCTGCTTTCAAGCAAAAATTTAGCCTCTTATAATATTAAAAATTAATAAAATAAATCCCCCGGGAAACATTCACATTTTAGTTTCCCGAGGGAGCTTATAATTAAGCGAAAAATACCTGTGTTTACGCTTTCAGTATCCGTTCGAATTACTTATCTGCACCAAGCTTAACAAGAAGCTCACAAAACTCTTCTCTGTACTTGTTGCTGTTGCTGCCGGACTTAGCCAACTGATAAGCCGAATCATAGGTTGCAGTTCCTACATACTCACTGTTTCTGATAACCATTGATGCCTCAATTACTCCGCATACGAAATCAAAATCTTCACGGTTACTGATTCCGTTGTCAATAAGAGGATATTCGATGAGTTCGCTCTCATCTGAGGCAGGTGCCTTATATCTTACAGAAACGGTGCAAAGCTCACCACTCTGAGCCTCATCGGTAAGGGTTGCATCCTGATACTTAAGACCATCCTCGTCCTCTGCTTCAGCTGAAGCGAGCACAAGCTCATAGCATACGGTAACCTGCGCACCTGCACCGATTTCACCGCCGTCCTTGGTATCATCATCAAAATCGCTTGCAGCCATCTGTCTGTTCTCATAACCGATTTGTCTGTATGAGGTAACCTCTGCAGGATTGAACTCTACCTGGAACTTAACATCCTTTGCAACAGTTACGGTTGTCTGCTTCATCTTTTCACAAAGAACTCTCTCTGCTTCATCGATAGAATCGATGTAAAAATAGTTGCCGTTACCTGCATCAGCAATTGATTCCATATTTGCATCACTATAGTTTCCTGTACCATAACCGAGTACTGTGAGGAATACACCTGATTCCTTTTTCTCAGTAATAAGCTCAACGAGTCCGCCCTGACTGGTAACTCCGAGATTCATATCTCCGTCAGATGCGATGATTACACGATTGTTTCCGTTCTCAATGAAATTAGCAGTCGCACACTCATAAGCTGCAGTAATACCGCCCGAACCGTTTGTTCCTCCGCCTGCAGTAATCAAGTCGAGTGCATCGCAGATTTCTGTATAATCATTAGAGCCTTCGATAATAGTCTGGCTGCTGCCGGAATAGGTTACTACAGATACTCTGTCATTTACTCCGAGAGTTCCTGCAAGAAGCTTAAAGCTCTCTATTACCAAAGGAAGCTTGTCTGCACTATTCATAGATCCGGATGAATCAATAAGGAATACAAAATTGTTGCCCTCATTGGGAACATTCACCTCACTGTTAGCCTGCATGGTCATAACCAGAAGCTTGTTTTCCTCATTCCAAGGGCAGTCACCAACCGAATACTGAACACTGAAAACATCATCAGTATTGTCAACGGTATAATCGAAATAATTAATCATCTCTTCTGTTCTGACAGAAGAAGATACGTTGCTGAGGCTATATCCGCCGTTAATTATTCTTCTGAGGTTGCAATAAGAACCTGTATCCACATCAGCAGCAAAAGTTGAAAGAGGCGCCTGAGCAACATTTACAAAACTGTTTTCCTTTATAAAGTTATACTCTTCAGTGTTAAACTCTTCACCATATTCCGCATAATCAGATTCAGTATAACAATAGTATGTATCAGCAGTAGGCTCGGTAGCATAATATCCTCCATCGATATACTTTTCCGAATTACCGCTGCAGGCCGTCATTGATAAAAGCATCAGTCCCGCCATAAATAAAGTTATTGCTTTCTTTTTCATAATATTTTCCCTCCACTTTGGCAGCTGTTTTCTCCCCGCTGCCTTCAAAAACTTTTCAAATACAATAAGTAACTTTTTTCAAATACAGTAAAAACTTTTAGTACAGTAAAAAACTTTTAATACAGTAAAAACTTTTTCATTCTTTTCTTGAGCTCAATTTCGTTTTCTTGACGTCTACAAACATATAAACAGAATCCGTCGGGAAATATTTGCTTTCAAAGCCAAAAAAATTTTTTCAGCAAAAAACAGCAGGCTTTCACCTGCTGTTTCATTAACTGTATAAATTTATCCTCGCAAGAATTCCCTAACCGCTGCCAAATGCTTCATGGCCTCCTCGCGTCCTATCTGATATACCTTTTCGAGCTTCTCGGCATTCTTTTCCATCTTGGAAACATCCAGTGCAAAGGGTGGTCTGATAATATAATTCTCACCGGCCTTGACTCTTTCTTCCATATATTCATAAAGCTCATTATATCTGATATGTCGATCTGCCAGTGCAGCCACAAGCTTCGGATGCTTTCTGAGTGCACATCTTAATATAGGCATCAGCTTATTCTTCTTTTTTCTGTAGCCGGGCTCTCGTGTGAGAATGGTCACGCACTTATCATAACCCTGCTTTTCAGTCATAAATCTGTAAGGAATAGCGTCTGCAGTACCTCCATCCGTCAGTTCCATTCCCTCGACTTCCACCAGTTTGGACACGAAAGGAATTGATGCAGAAGCGCGCATCCATTCGATATCGCTCTCGCCACCATCAGTACAAAGGTGATATTCCTCCAGACCTGTGTTGGCATTAGTTGCTCCCACCCAGAAGTCCAGCTTATTTTCACTGAAGGTTTTTCTGTCAAACACATCCAACTCGTCAGGAATAGTGTGATAGCAAAAATCAACATCAAACACATCGCCGGTCTTCAGCCAGGAAGAAAAACTTCCGTAACGTTTATCCTTGCAAAATCTTTTGTTATATCTGATAGTTCTTCCAATCTGTCTTGACTTAAAATTCGATCCGAAAACAGCTCCGGCGGATATCCCTGCCGCACCATCGAATTCAATGCCGTTTTCCATAAAAACATCAAGCACTCCGGCGGTAAACAGTCCGCGCATAGCGCCGCCTTCCATTACCAATCCCTTTTTCACCCTTAATCCCTCATATCTTTCAACTCTATTCGAGACAAAACACTTGCATATTATAACATTCCAAAGAATGAAATGGAGATTTTTATGTATTATTTATCCAAAAATTTCTACTAATATACAACATATATACAGTTTCGCTCAATTCTGCAAATTTTACTATCTATCAACCACTAAATATAGTATAATTATTCAATACATAGTCCTACAAAAATCTACACTAATTTCTTTGGAGGCTTCAATGAAAAAAATACTTTTTGTAGCATCAGAAGGTGTTCCATTTATCAAGACCGGCGGTCTTGCCGATGTTGTAGGTTCACTTCCCAAATATATTGACAATGAATATTTTGATGTTCGTGTTTTCCTTCCCAAGTATGCCTGCATGAAACAGGAAATGAAGGACAAGCTTACCTATGTCACCAATTTCTATATGGATTTTAATTGGCAGAATATTTATGTAGGTATTTTTGAAGCCGTTGTAGACGGTGTTCACTATTACTTTATTGACAATGAATTCTACTGGAACGGGGCCAAGGTATATAACGATGATCCCCGCTATGAAATTGAGCGCTATACATATTTCTGTAAGGCAGTTCTCAGTGCATTGCCCGTTATCGATTTCAGACCCGATCTCATTCACTGCCATGACTGGCAGACCGGTATAATTCCCGTATATCTCAAGGAAAGATTTGCAGAAAATCCTTTCTATCAGGGAATTAAGAGTGTAATCACCATCCACAATCTCAAGTTCCAGGGCAAGTGGGATGTAAAGACCGTACAGAGCATTACAGGTCTTTCCGACTACTACTTCACTCCCGACAAGCTCGAGTCATACAAGGATGCCAATCTCTTAAAGGGCGGCATCGTATATGCAGATGCTGTAACTACCGTTTCCGATACCTATGCAGAAGAAATCAAGACTCCCTTCTATGGTGAAGGTCTCGACCCTCTTCTTCGCGCAAGAAGTAACTCTCTTCGCGGTATTGTGAACGGAATCGACTATACCGATTTTAATCCTTCAACCGATAAGCATATTGTTAAGCAGTATGATGCAGCCAACTTCCGTAAGGAAAAGGTTAAGAATAAGAGGGCTCTCCAGGAAGAGCTTGGTCTCACGGTTGATGACAAGAAGATGATGATTGGTATTGTATCAAGACTTACCGACCAGAAGGGTCTTGACCTCATCGCTTATATTATGGATGAGCTCTGCCAGGATGATATCCAGCTCGTAGTCCTCGGAACAGGTGAAGAACGTTACGAGAATATGTTCAGACACTTTGACTGGAAATACAACAACAAGGTATCTGCTAACATCTACTATTCGGATCCTCTTTCACACAAGATTTACGCTGCCTGCGATGCCTTCCTTATGCCTTCACTTTTTGAGCCCTGCGGACTCAGCCAGCTGATGGCACTTAAGTACGGTACTATTCCGATTGTTCGTCAGACCGGCGGACTCAAGGACACCGTAGAGCCCTATAATGAATACGAAAGCCTCGGAACCGGCTTCGGTTTCATGAATTACAATGCACACGAGATGCTTTCCACCATCCGCTACGCAGAGAGAATCTATTATGATAAGAAGCGTGAGTGGAACAAGATGGTTGACCGCGCTATGGCTGTCGACTTCTCTTGGAAGGTATCTGCCAATAAGTACCAGGAAATGTATGACTGGCTTATCGGCTAAAGCAGTTGTTCAGACAGCTACATACGATTGATACTAAATGACGGCAGAGTTACCCTCTGTCGTCATCTGTCGTAATGAATTATTTGTAAAAAGCATGTTCGAAAGGTATTACCAATGTTAGAAGAAAAAAAATCCGGCTCCGGCAGCATAATTTTACAGGCTTCCATCCTTGCCGCCGCCGGAATAGTCAGCAGAATAATAGGACTTCTGTACCGCAGTCCCCTCTCCGGAATAATAGGCGACCTCGGACTCGGATACTATCAGTCTGCATATAATTACTACACCATTATACTGTTGATATCCTCATACAGTATTCCTTCGGCTATTTCCAAGGTTATAGCTCAAAAGCTCGGTGTCGGTGAATATAAAAATGCTCACAGACTCTTTAAGGGAGCTCTTTTCTATGTCCTTGTAATCGGAGCTGTCGCTTCTGCCTTCCTATATTTTGCAGCAGGATTATTTGTAGAGGAGGCTGCAATTCCGGTTCTTCGTACCTTTGCTCCCACTATTTTCTTCTACGGAATGCTCGGAGTGCTCAGAGGTTACTTCCAGGCCCATAAGAGTATGGTACAGACTTCCATCTCACAGATTTTGGAGCAGATTGCCAATGCGATAGTCAGTGTCAGTGCCGCATATATACTGATAAATATGAATCGATATACTGCAGCGATTTCCGCCAATGCAACTGACGAAGTTCAGCGTGCCGTTCGCGGCGCAATAGGAAGTGCACTCGGTACAGGCACGGGAGTATTGGTTGCTTTGGTATTTATGTTCCTCATATATCTCAGAGCACATAAAGAAATCAAGGGCCGCGTACTCACCGATACTCATACCGAGGTAGACAGTGCCGGAACCATTATCAAGACTATTACACTTATTGTTACACCATTTATCATGAGTACTGCTCTTTATAACCTCTCATCGGTAATCAACAATAAGCTTTATACTTCAATCTATCCCGAAATTATGAATCTGGACACCGTGGTAACCTCCAGCCGTTACGGAATCTTTTCCGGAAAGGCACTTACCATTTCCAACATCCCGATAGCCTTTGCTTCTGCTATGGCTTCGGCAATGATTCCTTCCATTGCTCAGCTTATTGCCAAGAAAGAAAACGATGAGGCTCGCAGCAAAATCGGGCTTGCTGTCAAGACAACAATGCTTATATCAATTCCATGTGCTGTAGGTTTGTTTGTATTGGCCGGTCCCGTAACACTACTGCTTTTCCCAAATGCGATTGACAACTTTGACTTATCACGTTATACCCTGATGGCTCTTTCGGTATCGGTAATCTTTTATGCACTGAGCACCTTGAACAGTTCTATTCTTCAGGGACTCGGCAAGGTAAACACACCTATAATAAATGCAGTAATTGCTCTTGGCATCCAGACAGTCACCGCAGTGCTTTTACTTTTCTATACAAATTTAGATGTCTACAGCATTGCCATTGCCAACACTCTTTACTCATTGATAATGGCAATTCTTAACCAAATGGCAACAAGACGTGCAATAGGCTACAAGCAGGAAATAAAGCGCACCTTTATTCTCCCGCTCCTCGCTTCGCTGATAATGGGCGGTGCTGCTTACGGAGTTTACAGGCTTGCATATTTCCTCTGCCACTCTATGAGAATTGCTGTCATCCCTGCAATAATCGTTGCCATACCTGTGTACTTTGTTGCTTTGCTTCTGGTAAAGGGAGTAAATGAAGAAGAATTGAAGTCCTTCCCGAAGGGAAGACTTATTGTAAAAGTAGCCAAGAAACTAAGACTATTAAGATAAGGAGCATTATGCAGAACAAACTTACTGTCTTCTATGATCATATCCTTAATGCCGCCAAGCAAAGAGGAGTCACCACTGCAGAAATAGCAGCAGAAATCACTTCCTGCGGAATCTCCGGTGTAGAGATGGACTACTATATGCTTAAGGAAAGCGGAGATGCTCTTGCGGAAGAGCTTAGTCGTCTCGGTCTCCCCATCAACAACTGCTATTGCTTCTTTGATTGGGCCAATCATCCGGAGGACACAAGCTATATAAATGTACTTGATGACCTAAAACGATTAAATATTGCCAACCTTTTAGTGGTTCCCGGATTTATCAATCGGGACATCGTCACTACCGGTGATCAGGATATTATCACTACTGCTCTTGCCAGAGCACGTGAAGCTATGCTTCCCAATATGATTCACCTGCTGGATTACGCTTCAGAGCTTGGTATCAATGTAGCTATGGAAGATTTCGATGATATCATTGCCCCTTTTGCCACTATGGAACAGGTAAAATGGTTCTTAGACCGCCTTCCAAACCTCGGCTGCGCATTCGATACCGGCAACTTCTTTTACAGTGACCAGGATGTTTTACAAGCTTACGAGCTGTTAAATGACAGAATAACCTATGTACACTGCAAAGACAGATCTCTTACCCCTGTCGAAGGAGAAGAAAGCCATGTCAATGTAAGCGGTAAAGAAATGTACAGTGCTGCAGTCGGCAATGGTGTAATCCCCATGAGTACAATTCTTGAAAAATTGCTTGCCAAAGGCTATCAGGGCACTATTGCCATCGAGCATTTCGGCTCAATCGATCAGCTTAGCGATATGAAGACCTCAGCTTCATTTTTAAAGTACTTTACATAACAACAGTTCTATGCTCACCCGCATCATATAGCGGCAAAACCATTTGGCAGATTCAATGTGCGGATGTATATTGTGGTTTACATAACTCAACATGCCCGATATCGCATATAAATAACAAGTGATATTAATATACATTTCTACATACAAAAAGACGCTACCCTTGAGGTAGCGTCTTTTCAATTTACTTTATACTCAATATCTTCTCCAAATACTTTTGTATAGCTGTAATTCACTTCAGCATTTCCGTATTCGGGATTATATCCGGCATATGCGACCTGAAGCTTATCGCTCAATGCTATATCCTCTGTCATTTGCATCCAGGTAACCTTGCAGGTCGGCATTTTCTTATAATCCTGCAAATATTCTATCTTTCCCGCAAGATAATCCTCTTCGCTTCTGCACAATTTCGACCCGATATCATACATTTTTACTTCATACACACACTTATTCTCTGAATCCAATGAACCCAAAAGAACAAATCCACCCATATCAGATACTTCTACCTTGTCGTCAAAGCTGTACAGATAATAGGTAATCCCCTTGCAATCCCAGCCGGAGCTCGTAAAATCCTCTACCACATAATAATATGTATCATCCAATCTGTAGCAGACAAATTCTGTGCAATTCAGGAAATCACCGAAATAATCGTACTGCTTGTCTCCTATCGCAGGTAGCTTTTCAAGAGTCGTGTAATCTTCACTAACCTCATAGAAAGCCGTAGTGGAAAATGCGCCGCTCCCCTGACAATCCGATATAATTATTTCCAGCCGCCCGTTATGATTAAAATCTGCAATAGTAAATGCAGGTGACTGACCACCAACCTGCTCAAGGAACTCTCTCTTGCAGTTCTCATACTCTGCAGCAATCACTGCAAACTGAACCTCTTTGTTTTGAACCTCATTATTGGCTGTTCCATTAATCAAACTCTGATCAGTTTCCTCAGAAGCAGCGCCATCATCCCCTTCGGTATTATCGGTGATTTCATTTTTACTATTTATTTCGCCTTCTTCACCGTTTTCTGCCTCATCGTCAGCAGTATTCAGGACTTCATCTATAGCATCTTCAGTTTGATATATCGGTGTTCCCAAGCTTGAAGGCTCATCGCCGCCATCATCAGCAGCTCCGCAGCCCGCAAGCATAATAACCGTACTGCTTATCACACCCGCCAATATATACGTACTTTTTATCTTCATATTTCCTCTCAATACATTAAAAAGCTACTCAGGAAGCCCTATTGGCACCACCTTTAAAAGGCCCACATTATCTGCCGCAGCAGCTTTTGTAAGTCCCTGTTTAATATAGGAAAATGTCACAGTAACATCTGCCTTAACAGCACATCCCATCACTTCTCCTGTGTCGCCGTTTATTCCTGAAGGAATATCACATGCCACAATTATCTTAGCCTGATTTAATGCAGCTATTATATCCGCATAAAGACCTTCTATACTTCTCGATATGCCCACTCCAAACAATGCATCAATCACACAGTCGGCCTCTTTAATATCCCGAATCAGATTGACTTCTTCTGAGGGAACATTGCAATCACAAGAACTGCTCGCAAACCATTTGATGAGCTTTCCTCCGCGTGCTATCAGACGTTCTTCCATCGCTCTCTCATCAGGAGTCATCTTTTCTTCTTTTCCACATAAATATGCCTTGACCTGATATCCTTTATCCATCAGCATATACGCGCATGCCACTCCGTCGCCACCATTATTGCCGGCTCCGCAGATAATACATATCTTTGTCTGTCTGATTTTGGCATCATCCTTTGAATCACTCGCATACTCTGCAACTGTATCGACCACAGCTTTTGCCGCATTTTCCATGAGCCACAAAGACGGTATTCCTTTATGCTCGATGGCATAGCTATCGAGCTCCTTCATCTCTTTCATTGTCTTGGCCGAGGCTATCAATTCCTCCGCTTTTTTCCACTCAGAATCAAAGGAAAGCCTCACACCGTTAGTCATTGTATAGTATGAGTTATTCATATTTACTCACTTTCTGCTCTATACAGAAGTCAAGCCCGATATATCACTGTCAGTAGTCATCGAATAATTTGTATAGTATACGACAAAGCCGGGCTTTGCTCCGTTTGGCTTTTTAACTTCCTTACGTCTAACGTAATCTATCTCAACCTTCTCCTGTTCACGGCCTTGTGAATAGTAAGCAGCAAGCTTCGCAGCCTCCTCGAAGGCTCTGTCAGGCACTTCTTCTCCCTGTCTTACTCGGAGAATAACGTGTGAGCCCGGCATCTTCTTGGCATGAAACCACCAATCACCGCCGTTAGCAAACTTAAACGTCAGTTCATCATTTTGAAAATTATTCTTACCTACATAAATATCATATCCATCAGAACTGATGTAGTGGAAAGGTTTACTGGTTACCTTTTCCTTCTTGTTACCACTCTTTTTGCGAACATATCCGCTTTCCGCAAGCTCCTGGCGAATCTGTATAAGGTCCTCCTCTGCAAGCGCAATATCCAAGGAAGCCTGAATGGACTGCAGGTGCTCTACATCCGCCTTAACCTCTTCGATAAGCCCTGTTAAGGCTTCATAGGTTCTCTTCTGCTTATTATATTTTTCATAATATTTCTGAGCATTTTCCGAAGGAGTAAGCTGCGGATCCATCGGTATAGATGTCTGCTCATTGGTATAATAGTTATCTACCGTCACTTCCTTCTGACCGGTCTTTATCTGATATGCATAGGCTGTCAGCAGTTCACCATACAGACGATATTTTTCTCTATTCTCAGTATCCTTTAATTGCTTAAGCTGCAAATCAAGTTTTTTGCTGTTTCTTTCAAGCGCCAATGAAACAATATGGCGCAAATCCGCTGAACGCTGGCGTATATGTACCACCACATTTTTCTCACGGTAAAACTGCTCCAAAAGTGCTGATACGGAATCCACCTCTACAATCTGTGCCCCTTCATGATTGTACATAGTAAGGTTAATGGCAGCAAACTCCTTGGGCTTCTTTCCCTCATAAACCATACATGGCTCAAATTCACCACTATTAAATTGTTTAGAAAAATCCTTTAAAATCACGGTTATTTTGCAACGTTGAGTAACATCAAGTGTTTCTATAGGTCTGTCACTATCAACATCAGCCCTAAAGCACAGTTCCTGCGCCAATACCGGTGAAATACCCGTAAAGCCACCGTATATAGCCTTAAAAAGCGGTTGAGCCTGCGCCAAATTATCCAAGTCAATACTATCGGTATCAAGGATGTCAGCCTTTTGCTGGGTTTGCGGAATAAAATACTCTCTTCCCGGCAAAACCTCTCGCACACTGCTGACTGCTGCAGACACTCTCTTTATACTGTCGATAACAATACCATCACCATTAACAAAGATAATATTGCTGTGCTTACCCATAAGCTCAAATATCAGAAATTTTCTGCATAAATCCCCCATCTCATCGAGATGCTCTATTTCAAGCTTAATGATTCGCTCCAACCCCGGCTGTGTAACCGAAACTATTCGTCCGCCCTGAATATGCTTTCTGAGAAGCATACAGAAGTTGGGTGCAGTAAGCGGTCCCTGCTTATTATTCTCCGTCAGATATACTAACGGAAGCGATGCATCCGCAGACATCAGCAGTCTGACATTACCCTCCTGGGTATGAATTGTCATTAGGATTTCATTATCCTCCGGCTGCGCTATCTTGCTGATACGCGCATCTGTAATTGTATCTTTAAGCTGCTTTACAACCGCAGCCATTGTCACTCCATCGAATGCCATTCTCTATTTATTCTCCACCTATTGTTCAGCTCTGCAATAACGTTGCAAAAGCAATCGATCGCTCATTAAACTCTCGGAAAAAATCATTTTCATAATTCTTCTGATAGAACAGTGCCAACAGACCCATCATCAATTCCTTCACTTTAGCAGCATCTCCTGCATTAGCTGCGCACTTATCAGATGTAGTCCTAATAATATCATGCCATTTAAGCACAAAGTGCGAATATTCCTCGTAATCCGGTGTGTCAATCCATTTTTTAACTTTAACCTTCACGGATGCTTTATCGCACTGATTCACTTGCATAATATATGAGAAGGAACCATTCTCGTACAATCTTCCCAACGGAAACAATCTGCAAAAATCAGGTCTGCTTTTGTGTATACTGCAGCGTCCGTCCTGAAGCATCACGCAGGCTCCGTTGACAGCCTTCATATTCGGAAGAATAATTCCATCGTGAAGATTAAGTTCAATACAGGTATCCACCAACTGTTCAAAGCTCCTGCCGGTTTCCTTTTCCAAATTCCATATATCATACGGGCTGAGTACTATTGTATCCGCCATTGTCTCACAGCAATGAGAACAGCCTGCGCATCCGCCTGTACCGGCCTTAACCATATCGTTGATTCCGTATTTTTTTCCGTCAGTTATTTCTTCCAAGCTTTCAGTACGTAACATTTCTCACCTATATTAAGCCCTAATACATACAATGCCGCCGAAAATGATTCTCTCACAATCGGCGGCTGTTATAATTTTTAACCAAACTTAAATTCCGTTCTCACGCGCTACGAGCTGGTCTGCTCCATGGCGCTTTCTAAGAGCCGGTTTTTCTATCTTGCCGGTAGCATTTCTCGGAATTTCCTCAAAGAATATTACCTTAGGTCTCTTATATCTGGGAAGATCAAGACAGAAGTCATTAATCTCCTCCTCTGTGCATTCAAAGCCATCCTTAATTTCAATAATAGCAGCTGTTATTTCACCTAATCTTGCATCAGGCATACCGATTACCGCTACATCCTTAACCTTATCATTCTTACGAATGAAGTTTTCTATCTGAACAGGATATATGTTCTCGCCACCGCTTACTATTACATCCTTTTTTCTATCTACGAGGAAAATAAAGCCATCCTCATCCTGCATCGCCATATCGCCGGTATAGAGCCATCCGTCCTTGAGTACCTCTGCGGTTGCTTCCGGATTGTTGTAATAGCAGGTCATAACTCCGGGGCCCTTTACGCAAAGCTCGCCGACATCGCCCTGCTTAACCTCAGTATCATTCTCATTAACAATTTTAATTTCCCAACGATATCCGGGGATACCGATAGCTCCAACCTTGTGAACGTTTTCCACACCAAGATGAACACAACCGGGACCGGTTGACTCAGAAAGACCATAATTAGTGTCATATTCATGGTTGGGGAAATACTCCAGCCAATGCTTAATAAGTGTAGGCGGTACAGGCTGTGCTCCAATATGCATCAATCTCCACTGACTGAGATGATAATCTTCAATCTTTATCTTGCCACTGTCGAGGCTGTCGAGAATATCCTGTGCCCACGGAACAAGCAGCCAGGCTATAGTACAACGTTCAGAAGAGATTGCCGAAAGAATAGTTTCCGGCTTGGTTCCCTTAAGAAGGACAGCCTTGCTTCCTGCTACCAGGCTTCCCATCCAATGGAACTTAGCACCTGTGTGATAAAGTGGCGGTATGCACAGGAAAACATCATCTCTTCCCTGAGAGTGATGCTTCTGCTCCATCTCAGCCGCCTGTGTCAGACTTCTGTGCTTATGAAGGATTGCTTTAGGAAATCCTGTGGTGCCTGATGAAAAATATATTGCTCCGTCATCATCATCGGTAATCGGAACATCGGTAAACTGGCTTGAACAATCTGCCACCATATCCCTATAGCTCTCTGCAAAGCTGGGACAATTGTCACCTACATATATCAGGAGACGTCCCTTTGAAAGTCTCTGAGCATTAGCCTCCATACGGCCGATAAATTCAGATCCGAATACAATAACATGAACCTCAGCCAACTCTGCACAGTACAACAGTTCGTCCGCATCATATCTGAAATTGAAAGGAACAGCAATGGCGCCGGTCTTAAGCACACCAAAATAAATCGGTAACCACTCAAGACAGTTGTACATAATAATAGCCACTCTATCGCCCTTTTTAACACCTCTGCTCACAAGCAGATTTGCAAAACGATTAGCCTTCTCTCGAAATACCGCCCAAGTAATTTCTCTGCGATAGGGCTGAAATCTTGAAGGCTCGATAAGCTCATATTCCTTCCATGTGATGCGACGATTATCCGGCTGCTCGGGATTGAGCTCTACAAGCGCCACCTCATTCCCATATAAATTAGCATTTCTCTCAAGAAAATCTGTAACAGGCATTTTACTTCCCCATTCTTTTAGTTTTTATACTATATGCTTTTCACTGCGTCAGGTATCCTGATTATCGCGGTTGCCCGCAGTGACATTTCCACTTACCCCACGAGTACTGGCCGACATTCCCACTGTCGACTTTTCATTCAAGGGGTGACTATACGCGGAATTCTGTGTAGAATTCGGTACTTCGTCATAGGTTGCCTCTTTTGTAAGAGGTGTATTTAACATTCTCTCATCATATTCGCGCTTCTGGCTTCTTCTGTATACAACTATTGCAGCTACAGCAAGTCCGCCAAGCACCAAGAGAACAACTCCAACAATAACAAGTAAAACAATCAATATTGTCTTAACTATCTTGGTTCCTCTGTTTGCCGCTTCTGCTCTGGCAGCCTCTGCCTCAGCACGTGCCGCTTCGGCCTGTGCCTGCGCTGCCAACGCCTCACCTCTTGCGACTTCAGCCTCTTCCTGCGCTGCATTTGCCTGAGCCTGTGCCAATGCTACCCCGGGATCAAGCGACTGATTTCCCATAATGACACTTGCAGTAGAGTTGAAGGTCATAGAAAATACGTCATCTGTCGAAAGATATTCAAGCATCCAATAATAATCAAGATACTCCCAGAATATCTGAACTGCTTCAGCATCCATAACGCTCTTAACCATATCGCTTGATGCCTGATACATGTATCCTACAGTTTCATCATATCCTGCTGACGTATTGTCCTCATCAAAATATACATAAAGGAAGGTATCTGAAAGAAGATTGTTCTCATAGTAATCAATAGCCCATTCTTCCTTCTGCGCTTCAGTCGTAAGCGATGCATCATATTCCTTAATCAGAATGTAAGGCTGCACACCGGTTGCTTCCCAAAAGGACTTTAACTCATTTTCGAGAGCTTCCTCATCATCAAACCATCCAACGCGGTCATCAACACAATCAAAGTTAAACGAACCATCAGTTTCAAGCTTTTCACGCTTATTTTCAGCCACCATAACAGGTGCAGCATTAGAATTGTTGTTATTATAAGTCGCACCACTCGAGCTACTGTAACTACTGTTATTATTGTTGTAATTACTTGCGGTATTACTACCCATGAATCTGTTTACAAGGATAATAATAGCTATAACCAATGCCAAAGATATAAATAATCCGGCACATGATCCTCTTGATGTTCTTCTACTGTATCCGTATCCGCTGCTATATCCGTAATGCGGGCGATTATATCCATACCAACCGTGATGGTGGTGATGATGGTGATGCGGAGGCGGTGGCGGAGGTGGAGTATGTCCGTAATGATTATGCCCATAATGGCTCGGATGACTCTGATGTCCGTAATGATTATTTCCCGGAGCCCCGGTGTGTCCCACGTTAGATCCGCCAAAGCTGCTTGTATGTCCTCCGGAGCCGCTTCCAACTCCGGGTCTTGTATGAGTACCGCTTCCTCCGCGGCCACCATTACTGCTTATATGATGTCCGCCGCCGGATACCGAATGTCCACCGCCGGATGCTGAATGTCCGCCGACTCCCGGTCTTCCCATATTAGTACCTCCTAGTTCTGAAACTCCTTGATTTCTGCAATAATCTCATCAGGAAGCTTCTGCAGGATTTCATATGCAGGTCTTGCTGTATAGTAGCCCTGCACATAATCCACGCCAAATTCTATGACCATCTTGAGTTCTTCCTTGGTCTCAACGCCCTCTGCGAGAACCTCAATATCATTTCTTGTTGCAAATTCAATTATGTTTTTCACAAACATCTGCTTATTATTATCTTCATTGATATTACTAATCAGATATCTGTCAATCTTGATAACCTGCGGCTGGTATTCCAACAGGTTTACGATATTTGAATGGCCTGCGCCGTAGTCGTCAATGGCTATAGGTGTCTTGACATCATCACTGCACAGGGTTCTTATTTTATTAAGCTCATCCTGATGGATTGTCTCGGTTTCAGTAATCTCCACAACGACTTGTGGCAGATATTCGCCAAAATTTCTTCTGAAGTCATCAATCTGCTCATCATTAAGGAAGCAACCGGGTATTGTATTGATAAATACCTTCTTACCCTCGAATGAAGCGGGTTCCGCCTCTATTCTCCTTAAAATGTTAAGGAATGAGGCATACTCAACATCGGCATTTTTATCAAACATGCTGGCTGCAGAGAGCACCTCCATCGGATTAAGGCCAATCTTGTCTGAGGTACGCATGAGTCCTTCGTACGCGACAATTCTTCCATCGTGCGCATCTACAATAGGCTGGAAATTATACTTGAACAGATTGTCCTTAAGGAGAGTCAGAAGCCTTCCCTTATACTCAAGTACCGATTTACCATCCTCAATATCAATAGCTCCGGGAAGTCCCTTGAGCATAAGATTTCTATTCTTGTAAAGCTTGGTCAGTGCCGCATCAAAGTATACAGAAAGATCATCTCTGTTACCAACCTCTTTGATTTCATAGCCACAGCTTACCTCAAGCTGATTCCAAGGCTCTCCCATCTTTTTCTTTTTAACATCGAGTATCTGATAGAAGTCCGTGGTCGCATGATCAATTATATCTGCGTTTGCTTCTCCATCCGGAAGTGAAAGAATAACTGCGAAGCTGTCATTTGCATTTCTGGCAATCATTTCCTTGTCAGGGTTAACCAGGACCAGAGTATTGGCAATAAACTGCAAAGCATCCTCTATAAAATCAACTCCATCATTATTCATCAGCTGCTGATAATTTATAAGCTTATATATACCGCAAACCAAATAACGGTGGTGTGATTTCTCCTCAAGCAGATAATTGGTATACCAATGAACCGCTCCATCCATATTGAGCATTGAAGTAACCGGATCCATATATCTGTTGCGTGTAATCTGCTCTGCCAAAAACAGCTGTTTTTCACCATTGATTGCAAGCGAGAAAGCACGATTTACAGTAAACGCATAACGGTTCATTCGGCCTGCACCGTTATAGGGGTCTCTGGTTGTAATAAAGGCCACACCATATACCATATCGTGCATTGAAATAGCCGATGCATATCCTATCTTATTGTCCGGTATTGAATCGATAAGGAAAGACATCGCCTCATCGAATTCACACTCCTTCTCAACACGGTCATAATTATTCGGAATATTTTTAGAAACAAGCAGAACATTTTTAGGCAGCTTACTCTTAGCGCGCTCATCCATCATCTCCCAGTAAGGGTCCTGACGAATAATAAAGCCCCTTTCATGCTCGATAAATAGAGGAAGTGCCCTGCGCAGACCTTCAAGGTCCTGCTGTTTCATAACCAAATCCAACCAGTTATTCTGATCTTCTTCATCATACTCATCTGTTCTGAAACGCTTGAAAATCTCGTTTCCAAGCTTAGCAGACTCAACATCACGTCCGTAATATCCGGCAGATTCCGAGAACACCGCATCATACTCATAATGATAGTTCTTAGGTTTTTCCCCGTTTTCAATAGCATCTGTTATTGCTTTGATTACAAGCAGAGAAATATTGTCCATATTCTCAGCGCAGGTAGCCAGTCTCGGTTTACCATATACTGAGGATTCAAGGCCGTCAAAACCAACCACTATCGTATCGATGGGAACACTATATCCGAACGAAGCCAATCTTTCCATTACCGCCAATGCCATCACGTCATTAGCGCAGAAAATAGCTCTGGGCGGCTTCTTGCCGTTCTCTAACAGATTATCAACTATTTTTCTTGCCGGTTTTTCCGCATACTCACCGCACTGTATCATGCTGCTGTCAAATGGAATTCCCAGTTCATTAACAACCTTCATAAATACATTAAGTCTTCCGATGGAATCAGAGCCCTCATGCATTTTACCGGTAATATAAAATACATCCTTAACCTCTCTGTCCACCAAAATCTTGCTGATAAGATGCTCGTATGTTTTTTCAAAATCACCGATTATGTTATAGCATCTGGGATCCTCTCCCTTTGCCAAAATAACCGGAACATTATTCTCGCGAGCTGTATCAATGATTCGATTTGTGATTGACTTATCATAAATTGCATCATTGAGCATTACAAGAGCGCACAGCTTGTCATAGGGAATCATGTCAAAAATTCCCGCCGCTCCCGATTCACCCCCGGTACTAAAATCATAAATACTCTGAAATACGCAAACCCTGAAGCCTGCATTTCTTGCCTGCTTAAACAAGCTGCCTATAAATGATTTACTACCTTCGTATTGTACTCTTGAAACGATTACGCCAATAACTTTGTTCAATTTTATACCCCTTCTGTATGTATAAATTTAATCTACAAAATTAATTCTTGTGATACAGTCTCTCCTCTTCCTCATACTTCGGCTCACATGTAACCTGAACCCCCAATTTTCTTAACAGGTTGCGATCTACCGAAGAAAGGATAACTGTTGAATGAGCACTGCATCCCTTAAGCTTAGGAAGCTGCTCAAGTGCTTTTGCAGCAAGCTTATCCTCTGCTGCCGAGGTTGAAAGTGCAATTAGAATCTCATCAGTATGAAGACGAGGATTGATGCTTCCGAGATACTCTGTCTTCAATGTCTGAATGGGTGCGATAGCTGATGCTGCAACAAGCTTTGTCTCATCATCAATACCGCCGATGGTCTTAAGTGCATTGAGTAACATAGCTGATGCTGCTCCTAAAAGGTCTCCTGTCTTGCCGGTTACAACGGTGCCGTCAGCAAGCTCAATGGCAACTGCAGGATGTCCGGTTTCACTTTCCTTATCAAGTGCTGCCTTTACAACCTTAAGGTCGGTAGGACATACATCTGCCTGCTTCATAAGAAGCTCCAGCTTATAGATATTATCCTTTGACTCACCATGAATTCTCTTCTGGCACATTGCATTGTAATATCTGCGCACGATTTCCTGCTTTGAAGCTTCACAGCAGGCCTCATCATCAACAATACAATTTCCGGCCATGTTAACGCCCATATCAGTAGGTGACTTGTACATGCTCTCACCCATAATGAGCTCGAAGGTTGCATTAACCACAGGGAAAATCTCAACATCACGGTTGTAGTTTACAGTGGTAACACCATAAGCCTCCAAGTGGAAAGGATCGATCATATTGAGGTCATTCAAATCTGCAGTAGCTGCCTCATACGCAAGGTTAACAGGATGCTTGAGAGGAATGTTCCAAATAGGGAAGGTCTCAAACT
>JAKSRU010000033.1 GCA_024403475.1 Lachnospiraceae bacterium | reverse complement strand
CTGCCAAAAACTATTTTGATGAATCACTTCCGTAGTAATCACCATAATATTTGCCGTAATATTTTCCGTAATACTTACTGTAATAGCCCTTGCCGCCAATACTTACCTTGTTAAGCACAACTCCAAGAATCTTAGCACCGGCTACCTCAAGCTGCTCCTTACTCTTTTTTGCAAAGCGGTAACTGATTGCACCGGCTTCCATAACAAGAATAATTCCGTCACAAGCCTTGGCTACGATTGCCGCATCAATAACACTTCCGATGGGTGGAGTATCTATAATCACCATATCGAATGCGTTCCTACATCCGTCAACAATCTTCTTGAATTTGCTTCCGCCGAGAAGCTCACTGGGATTGGGCGGAACCGGGCCTGCAAAGGCCATATAGAAATTGGGAATATCTGTCTCGCACAGGGTATCTGAAAATGACTTTTTTCCTACCAAGCAGTTAGTAAGTCCGTACTTAACATTACCCTTCTTATATCTTGAACGCATTACTGATTTTCTAAGGTCAGCATCAATCAAAAGAGTTCTCTTACCGGCCTGTGCAAACGAGGTGGCAAGCTCAAATGCAATCGAGCTCTTTCCTTCATTAGGAGTAGTACTTGTAAGTGCAATAACCTTAACGTCCTCACCCGAGAACTCAATGTTTGTTCTTAAAGTCTTAAAAGCTTCTTTAGCGCGGAAGTCCATATCGCGCTTATTTATTTCAAACTGCTGCATATGCCCTTCCTCTCTTACTGAAACTCTGAGATTTCAATCTCTTCAATGTCTTCGTTAACTTCGTTGTTTCTGCGAACCGGAGCGGTTCTTCTGACTTCAGCTACCGAACGCTGACGCTGCGATGATGCTGAAGGTGTATGCTTTGCTGAAGCACTGCTGCCTGCAGATTGCGAGGTCTGCGCGCTTGTTTTTTTCACAGCCTTTTTCTTAAGCTTGTTTCCGTCATCATCAATAATTTCCATAACCGGAATAAGAGCAAGTGTACTGAGTCCGAGATAATTCTCTACATCCTCTGCACTCTTGATGGTGTCATCCAGCAAGTATCTGATAATAATGAAGCCCGCACTCAAAACCATACCTACGGCTGCTGCAAGCAATGTCCACTTCTTAACGGAAGGGTCACTGGGAGTAGTAGGAAGATTAGCCTCATCAACTACTGTTACCGCTTCAGTATCAGTAACCACAGTGATATGTACGGAAGCTACTTCTCTTATTCTGTTTGCAATTATCTGAGCGTTGGCCGGATTAGGGTCGGTCACTGATATATAGATAATTCGAGTATTGTTGCTGTTAACAACTGACACTCTGTCCTTAAGGCTTGCATATGAATCCTTCAGACCGCATTCTTCAATTACAGTCTCAAGTACGGTTCTGCAGGTAATAAGCTCCTCATAGTCTTTGGTAAGCTGTGTTGCAAGCTGGGTATCACTATAGGTAACACTGGCAGCACTATTCTGCTTTGCCATAATATAGATACCGGTGGTGGATTTGTACTGAGGAGTCATCACAAACTTACTTACCGCAAAACCTATTGCAGCCAGCACAATTGTACTTACGATAATTATCCAAATATAATGAAGGAGTACTCCAAAAAGTTCCCCGAGATCAATTTCAATTTCTTCGTTTTTCTTGTCTGTTTTCATTATCTGATTTCCTCTGATTATGCTTCGATAATACTAAGTGCATTGTCACACGTAATCATTTTTATATATTCTTCATCACATATCTTGCGAAGTGTTGCAACACATTTCTTCATATCGGGAACTCGCTTTTTGTCATCATGTGCGTCAGTTCCGATATAATCCACATCTTCATCCTGCAACAATTCCATCACAAAATGCTTGATTTTAGAACCTAAATTTCCAGCCACACTGCCGGAATTAATCTGTATCTCTGCGCCTAACACTCTCAACTCATGTACAAGCTCCGGTCGTTCTATCACACATTCATAACGCTCAACATGCGCAATGATCGGGACATAGCCCACACCGATAATAGCATCAACGGCATTTCTGATATATATGTATCTTTCTCCGGGCAAAAACTCTACAAGTACTCTATCTGTCCCATTGAGAGAATTTATCCTGCCTGCAGCAATATCCTCCGCCGCTCCGTCATAGTAGAATACCTCGTTACCCGGATAAAGTCCTATATCCAGACCTTCACGCCTCATCGCAGCGGTAACCTTATCAATAAGTAATTCTATTGTAGCCGGACTCGCATTGTGTCGTCCGTTCTTATAATGCGGTGTTACTATCATATCCGTTATTCCGCTCTTGGCCGCAATACGTAACATCTGAATTGATGTCTCCAGGTTCTGCGATCCGTCATCTATTCCCGGCAGAATATGGATATGCATATCGACAAAC
Organism: Lachnospiraceae bacterium; assembly: GCA_024403475.1. GTDB lineage: Bacteria > Bacillota > Clostridia > Lachnospirales > Lachnospiraceae > AC2028. The sequence goes on along the minus strand of JAKSRU010000033.1, from coordinate 17,128 downwards.
CTATCGTCGGATTTTTTAAATAAACTCATATTACTTATCTACGCCCTTTTTTATTTTTGAGCATAAGTATCGATAATGCATCTATTGTAGTATAATCCCCGCCATATACAGTGTCAACAAATCGCCTAACAGATATACCTTCCTATAAACGGAATTCTTCTGAGTAATCCGCCAATCAACATACTGATAATAAACACGCTAACCACATATGTCGGAATTCCTATTGCTATAGGAATTGTATAAGCAGAATATCCGATTGACATAAGAATCTGTACCACAGCAATATGACACAGATATGCTCCGAAGGAATCTTTTCCCAATTCCCCCATGAATTTACTGATTTTTTGTCCTCTTCGAGGAGCATTTTCTGTTCTGTCCTTTTCATCAAGGCATGCGTTTTTATCAAAGAATCTGTTGACGGCAACGAATATAGCCACTGCCCATCCGAAGGTAAACAACGAATAGCTGTCCACGATTTCAAAAGCCCCGCGATTCCTTATATATGAGAGTCCCACCAGGGAAATCAAACTCAAAGCACCACAAATACATCCGCATACATAAATGAGCTTAACCGTATGCTTGGCCACACCAATATGCACCAAATAATATCCCAATATAAAATAGCCCACATAGCTGCACACCAGCTGAATGTTTTTGATTGCCAATATAAAATCAACCAGTTCCGGATGTGGCACTGCTTTTATGGTTTCACATATTACCTGAAATACTACAAAAAGAATCAAAAAATATCTTATTTCCTTGGGCTTTGCATTTTTCACCCATGTAGACAGAATCGGGACAATCATATAAAGCCCTATCAGCATAGGTAAAAACCACAAATGATCTCTACTGTTTACTATCTCCCAAATAATATATTTCCATCCTGCTTTATACTGGAGATAATCGTATATTCCATATGCCGCACTCCACACAACATATACAATAGTCATTCTTAATATGTTGTGTATCCATAATTTCTTTATATCAACGATTCCTTCAGGCTTTAGGAATAATGCACCGCTTATCATTACAAATATCGGCACTCCGTAATGAAAAAGAGCATTATATGCAAGCTTCAATATATACATGGAATCCGACGTGAAATCCGCCCCAATCACTCCCGATGTAACATGCATCACTATAACACCAATTAACGAAATAACCCGCAAAAGATCCAAGGCCGGATTTCTATAATTATATTTTTCTCCGTTAACCTGTGCTGCTTCGGCTATGGAATTTTTAGATTCTTTAACCTTGTCCATAAATATCTCCATTTCATTCTATGAAATGTGTGCACACTATGCAGTGCATCCCTCGCGGATGACACAAGCAGTGCGGTGTGAAAAGCAAACTATTTTTCACACTAATATACTCATCCTTTATTTTTTGTACATCTGAAGCGAACAAACTAAATAAATAATATCGCAAAGTGTTAATAAATGCCATTAATTATTATGAAATACCGCTCATTCCCATATGGTTTATTTTCTCATACGAGTGCATTATTCTTATAAGCGTTGAGGTCCTACCTGTTCTATTTTAGGATTATCATCTGCATTTGATAATCTTTTCTACGGATTTACATCTTTCTAGTTTCCTTAATGTGTTTTCTTTATATGTTTATCACTTCTTTCCCGTTCAGGGTTCTTCTCAACAGCAGTATTGCATTTCTTACATGTAGGTAGCCTTAATTAATATAATAGCAAAAGCGGATACTCTATTGGAGTACCCGCTTTTTTTAGCATCACCAACTAAAATGATACTTCTATATTGGCAGCTGACTGCGCTGAATAATCATTGCTCATATTCATATTAGACCAATCACTGTGATTGATACAGAAATTAACACTCAAGGTATCACCTGCGCTGATTCCCACATTATCGGTAAAGGTAATAGTACAAAGCGTGTCAGAGTCATTTGCTGTAGTATCTGAGAACGCACCCGAACATCCGCTCACTGAAGAATAGTTAGTACCTGATATTCCCGCATAATAGCATGAAAATGTAAGATTTTTATTGTCCTCATTAGTGAAATAATATTTAATCACCAAATCCTTCAATGCCACAACACCGCTTCCGGTATTCTTGATATTGATAGTTCCGGTAATACTGTTCACACTACTGCCGGTAGAACTGTAATCCACAGATATACTTAAATCGCCCTGCTGAGCAGTTGAATTCACCGGTGAGCTTCCGGAGCCGGAATTGCCCGCACTTCCGGTATTATTGCCTCCCCCGGCATTATTACCACCATTCGCATTATTCCCGCCATTACCGCTCGCACTGCTGCCGTTACCGGCACTTGCTCCCGCATGGGAACCTGCAGCAGGTTCAGAGCCATATACCAATTCTCCTGCTTCATAGAGAGCCATATTAACCGCCGGCACAGGATTTCCCTGGGACAAGCCGGTATAAGAGTAGTCATTACTGCTGTCCCACACGCCCTTAAGGCTGCGCATTCTTACCTGCACTTCCTTCTTGTAGTACTCCTGTCCTCCCGGATATACTTCTCCATCTGCAAACCTGATACAAAGATAATATATATGACTATCTTCATCCCAGGTAATAAGCTCCGTCGAATCGAGTGACTGCACATAATTTGTCGTAATCTCTATATCAGCGACAGTTCCACCTGCCTCATAAAGTTCTGAAAGGTCGATAAAATATCTGAGCTCCAAATCCTTGTTGGCGCGAGCCGGCCATGCAGTTTCATTATATACAAAAGCCCTGATTTCTACAATATCAGTACCGTTTACATTTAGAGCCGCCTCAGCAATAACCTCGTCCGCAGGTTCCTCAATTGCTCCCAAATTAATCACCGTCTGACCATGATATCTGGTATACAGCTTTGCTAAAAGTCCGGTAAAACCTGCATTATAATCACAAGCAACTTCATTAGTATTGTAATTGGATACTTCATCAATATAATTGTCCGAAGCATCCGGCCCTCCGACCAATGCGCCTACCAAAACATGTCTTGCAACAGACGGTTCATTCATATTATTGCTGTATGAGCCCTGTGCAGTACGATGATGAATATGCTGAGGATAAGCATCTCCAAAGCCAACCATATATGAGAAGCCGGTGCTTCCCAATGCATAATCCGCCTGACTGACTGCGAACTCCCAATAGGTATCTGACTTTTGATCAGGGCATCCGCTCCATTCGCTATATATACCGGCAAGGAATCCCGTGGTTGTGGCATATCTTACCGATCCCCAGCTGTCAAGCCATGCAAGTCCCTTAGGCGTGTAGGTAATACGTGAGCCCGATGTTCCGGTGGTCCACCAATCCAAATGCTGTTCAACCGCATTCTTATAGACATCCTTTTCCGTGATAGTAGCAAGAAGAAGTGCCGCTCCGATATGTACATCATCCCAACACATAGCCCAATCGTAATCCTGATTTGCCATAGGATAATATCCTTCAGCCTTTGTCAGGTATTCCTCATCACCGGTAGCAATATACAGCCATGCTCCGGCCCAGGCTAGTTCATCATAAAAACCGCTCCAAGAATTATAGAATCCGTTAGCAGCAGTATATCCCGCATCACTTTTATATTTTTCCGAAAATGAATACAAACTTTTGGCATGCTCAAGGCAAAGCGAACTGTATTCACTGTCAATATTCTTAAACACAATACTTGCAGTAGCTAAAGCTGCTGCTGTTTCCCCTGTCACGCATGAACCGGGATTAGATGCAGTTACGCAATATGAGGGTCTGCTCATTCTGGTTTCTACCAGCTCAGCTGCTCCCCACCAGGAATGATCGGAACCGCCGTCACCAACCTGATAGTAATACACCTCATCCTCCGGGTGACACTTGATAAAATAGTCGCACACAAATCTGAGATTGTTGAGCTGATATTCAAGTTGACCGCTCTCCTCATATGCGGAATAGTCCTCGTAAAGAGACCACCCGAGCATTGCAGCAGTATACGCCATAGGCAGATTAAATTTTACGTTATCACCCGCATCAAACCATCCGCCACTAAGATCCAATCCCGCGTCCTGTCCGTCATTTAAGCAGGAGTCACCTCTCCAATTGCTTCTTGTGGTTTCCGGCAATTTCCCGGATCTTTGCAATTCATAAAAAAGTATTGATTTTTGAAGTGCTTCACCGTAATTATAATTACCGGTGCCCTCTATTCCCTCGTACCCGTCTCCGGCAAGAGACAATCCATCGATGGAATAGGTCGAATAGTTGCCGGTACCAATTGCGTTATTAGTCTGTCCGATTGTGCCATTGCTTCCGGTCTCAGAAGAAGCTCCTGCTCCGATATCCTCGGTATTAACATTCACATCAGCAACAGTATTACTTCCAGCCGTATCTGCTTCATCCTTACCCTTGTTTCTAAGATTAATTGCAACAACGTTACCCGCAACTATAGCTCCTACCACAAGTACAGGCACTATTATTTTCCAAGGTGCTGCTTTCTTGCCCTCGGCAGGCTTAACTTCTTTAGTCTCAGTCGCCGCTACAGTATTCTCATTTTTTTCCGCGTCTAATACTTCTCCCATATCTGCTCCTTTATCGATTTGTTCCCCAACATATCGCATTATTTTTACAACATTCATATTTTATCAGAATATTTCATTAACTTCAAAAAAAACAGAGGCACTACTCTGTTGAGTAATGCCCCTGTGAAAAAACTTATTGAATCGCCTTTAGTATTATACAAAAGGATTCTCGGTAGGATAAGGAAGGCTCTTAGGCTGATTGTAAGCGATATCCTGTACTCCAAGGAACTTGAAGGTCTCGAAGAGATACTTTCCAACATGTGCGAAAGCAACTGCTCCGTGATGAGGATAACCCTTCTGAACGAGAACGTGACGATAGAAACGTCCCATCTCCTCGATACCGAAAATAGCGATACCACCGAATGATCTGGTAGGAACGTCAAGGATTTCACCCTCAGCGATGTAGCTGCGGAGAACGCCCTGGCTATCGCACTGGAGACGATAGAAGGTGATATCAGATGCTGCGATGTCTCCCTCAAGAGTACCACGAGTGAAGTCAGGCTCGCTTCCTTCGGGCTCAAGGAGTCTGTGCTGGATGAGCTGATACTTAACAGCTCTGTCTGAGCACATCTTGCACTCAGGAGTATTTCCACAGTGGAATCCCATGAAGGTGTCGTTAAGCTTGTACTTATCGCCATACTTCTTGGTGATGTCCTCATCATAGATGTACTGAGGAACTGAGTTGTTGATGTCAAGAAGAGTTACAGTATCAGCTGATACGCAGATACCGATGTACTCTGAAAGTGCTCCGTAGATATCTACTTCACAAGCTACAGGAATTCCACGGCTTGCAAGACGGCTGTTTACATAGCAAGGCTCAAATCCGAAGATTGAAGGGAATGCAGGCCAGCACTTGTCAGCAAATGCAACATACTGTCTTGATCCCTTGTGGTTCTCAGCCCAGTCAAGAAGAGTGAGCTCGAACTGTGCCATACGAGCATTGAGTTCAGGATAATACTTTCCTTCGCCCATCTCCTTAGCCATCTCTTCACATACAGCAGGGATACGAGGATCGTTCTCGTGCTCCTTGAATGATACAAAGAGGTCAAGCTCTGAGTTCTCTTCGATTTCAACACCGATCTCATAGAGACCCTTAATAGGAGCGTTGCAAGCGAAGAAGTCCTGAGGTCTGGGACCAAAGGTAATAATCTTAAGGTTTGAAACACCGATTACGGCTCTTGCTACAGGAACGAAGTCCTTGATCATCTGAGCGATCTCAGTAGCAGTTCCTACAGGATACTCAGGAATATAGCCCTTGAGATGTCTCATTCCAAGGTTGTATGAGCAGTTAAGCATACCGCAATATGCATCACCACGTCCGTTAATCATGTCGCCATCGCCTTCAGCAGCTGCAACGAACATGCAAGGACCATCGAAATTCTTAGCGATAAGAGTTTCAGGAGTCTCAGGACCAAAGTTTCCAAGGAATACAACAAGAGCATTACACTCTGCCTTCTTTACGTCCTCTACTGCCTTGAGCATATCGAGCTCGTTCTCAACAGTGATAGGGCACTCGTAAAGATCGTCACCCTGGTATGCGCCAACGATGTTCTTACGACGCTGAGTAGAAAGTGCGATAGGGAAGCAGTCACGGCTAACAGCAATGATTCCCAGTTTTACGTTAGGAATGTTCTTAAGCATTTAGTTTTCCTCCAAAAAATAAAATAGTTTAAGGTGCTTAAATTATATCACACACGAGATATTGTCAGTATTACAATATCTCGCAATATGGTTAATTAATTTATCGAAAATGTAGAATTATTTCCGATGGTTTTCAGTATGCAAAACATCAAATGTCTTACTCAAAATCAGTTCTTTGCAATCTTCTCATAAAGAGGCTTGCAAGCAGGATAGAGCTCCTTGAATACCTGATACTGCTTCTCATATCTTGCAGTCATCTCAGCGTCGGGCTCTACAGTCTTCTTAATCTTTACAACCTTAGCTGCAACATCCTCAACAGTCTTGAACTCGCCGGCAGCTACTGCTGCAAGCATTGCTCCACCAAGTGAAGGGCCTTCCTCAACCTCAAGGATATCAACCTTCATATTGAGAACATTAGCAATAATCTTCTGCCAAAGAGGGCTCTTTGCTCCACCACCGCAAATCTTGGTTCTCTCGGGAGCTACACCAAGTGCACGAGCTACCTCGATAGAATCTCTAAGTGCAAATGCTACACCTTCAAGAACAGCCTGAGTCATATCAGCTCTGGTGTTGTCCATGGTCATACCGATAAAGGTTCCTCTTGCGTTAGGATCGTTGTGAGGAGATCTCTCACCCATAAGGTAAGGAAGGAAGTATACATGGTTGTTGCCAAGCTTATCATCGGTGATAGGTGCCTGCTCTGAAGCATACTCCTTGGTTCCGATAATTTCGTCCATCCACCACTTATTGCATGATGCTGCGCTGAGCATGCATCCCATAAGGTGATAGGTTCCGTCAGCATGGTCGAATGAGTGAAGTGCATTGTACTTATCTACGCCAAAGCTCTTAGAAGAAATAAATACGGTTCCGCTGGTTCCGAGAGATACGTTACAAGCTCCGTCACCTACAGTACCTGTACCAACAGCTGCTGCAGCGTTGTCGCCGGCACCTGCTGCTACGATGGTAGAAGCGGGAATTCCAAGCTCATCAGCAACTGACTGCTTAACGGTTCCAACCTTCTCATAGCTCTCGTAAATAGCTGCAAGCTGAGTCTCATCAACTCCGCAGATATCACACATTTCCTTTGACCACTTACGATTCTTAACATCAAAAAGAAGCATTCCGGAAGCATCTGAAACGTCTGTGCAATGAACTCCGGTAAGCATATATGCAAGATAATCCTTAGGGAGCATAATCTTTGCAATCTTTGCAAAATTCTCAGGCTCGTTCTTCTTTACCCAGAGAATCTTGGGTGCAGTGAAGCCGGTAAACGCAATATTAGCTGTATACTGAGAAAGCTTCTCACGTCCGATAGAAGTATTGAGGTAATTGGTTTCCTCGGTAGTTCTTCCGTCATTCCAAAGAATAGCGGGACGAATTACATTGTCATCCTTGTCAAGAATTACAAGTCCGTGCATCTGTCCGCCAAAGCTGATACCTGCAACCTGTGACTTATCCTGACCATCAAGTAATTCCTTAATTCCTGCCATTGACTGAGTATACCAATCTTCGGGCTTCTGCTCAGACCAGCCGGGATTAGGGAAATAAAGGGGATATTCCTTTGATACGATCTTAAGGATTTCGCCCTCAGAATTCATAAGCAACAATTTTACTGCTGAAGTACCTAAATCAATTCCGATATAAAGCATTCTTGTTCTCCTTTTTTACAAAACCGGTTGTAAACAAATATATCTAATGTACTTATATCATTAGTTAAAGAAATAAACTTTTTATTTTTTGCTATTTTTACCCTCAACTTATTCCTTCTTGCCATTATTTGCTATTATTTTTCAAATTAGTCAAAATTCTTAATAATAAATAGCAAAATTGTGCTTATAAATGCGTTGGCATGACGTATTTATCTTCTCACAACACATTTGACTTATTCCTCGAATTTGAATTCTTCCAAATCGAAATCCGAACCGGGAAGGAAGATAAATCGCACCTTCTTTTCTCCATAGATTCTTTCAATTTCGAAGGTCTTGGTAATTGCACTCTCGGAATGAGGGAATTCTATTATTGCACGCTGAGTATCATCACCTTCTCCGGTAACAATATGTATGGTATTAACCTCATTGGGGGTATGTCCGGTAATGGTGATTCTTCCGGCACCCTTGTCACCGAAATTCATAGAATTGTACTCTATAGTTACGTTATTTCCGATTTTCCTGATAGCAGTGCCCTCTTCCTTGAAGCTGTCTCCGAATACAGCATCACGGTCCGATCCCTTTAACACTCCAAAGGCCTTCTCAAACTTGGTAAAGCATATACCGCCAAGCTGCATTTTTGTGTTAAATACCAATGAAATGGTGGTGAGTCCTTTTACGCGTTCGGGAAGCTTATACGTATCCGCCTGATAGGTATTCCAGATTGACGGCTTTTGATATATCGTCTCATAAAGCTTCCTTGCTCCGGCTTCCTCGGGCACGCCTTCCCATATCTCAATGGGACAGGGCGCACTGCTCATTTCAAAAATCGGAATCGTAATTTCATCCGAACCGTAATCTCCAAAATCAAGATAATCAAAGGTAATGACGCATCTGCCACCTGCAGAAGCTATACCCTGTTCTATTGCATTTCTCAATTCCCCTTGATGTCTTGAGCACAGTGCTCCTTTTACAAGCTCATAGGGATTAACCGTGGCCTGTCCATGACCTTCAATACTGAATTCCAACTCGGAAATAAGCTTAGCAGTTCTCATCGAGTTACGAGTCAGGCAACGGACTCTGAATTCGCCATCACCACGTGGACGAATAACTGCAGTTTCGCCGAATTCATTTGACTTAATCTCAGATATTTCAGCATAAGGAGAAATAATGCCCGCATCATTTACAACATACCATTCCAACTTCTGCTTGGTCCCTGCAGGAAGCACTCTGGCACTAACGCACACACAATCATCCGCCGCAGTAATCTTCTGATTGCCTTTTTCTATTGCAAGCTCAAGCTTTCTGGCCCATACTCCGCTTTCAAGCGAATTAACCGGTTTACCGTTTTCTGCTGTAACAGCCTTTCCGTTAAATAAAATCTCCGGAAGCAGTGACACACCTTTTTTAACTTCAGCAGGAATAACCTTAATGCTAAGTTCCGTTCCTTTAATGCCTCGTTCCTTATCAAGCGAGCTGACCGATACTGTAATAACTCCGGGCTCATTTCCTGCAGCGACCATCGCAAGCATCCTGCCCACAAAAAGTCTCTTGCTGTGTCCCTTATACTCCTCGGTATCAGTTGAATCTCCGTTGTCCAATCCTGCAAGCCAACCTGCCCCGGACACCTCTACATATACAGGGCTGTTGTCATTGTCTACCCTGTTTCCATCAGCATCAATCGAGCCAATTTCAATAAACGCCATATCCGAGCATCCGGCCCTCAATTCAGACTCGGAGTAATGCAGCTTAGCCACCAGCTGAACTGGTTCTCCGAAGGAATGTCTTTCCTCCGATACAAGCTCAATACCGTCACTATCATATGCTACCGCTCTGATACAGCCTTTCTCGTACGGTATAATATAGTCCGCCGAAAACTTATCACCATGTTTCTGATCAAGAAGTACTGTTTCCAGGCCCTTACCGTTTACAAAAAGCTGAACCGCAGGAGCATTAGATACAACTCTGACATCAATCATCTGTCCTTCATTAAAATCCCAATATTCGGGAACGATATGAACGAACGGATTAATCTTATAATCTGTCCATGCAGCCTTATACAAATATGCAGGATCCTTCATAAAGCCTGCAGTATCAATCTGTCCCAGATAACTGTTTCTGTTTTTGTAGGGAGTGGGTTCACCTATATAGTCGAAGCCCGACCATATAAACTGACCTGCCGAAAATGCCCTGTCTCTGTCCATAGTTATACAGTATTCACTGTTTTTAGCTCCCCATGTAGATGTACAGTTACCAAGACTCGAGCACTGCTCGTCCACTTCAGCCATAACCGGCTGTGAATACGGGAAATGATAAATTCCACGGCTCTGCAAGGTAGAACTCGTTTCACTTCCGAAGATATACCAGTCAGGATAATGCGCATGGTGCTCATCATATAATCTCTCTGCGTAATTGTAGCCTGCATATTTGAGAATATCAGCGCATTTCTGTGCACCCTCCCAGGGCATATAGTTAGAACCGATTGAAATCACCGCATTTCCCTTGGGGTCATGGCTTTCGACCTCCTGCTTGAGCATTGCTGTAATTTCCTGTCCGTGAGCATCTGCATGTGTATCATATATTTCATTGCCGATACTCCAAATGATAACCGACGGATGATTTCTGTCTCTTCTGATCCAGCTTCTGACATCCTTTGCCTGCCATTCCTTAAAAAATCTTGCGTAATCGTATTCAGTCTTTTTAGACTCCCACATATCAAAGGATTCATCCATAACAAGGAAGCCCATCTCATCTGTGAGTTCCAACAATTCAGGCGCAGGCATATTATGTGCAGTTCTTATCGCATTTATTCCCATCTCTTTGAGAATAATCAATTTGCGGCGCATTGCTGCCTTATTGAAGGCTGCGCCAAGAGCGCCCAGATCATGATGCTCACAGGCGCCATTTATCTTAATATTCTCCCCATTAAGGAAAAATCCCATATCACAATCGAATCTGATTGTTCTGAATCCAAAGGAGGCTTCGATACTATCCTGTGCGCTCACTGAATCAGTTGATTCCTCTTCACTTTTCCACTCAGTGCCCTCCTTTTTTCGTATTAAAGTAAGGCGTGCCTGATATACATTAGGCTCTGCAATGCTCCAAAGCTTCGGGTTCTCAACAACCGCATTTACCTTTACAAGCTGATAACCTTCTTCGGTTTCTGTATATAGCGCAGTATATGCATCAAAGCATTCACTGATTTCCGCACCCGGGATATCCAGTTTTATCAGATAATTTTTTAATCCTGATGCTCTCTGTGCCAATCCGCCGGCTAACTCTGCACTTACACAGACATTCCAGCACTTCTTATTTTCCGTAGCATCATCTTCATCGCTATCGGTTGTTTTTTTACTGTGAAAAAGACGATACAAAAGTGAACTTTTGGCCTTGTCGTCCACGTTCTGTTCTTCTTCCTCACCGACAACTATATACATTGAGTCGGTAACAAAATGAGTAGCAGGCTTTTCAGTAAACCATACATTTCTGTATATTCCGGCTCCACTGTACCATCTGCTGTTAGGCCCCTTATGATTCACCTTAACCATAACGGTATTCATACCGTCAACAAGCTCGTTTGTAACGTCAAAGAAGAAGCTGGAGTAGCCATATTTCCAGCATCCGACTTCAATTCCGTTTACATAGACAACCGAGTCCATATATACGCCTTCAAAATAAATCTCGTATCGACGTTCACTGTCCTTGGTAACTTCAAATTTTTTCCTGTAAAATCCGGTCGAATCCTCGTATAGATTCTGTCCCTGATATATCAACCAGTCATGCGGAATGTTGACCTTCTTGAATTCTTTTCCGTCAACATCCTTTACCTCGCTACCGTATTCGGTTTTACAAAATTCCCAGCCATCATTCCAAAGTAATCTGCCAAACATACCCTTATACCTTTTCTACTCTTTAACACAAACTGAATTCTTGTTATAATATTCGGCTAAAAATACATTCTCCTCATCTGAAGGATTCGTTCCTATATCCTTGTTTATCAAAAACCAAGGTCTGGCTTTGTATGGTTCAAACACCACATCCTTGATGCTGTCATCCTTTAATATCTCAAGTCGCTGCTCGTATTCATCATAGAACTGCTCCGCTGTTCCGTTTGCTAAATAATATGTAGCGCCAAACACAGTATAGTTTCCTATCGGATTTACCTCATTAGTGTAAAAGAAGAAAAATGCTCCCACCCAAGCAATAATCAGTGGCCATGCAAATCCGCCCTTCCATTTAAGTAAAAGATTTTTTTCCTTATTTTTGCTCTTTTTCTGAACCAACTGATATATAAATCCGACTACATATACCACGTTAAGAACCAGCATCAAATGGTAGTTCATTTTTGCATTATTTATAACTCTTGCCAGAACTACTTCTCCTGTTGCATAAAGGCTTGCGGTAAAGCTTGATGCAAAAAAGCACAATGACCACGCCATCATCAAAAGCATTACCCACCACTTAAACACAAACCCGGTCTTTTTAACAATGCTCCAAGCCACCGGTATAATCAAGAAGACTATAAGCAGTGTCTTCCAATTAGAAAACTGAATTCCCCATTTTACAGCTTCCTTAAATGAATCCGCAACAGCCATAAGCGGGGTTTCTTCAACATACCAAAAATGCGATTCTCTAACATTATTTCCCGGTGCAAATATGTTGTAATAAAAGCTTATACCGTAAGCTACCAGTCCCGGGAGCAACAGCAATGTACTCTTCTTTTTCTTAAGAATACCCAGCAACGCAAAGCTTACCAATACCAAGCCACTCTGCATGGCAGTAACATAATTTGATCCGCCGACCATTTCAGCCAACAAAATCACAAGCAATGTCATCGCTATTTTTTCTCGCTTAAGATCTGTGGATAAAAGTCTTACAATGCATGCTGATAAAAACATCAGATTAGCATGCATCGCCGTATAATGAAAACCACCGTTATACCAGTAAAAAGCCTGATTTGCCGAATGAATATACAGGATAATCATTCCGGCCGTAAGACTCTGCAACGCAAGGCAATTCCATTTGTCAGCCTTCAACACATCACGTGCTACAACATATGTCAGTGTAAACACTGCGCCGGTAAGCAAAAGAATCAAAAAAATAGGCCCGAGAAAATAAAATTGTTCTCCGAAAACGCTGGGCACAAGACACATAAAAAAAATCGAAGCATGTGTTCCCTGCCAAGCATACCACATCACCTTTACACCATTGGCTGCCCCCTTAATTGCGCCAATGAGATCATAGCTTGATGACATTCCGGCTCTGGTATAATCACCATAAGCATAATCATCATAATAAGGCACCGAATATTTGGCCAATGCTATCAACAATCCTACTCCCACGGCAAGTATCGCCAAATAGCCTATAGCTCTGTATTTTTCACTAAATGTCCATCCAAATAATTTTTTTATAAATCTCATCAAATTTCTCCGGTAACATTTTATAAATTACTATGCGATTATTCATTAATCGCTGCCATCCAGGTTACACTGACATATTTTCCGTCAATAACCACATCGTCCCTAAGGAAACCTTCTTTTACAAAGCCTGCATTTTCATAGCTTTTCACAGCTCTCTCATTGCCCTCAATAGCTCTGAGATAAATTCTGTGTAATCCCAGTTCTTCAAAGCCGTATCGCAGCATAAGTTTTGCAACTTTAGTGCCTATACCTCGACCTCTGGCATCCGCTTCGCCAATGAACACGCCATATTCACCCTTTTTATTCTTCATATCGATATCACGAATATAAACGCATCCGACTTTTCTTTCTTTTCCATCGACAGACGCCCGCATACAGATAATCATCTGTGCAACCTCACCGGTTTCAACATGGTTTTTCATCCACTCAACCTGGTTCTCGTATGTAAATTCACCTCTATATATAAAATATTTCTTTATTTCACCGGAATTTCGCCATCTGACAATATCCTCCAAATCATCGTAAGTCATCGGACGGATATAGATTTCTCCGGTTTCGTCAGTATATTTTTCTTTATCAAAATTACTACTCATAGGTTATTCTCTCTCTTGAAATTCAGACCAGTCGATACCAATCCAATTATTTATTATATCACAAGATAAATATATATTTTCATAAATTCTTTTTGAGATTCTTTTTCACGTAAAGAATCTCGCTTGCGAGATTCTCCGCCTGCGACGGGTCGATTTATCGACATCTTCCTATCCGCCGCAGTGCGCTCCTCGCGGAGCGTTTTTGTTTAATAAGAAATTCGTAGGAATTTCTTATTGAACAAAAAAACCGAGATTGCATAACCATACAATCTCGGTCCGATAATTAATTATTTAATTGTTAACTGCTCTCACAAGAACATCAATCGTCACCATTTGTTGTAAGTGCCTTTTCCTGCATCTCCTGAATATCATCAAATACAGACAACATAGGCTTAATATTCTTGTGTCTCATATGGCGATCAACATAATTGGTTGTAGCCTTCATAACCATAGGAGAAAGAGCAAGTACACCGATAAGGTTAGGAATCATCATCAAACCGTTGAAGGTATCTGAAATATCCCAAGCCAGCTGTGCTTCCATGATTGATCCGAGGAATACAATAATTACAAACACAATTCTATACGGCCATACCGCATGTTTTCCAAACAGATACTCTACAGCTGTGGTTCCATAATGGCTCCAGCCAAGGACAGTAGAATATGCAAACAGCAAAATCGCCAAAGCAATGAAGATTGAACCTGCAGGTCCGAATACCTTTGAGAATGAATAGCTCATAAGGTTACTTGAACCACCGATTTCATCTACTACGGTTACATATACCGGCTCATTGGTCTCCTCATCAAATACAAGCTGTCCATTTTCGTCAACCATCTGAACATATGCACCATTCTCATCAGTAATTTTTGCAGCCTTACCGTCATCAAGATTAATTGCACCTGATCCGAGAATAACAATCGCAGTTAATGTACATACAATAATTGTATCTGCGAATACCTCGAAGATACCCCACATACCCTGACGTACAGGCTCCTTAACATTTGAGCTTGAGTGTACCATTACTGAAGAACCAAGACCTGCTTCATTTGAGAACACGCCTCTCTTGAAGCCCATTTTCATTGCCATTGCTATGCCTGCACCGACAACACCGCCGCCTGCAGCCTTAAGTGAAAATGCGCCCTTAAAGATTGCAACAAAAATTGCAGGAATGAGCTTAATATTCATGCAGATAATAATGATTGCACCGATAAAATATACAACAACCATGAAAGGAACAAGCTTCTCAGTAATTGCCGCGATTCTCTTAAGTCCTCCAAGAATGACTGCTGATACCGCAATGAACAGGAAGCCACCAATTAAATAAGGAACAAATACAGGCATAACCCATGCTTCGTTCGAAGTAGTTGCAACATTAGTGATAGCAGCCTTGATATTCGAACTCATCGAATTAACCTGGCTCATATTACCGATACCGAATGAGGCAAGGAGGCAAAATACTGAGAAAAGAACTGCAAGCACTGCACCGATAACCTTAAATCCCTTTTTAGCTCCGAGACCGTCGCGAAGATAATACATTGCTCCGCCATGCCATGCTCCCTTTTCATCCTTACGACGATAAAGAATACCGAGTACATTTTCTGAATAATTAGTCATCATTCCAAAAAATGCTATAATCCACATCCAGAAAACCGCTCCGGGACCACCGGTTGCAATAGCACCCGCAACACCTACGATATTTCCTGTTCCTACTGTAGCCGCAAGTGCAGTACACAGTGACTGGAACTGTGAAATCGACTTATCATTTGTATGACCGGTAATGTGCTTATCCTTAAAAATTGCTCCAATAGTGTTTTTAAGCCAATGACCAATATGGCTAATCTGGAAAAATTTTGTAAGCAGGGTCATTATGATACCTACTGCACCTAAAAGAATAAGTGCGGGCCAGCCCCATACAGCACTGTTTATTGCGTCATTTACATTAGTGACTCCTTGAATGAACTGTTCCATAAATTGTTCCTCTCTTGATAATTTTTAAAAAATCGCAGGTGAAGTATAAACCTCACCTGCGAAGTCATTAATACCTTAACATAATATTTTTAGATTGAAAAGTTTTTTTAGAAATTTTCTTTTCAGCGCTTATGCGCCATTCTCTTCACATCGCTCATTATGCAGTAATAACAGTACCTGCCTTACCCTTAACGGCTTCATCTGCCTTATCAAGAGAAGTAATGATTACTTTTCCTTCCGGGTATGCAGTCAAATAATCGATAGCTGCTTCAATCTTAGGAAGCATTGTTCCAGCCTCGAATACACCATTTTCAATATAATCCTTAGCCTGTGCAACAGTCATAGAATCAATTGCAGTCTGTGCTTCAGTTCCAAATCCGGTATAGGCATTATCTACTCCGGTAATGATAAGAAGAATATCTGACTTAAGTTCTGTTGCAAGTCTGCCTGCAATAGCATCTTTTTCGATTACAGCAGATGCACCCTTGAGCGCATGCTTCTGCTCAATTACAGGAATTCCGCCGCCACCGCAGGCTATTACTGCCTGATCAGCATTTGCCAAAGCTCTGATTGCTTCTATTTCAACAATATCCATAGGCTTAGGTGCTGCAACAACACGTCTGAAGCCCTTACCGGGATATTCCTTAACATAGTTGCCCTTCTTCTTTTCAGTCTCCGCATCATCTGCCGACATAAATCTTCCGATTTCCTTGGTAGGCTCATAGAAAGCTTCATCGTAAGGATCAACGGTTACCTGTGTAAGAATAGTACTTACAGTTTTCGAAATTCCTCTATCCAAAAGTTCAGCTCTGAGAGAATTCTGAATATCATAGCCAACGTAACCCTGGCTCATTGCAGAACATACGCACATAGGAGCAGGAGTATAATCAATATATACTCTTCTGAGCTCTGTCATAGCCTTGTGAATCATACTAACCTGCTGTCCGTTAGAGTGAGTAATTGTAAGCTGATAATCATCCTCAATAAGATCTGCAAGTACCTTGGAAGTCTTCTTTACCGAGTCAAGCTGTTCCAATGTAGTATGTCCGCCAATTGCTTCATGTCCAAGTGAAACAACCACCTTCTGCTTTCTCTTGGGTGCTTCGACCTGAACCTCAATTACTTCTGCCGGCTCAGCAGCAGCTTCTTCAACTGCTTCTTCAACAGCAGCTACCTCTACTGCTTCTTCTGCAGCTTCCTCAGCGTTCTCCGTAGCAGGTGCTTCTGTGATTTCTACTTCAGACTCTTCTGCAGGTACATATGCGATTTCTGCTTCGGCTTCTTCTACAGGTACTTCTGCGATTTCTGCTTCAGCCTCTTCTGCAGGTACTTCTGCGGTTTC
>JAKSRU010000032.1 GCA_024403475.1 Lachnospiraceae bacterium | reverse complement strand
GTCTCCTTGATGTACCATGACTCTCTTGCATAATAGATAAGAGGGGTGTCACATCTCCAGCAATGAGGATACTCATGCTCGAACTTAGGTGCATCATAGAGCTGACTTCTCTCGCTAAGGTTCTTAAGTACCTCAGGGTCAGCCTTCTTTACAAAGAGTCCTGCAAAAGGAGTCTCCTCGGTAAGGTTACCCTTACCATCAACAAACTGTACAAAAGGAAGATCATAATTTCTTCCTACGTTAGCATCATCTTCACCGAAAGCAGGAGCGATATGTACGATACCGGTACCATCAGTCATGGTTACATAGTTATCGCAGGTTACGAAGAAGCCCTTCTTGTTCTGCTTGTCAGCTACGGTCTTGGCACAATCGAAGAGAGGCTCGTACTCCTTGTACTCAAGGTCCTTACCGGTGTAAGTCTCGAGAATTTCGTAAGCAGCCTGAACATTGCCATCCTCATCCTTCTTGGCAAGAGGAGCAAGTACCTTGTCTGCAAGTGCCTTAGCAAGATAATAAGTATATCCGTCAGCAGCCTTTACCTTAACATATGCCTCCTCAGGATTCATGCAGAGTGCAACGTTTGAAGGAAGGGTCCAGGGAGTTGTTGTCCATGCAAGGAAGTATGCATCTTCACCAACAACCTTGAAGCGAACGATTGCTGACTTTTCCTTAACGGTCTTGTAGCCCTGTGAAACCTCTGCAGAAGAAAGAGGGGTTCCGCAACGAGGGCAATAGGGAACAATCTTGAAGCCCTTGTAAAGAAGGCCCTTGTCCCAGATAGTCTTGAGTGCCCACCACTCAGACTCGATGAAATTGTCATCATAGGTTACATAGGGATCATCCATATCAGCCCAGAAACCAACTGTGCCTGAGAAATCCTCCCACATTCCCTTATATTTCCATACGGATTCCTTACACTTCTTGATGAAGGGCTCCATACCATATTCTTCAATCTGATCCTTACCGTTGAGACCAAGAAGCTTCTCAACCTCAAGCTCTACAGGAAGACCGTGAGTATCCCAACCTGCCTTACGGGGTACCATGTATCCCTTCATGGTGCGGTATCTGGGAATCATATCCTTGATGGTACGAGTCTCAACATGTCCGATGTGAGGCTTACCGTTTGCAGTCGGAGGTCCGTCATAGAAAGTATATACGGGACCTTCCTTTCTGCTATCAATGCTCTTGCGGAAAATATCATTTTCACGCCAAAACTTTTCAATTGCTTTTTCGCGATCTACAAAATTCAGATCTGTAGAAACCTGCTTGTACATCTTGTTTTCCTCCTGTACACTAATCTGCGTTATTTGAATCATCTGTTGAAAAACAATGCTATTGTCTGCGTATTTTGATGGTTTATTGCATTTCAACCAAATAATTCAAAATAACTAATAAAGGGACCTTCGTCCGTAATAGGACGAGGCCCCTGTGCTCGCAACCACCTATTACTGCATACTTCCGGCATCCTCGGGATGGGAGTGATATGCGCGAACCCTAACGCGGTTCTGTTCGTCCGAAGCTAATTCTCAAACAGATATCCGTAACCTGTCGGTCACTATCTGTAGTCGTTTCGCCACGGCTGCTCAGAAGTGATTTTCCTATTCTGCTACTCATATCGGGCTCACACCGCCCCCGACTCGCTGAAACTTTCGCCAAAACAGTACTCTCTTCGTCATAGCATTCTCTATTATGCGCATTATTTAACCACTAAACACTGAAAGTGTCAATATCATGCGCAAATAATTAATGTCTCAAATAATTAATATCCACTGTAGTTCTTGTTATGATTGCAGGTAAGAATTACTTCAGCCTTTCCGCTTCTTCTGTCAATTCTTACATATTCAATCTTGTTGGCACGATAGCCCATTCTCCAGCCTATATCCGCATCCGAATCGTATACCTGATATACTCTCATAGCGTAAATCTCATTACCGGTATACTCGGCAGCTTCTGCCAGTACCAGTTCGGTGAACTCAGCGCTATCCGAATAAGCACTTGTAAAATCACCTACGATGAACTCTCTTTCTCCCATCCAATCCTGGTGGAACAAATCATAGTTACTGTTGGTGTTCTGAACTGTTACATATGCATAGGGCTCATTAGCAACAATTGAATAACTGCCTGACTCATTGATACAAATGTAAGGCATCTCCTGATAAGCAGTTCCGTTTACACTGTTATCAACTGTAGCTGAATTAGCTGCATCGGGTAAGGTTTTTACGATAACGGCACTGTCGAAAAAGTTACCGGTTCCGGATCTGTAACCGATTCCCCAATATGCAGTTCCGTCTAAAGCAAAATCAATCCACTCGGGATTCATAAACTGAACTTCATAGCCTGCCGCATCAGATCCCTGTCTGCGAGTAACCTTACCGAGATTTACACTGTTTGCATCGCCAAAATTATGTGAGTAAAGAGTAATCTCATCATATGAACCTGTACTCTCATAATAATAAACAGTTCCCTGGAAGCATCCCATATAACGAATATAGCCGGATGATCTTAATGAAATCTCCTCCTCCTTTTTTGAAGGATTGTAAGCTACAATCGTACTTGAACCTACATCATGGTTCTCGATAATGATTGAATCATACTGATAATCTACAATCTCGCCCTCGTACTGCTTAGGCATTTCAACATCAGAGCCATCGGGATTCTTTGCATATATGTATGAAGTCTCACCGTTGTTCTTCTTGGTGTTCATGTAGAATACACCGTTATCAAATACTATCTTGCCATAGCCATAATCGGTAAAGGCCTTTACAGTCTCACCGGATACTTCATCATAATAATAAATTGCAGAAGTTCCTGCATTGGCATATGCCATATAATTGCCCCAAAGGCAAGGATTCTGGAAGGAATCTTCTCCGTATGCACGGAAATAAACTCTGTCACCGATTTTCAAAAAATACTGAGCATTGAGGTCTGCATACTCACCGAGCTCACCACCCTCAACGATTTCAATATCTGCAGTATCCGCACCGTTATTTTCGGGGGTCTCGTTCTGCTTGTCATCCTCGGAATCCTTGTCCGCTTTATCAGAGCTGTTGTTTTCCTTGTCTGAATCTGAATCAGCCTCATCCTCATCATCGATGTCAGAGCCGAGGGTATTATCATTAATATTAACATCCACGCTACATCCGGTGAGCAGTAATGCTCCAATCATAGCTGCTCCGATCACCTTAACAATCTTATTTTTCATATTCATCTTGTATGCTGATTAAAAAGACATCTGCATACATTCCTTTCACATTTTCTCTCACACATATATTCACAAATATATACATTCATAAATATGCACCGGCATAAATATGTACATGCATATATCAGTGTACTGCTCCGATTAAATCGGTGATATTTTCAACATTGTACTTTCTCATATAATCCTCAATACCCTCAATAACCTTGATGGTAGCATAAGGATCCACAAAATTGGCAGCACCTACGCTGACTCCTGTTGCTCCTGCGAGAATGAATTCGATAGCATCCTCTGCAGTGGCAATTCCACCCATTCCGATAATAGGAATCTTAACTGCCTGTGCAGTCTGATAAACCATGCGAACAGCCACAGGTTTGATAGCAGGGCCGCTCATTCCGCCGGTCTTGTTGGCAAGCGCAAAGGTGCGTCTGTTGATATCAATCTTCATACCGGTGATAGTATTAATAAGCGAAAGTGCATCTGCACCTGCTGCCTCTGCAGCTCTTGCCATCTCTGTAATGTCGGTAACATTAGGAGACAATTTCATAATTATAGGCTGCTTAGCATGCTTTTTTAACTCCGATGTAATTCCAAAAAGCGCATCAGCTTTTTGTCCGAAAGCAATAGCACCTTCCTTTACATTAGGACATGATACATTGATTTCAAGAAGATCAACTCTCTTCTCATCAGAAAGACGCTCTACTACATCAACATAATCCTCTACCGATTTTCCGCATACATTAACGATTACCTTAGTATCGTAATTCTCAAGGAATTTGAGATCTCTTTCACAAAATACATCGATTCCGGGATTCTGAAGACCGATAGCATTAAGCATTCCGCCATAAACTTCAGTTACACGAGGAGTAGGATTTCCGGGCCACGGTACATTGGCAACTCCCTTAGTAGTAACTGCGCCAAGTCTGTTGAGATCAACGAACTCGCCATATTCCATTCCTGAACCGAAGGTTCCCGAACCTACAGTAACAGGATTCTTAAAGGTCACACCTGCAATATTTATCTGAGTATTCATATTCTTTCCTATCCGCCTGAAAAAACAAGGCTAAAGTATTCTGAGTATATATTCCCGTATTAAATCTCTACATCTGAAGCAAGAAATACCGGTCCGTCGGTACAAATACGTGCATTATTAACATGCGAGTGATGGTCGATTTCCTTGGTCTTAACAACACAGCCGAGACATGCGCCCACACCACAGGCCATATGCTCCTCAAGTGATATGTAAGCAGGAATAGAAGCTTCTTCAGCATATTTTTTAATAGCTCTGAGCATAGGCATGGGACCACAGCTGCAAATTGCATTTGCCTTGAGGCCTTCCTCTGCTACAGCATTCATTACATTACCCTTGGTTCCTACACTTCCATCCTCAGAAGCAATCACCACACGACCATACTTCTCAAGGTCTTCCTTGAGGAAGGTCTGTGCATCACGATAACCAACCACAACAATAATCTCTGTCTTACACTCAGGCTTTCCCTCTGCTGCAAGCTTTTCATTCTGCATAAAAAGCTCCTTGGCAAGCTCAAGCATAGGAGGAATACCGATTCCGCCACCCATAAGCATTACAGTCTTACCCTGAAGCACCTCAAGGTCATAGCCGTTACCAAGTACACCAAGCACCTCAAGTGTGTCTCCTGCAGCTGATTTTGAAAACTCTGCAGTACCCTTACCTGCAATTCTATATACTAGTCTGAGCGAACCTTCCTCTTTATTTACCTCACAAATACTGATGGGTCTTGGAAGAAGTGTGCTCTTGTCAGGAGAAAATACTCCGATAAACTGACCTGCTCCCGCCTCCTGTGCGATCTCAGTCTTAAGCCACATATCGAAGATTCCGGGTGCAATTTCCTTCTGCGAAATAACTGTTGCTAATGTTTTCTTTTTCATACTGTCTTTCCTTTTAATTTATACCGGTTGATTAATAAAAAATGAGTCGCTATCGGAAAATTATGCCTCGTAGGCTACCTCACCGCGACATATTGTCATCATAACTTTACCCTTAAGCTCACATCCGATAAACGGAGTATTACTTGCCTTTGATGCAATGCTCTCCTTCTCATATACCTCGCTTGCCTGGGTATCAACCAGGATAATATCCGCAGGTCCGTTCTCTGCAATATATCCGGCATCAAGATGATATACCGCCGCAGGGTTGGTGCTCATGAG
The DNA here is from genome assembly GCA_024403475.1 of Lachnospiraceae bacterium. Lineage (GTDB taxonomy): Bacteria > Bacillota > Clostridia > Lachnospirales > Lachnospiraceae > AC2028. Next base: position 14,270 of record JAKSRU010000032.1, on the reverse strand, counting down.
CTTAATCAGTTTGTTGATGGTCATATAACCCGCTCCAACCAGATTTGTAATACCCAGTGAAAGCGCAGTTTCAAGACCAATGATTCCACTAGGAGCCTTGGTAAGCTCGCGTGCCTTCTCCTCAGCCGTATGAGGTGCATGGTCTGTAGCTATCATATCTATAGTCTCATCGACGAGTCCTTCAATAATTGCTCTTCTATCTGCCTCTTCACGAAGCGGAGGATTCATCTTGGCAAGAGTTCCGTGTTCGATGGCTGCCTCCTCTGTAAGTGAGAAATGATGAGGAGTTGCTTCCGCATGAATTGACATACCGGCTGCTTTGGCTTCTCTTACAAGCTGAACTCCCTCTTTGGTAGAAATATGCTGAATATCGATTGAGGCTCTGATTCCCTCTGCGAGCTTAATATCTCTTTCAATCATATTAATCTCTGCAGTTCTGGGCGAACCGCCGATTCCAAAATACTCGCTGGCCTTACCGCGGTTAATTCCGTTGTTATCGATAACTGAAGGGTCCTCCTCATGGAAGCTTATAGGCATATCGAGCTGTGCAGTCTTTTTCATCGCCTGCTTGACAATATCCTCGTTGATAAGCGGAATACCGTCATCGGTAAAGCCTACTGCACCTGCTGCCGCAAGCGCATCCATATCCGTAAGTTCCTCACCCTTAAGTCCCTTGGTTACATTTCCGCAGGCATATACATTGATAGCTGTCTCTCTGCCCTTATCAAGGACATACTTCATAGTTTCGACAGAATCAATTGCAGGCTTTGTGTTGGCCATCATTACTACACTGGTAAAGCCTCCCTTGGCTGCAGCCTTGGCGCCTGTATAAATATCTTCCTTATCCGTAAAACCGGGATCTCTGAAATGTACATGCACATCTACAAGTCCGGGGGCAATCAAAAGTCCGTCTGCATCAACCACTCTCAGCTCAGTGGCCTTGGGGAGTCCTGTCTTCTTACTGATTGAAACTCCACAATCCTCAAGTGCAATCGAGGGTGCAAGTTTTTCAATCTTTCCATTTGAAATAAGTATATCTTTATGTCCGTTCTTACCCGATTTCGGGTCGATAACATATCCGTTTTTAATCAATAGCTTCTTCAAATTACGGTCCCTCCGTGAGAATATAAGCTGTTTTTGGTACTATTTGACATAATATCATAAAAAAAATCATCTTTAAATCTTTTTACTTTGACCGAAGGCTCCGATATAATAAATGTAAATGAGAAACGGAGTTCCATTAATTTACGGAAAGGAGAGAAAGAATGGTAAACGGAGTTACATCTTCTCAGGTGAGCGCAGCCTACAGTGCCTACACCGGCACAGCAAAGGTAAATAAGGATACTGCTGCCGATAGCAATTCGACCGGTACTCCTGCTTCTGATGTAGCAGCTACCTATGAGCCTTCTACCGAGGGAGCAGCGGCAGCTAAAAAATACACACAGAATACAGAGCTCATCAATCAGCTCAAACTGGATGCGGAGACCAGAACCAACAACCTCCAGACTCTTGTACAGAAGCTGATGTCACAGCAGGCTACAACCTACGGCAATGCTACAGATATCTGGTCCTTCCTTCGCGAGGGCAATTTTACTGTAGATCCCGAGACAAAAGCTCAGGCACAGGCTGATATTGCGGAGGACGGTTACTGGGGAGTCAATCAGACCAGCGATCGTATAGTTTCCTTTGCTACAGCGCTTACCGGTGGCGACCCGAGCAAGCTTGACAGCATGATTGATGCCTTCAAAAAGGGCTACGCACAGGCAGAAAAAACCTGGGGTGGAGAATTACCTGAGATTTCAAAGAAGACCTACGATGCAGTTCTTGAAAAGTTCAATGAACTGAAAAAAGAATATGGACTTATTGATGAGGCTTAATCAATTCTGATAAAACCAAAGCAATAAAACAACCCGCGGCTGACTGATATGTGTCCGGAATTCCGAATACATATCATACCAAGTCGCGGGTTTCTTTATCAAAGCAGCCCCTTTATATATGAAAAAGCTTCTTTCATCCTGTCTCTGTCCATATCCGAATAGTACAACAGATAACTGTTTTTATACTTCTCTCCCTCGCTATAGCAATAGCTTGTAACGGGGACTATTTTTATGCCCTTTTCCAACAATCTTTTATCAAGGTTTACAGCCTGTTTTTCGTATTCGGGCTTAACGGATATCGCCAACTGCAATCCCGCCTTATCCTCAGTGACAGTGATAAATTCAAGTACCCCTGATTCACTAAGCGCTGTAAGCATCTCCTGCCTGCATTTTTTATATCGGTTACGCACTCTTCGAATGTGCCGTTCATAATAACCGCCTGCTATAAATTCCGCCAATGTATATTGTTCAAAGCTTGAAACAGTTCCCGAATAGAAGCTAAGCTTATCCATATATTTCGAGAATAGCTTTTCCGGCAAAATCATATAGGCAATTCTGATAGATGGTGCCAGTGTTTTCGTAAAGGTATTCATATATATAACATTACTGTGATCCATCGAGTAAAGCGTTGTAATAGGTCTGCCTTCAAATCTGAATTCACTGTCATAATCATCTTCAATGATGTATGCTCCCTGCTCCTGCGCCCACTTAAGTAATCTTCCTCTACGGTGAACCGGCATTACCGAGCCTGTAGGGAAGTGGTGCGAGGGTGACAGATGAACCAGCCTGACGTTACTATCCTTCAAGCGGTCTATGGTCATTCCCTTTTCGTCGACAGGAATATGAAGCACACGCACACCGTTGGTCTCATATATTCTGCTGATTTTCTTGTAGCCCGGATTTTCAACCGCCACAAAGCAACTTCTTCCCACCAGCTGTATAAGCAGATGATGAAGATATTCTGTCCCGGGTCCGACAATAATCCTACTTGCCGACACACTTATTCCTTTACTCTTATACAGATAATCAGCAATAGCCTCCCGAAGCTTCGGCACACCTCTTCCATCAGGTGCTTCCATAAATCCTGCCTCGTGATCCAGCATAGTTTTTCTCATAATGCGTGACCAGGTGTCAAAAGGGAAGCTGTCCGATTTTATAGAATTGACTGAAAAATCATACTTAATATCTGCATTTTTGCCTGATACAGCTGCTTTATCGAGTATGTCGTCCTCCGCTTTTTTCTCAGGCGAAGCCAGCACCTCCATATCCTCGGATACATAATAGCCACGCTTTTCCCTGCTCTGTATGTATCCTTCGGTAATCAGCTGGGCATAAGCATTCTCAATAGTAATGATTGCGACTCCTAAGTGAGCGGCCAGCACTCGTTTTGAAGGAAGCTTTTCACCGGGCAAAATCTTTCCCGAGAGTATATCATTTTTTATGCATTCATATATATAGAGATATACCGGCTCGCTGCCTCTTTTTTCCATAGAATAGGTTAAAAGTTCCATAGTGCTCCTCCGAATCAAGATGACATACGTGTCACTTACGTGCCGCTAATGTGTCACTTATACGCCTTGCATCTGGTCTTGATTAAAATATCATTTATGGCATTATTAATCATACCAGTTTGGGAATATACTAAATCTTGCAAAAAGAAAAGGCAACATATATATTTGATATAGATTTGAAATGAAAATTACATTTCATAGAATGAAATGGAGATTATTATGAAAAGAGTAATTTCAATACAGGATATATCATGCATAGGAAAATGCTCGCTTACCGTAGCTCTTCCTATCATCTCTGCGGCCGGTGTTGAGACAGCAATTGTTCCCACCGCAGTCCTTTCAGCTCATACCTACTTCAAGGGCTTTACCTTCAGAGATCTGACCGATGATATGGAGGCCGTGCGCGACCACTGGAAACAGCTGGGCTTTAAGTTCAATGCAATCTACACCGGCTATCTCGGAAGTGAGCGTCAAATGGATATCGTAGAATCCTATTTTGATGCTTTCAAGGAAGACGGTACCTGGATTATCGTCGATCCTGCCATGGCAGACGGCGGTAAGCTCTACTGCGGTTTTGATGAACATTTTGCCAAGGAAATGAGCAAGCTGTGCAGCAAGGCTGACATCATACTTCCCAACATATCTGAAGCCGCGCTTATGCTCGGTGAAGAATATCCCGGTGAGGAGGCAGACGAGGAAACCATCAAAGCCCTCGTACTCAAGCTTTCTACTCTCGGTGCAAGGCTTTCCGTTATCACCGGCGTAAACCTGTCTGACGGCACCTTCGGCTTCATAGGCTATGATTCTGAGAAAAAAGAATTCTTCAAGTACGGTTCAAAAAAAATACCCATGAAGTCTCACGGAACCGGTGACGTGTTCGCGAGTGCATTCACGGGTGCTTTGGTAAATGAATTCAGCGTATACGATGCATTATGCATCGCCGCCGACTTTACCTCTAAGTGCATTGAGAACAGCTTTAACAGCGAGGAAAAAATCGAGTATGCGGTTAATTTCGAGCTGGAGCTTCCCTATTATATTTCAAGACTTAAGAAATAATTCCGACACTACTTTCATTTGCTTGAGCATCCCTGATATCCAGCTGCTCAAGCATTTGTTTTTCTGCTATGGCTGCGATATCCTTGGTAGACATTTTAGCTACATCTTCAGCCGAAATCACTCCGGTTATATCCATATACACATCGGTATGTCTTCTCAGATAATTCTTACTTACATTCTCTGTTCCGTATATTGTGGTAATCACAATCGGCACCTTGGCCAGCTGCGCTATCTTGAACACTCCGTTATGAAAAGGAAGCAGACCTGTGTAAGCCTTATTACGGGTTCCCTCCGGGTAAATACCTATTGAAACCTGGTCATCCCTAATCAGCTCTGCGCCTTTGATAATAGTCTTGAGTGCTTCCCTGGCATTCTCTCGATCGATAGACATAAAGCAGCATCTGCGAATGATTCTTCCAAAGAAGGGTATATGCATATTTTTTTCCTTGGATATAAATGCAACATCATGTTTTTTGAGCACAAGCCAAGTCAAAATCGGGTCAAAATTTGAACGATGATTTTGTACTATCAAAAACCTGCGCCCCTGCGGAATTGCCTCTGCGAATTTATCCATTCCGGTTACATGCATTCTAACGCCCAATACCCATTTTGCAAATCCCGAAAAGCTGTTGAGCAGTGCTCTGTAATATCTGCTGTGTTTATCGTATATTTTATTTTTGTTGACGAATAATGAACTGATGATTATCACCAATAGATATATTATCAACACACTAAGCAACAGACCTATACAGGCTCCTATTGCAATCAATACTATTTTTACGGTATCAGGCATCATCCCTCTCCTGTTCTTCATCTTCAGCGTAGACCAGAGCACACTTTACGGCTTTCTTCCAGCCCTTCAAAAGCTTCCTTCTGGTTGCCTCCTCCATTGAAGGCTCAAAGGTCTTACCAAGCTGCCAGTTATTCACGATTTCTTCCTTGTTTTTCCAGTATCCGACGGCAAGTCCGGCAAGATATGCTGCACCCAAAGCAGTGGTTTCAACACTGACAGGTCTGACCACTACAGCCTCAATAATATCTGCCTGGAACTGCATCAGGAAATTGTTGGCACTGGCACCGCCATCTACCTTAAGTCTGTTAAGGTTAAGTCCCGAATCACTCTCCATAGCCTTGATTACATCCGCGGTCTGATAAGCTACAGATTCAAGGGTAGCACGGATAAAGTGCTCCTTTTCACAGCCTCTGGTAAGTCCGACTACGGTTCCACGAGCATGCTGTTGCCAATAGGGCGCACCCATTCCCGCAAAAGCAGGTACAATGTACATTCCGGCAGTATCAGGAACATTTGTTGCATACTCTTCAGACTGTTCAGCACTTCTAATCATACGCATACTGTCTCTAAGCCACTGAATACTTGCGCCTGCCATAAAAACACTGCCCTCAAGAGCATAGGTAACTTTATCCGACTCGGAAGCCGCGATGGTCGTAAGCAATCCGCTTTTTGAATCAATTGCCTCATCACCGATGTTCATCAGCATAAAGCATCCGGTTCCGTAGGTATTTTTTACATCACCCTTCTCGAAACAGCACTGTCCGAAAAGTGCCGCCTGCTGATCACCTGCTGCTCCCGCAATAGGGATTCCGGGGCCGAGTACCGAACCGTTAGTATATCCGTAAACACAGCTTGACGGCTTTACTTCAGGAAGCAACGATTCCGGAATATTGAAGCGTTCCATTATTTCTTTATCCCAGCAAAGCTTGTGGATATCAAAAAGCATTGTTCTCGACGCATTACTATAATCAGTAACATGAACCTCACCCTTTGTAAGGTTCCATATGAGCCAGGTATCGACCGTACCGAAAAGCAATTCTCCTCTTTCAGCACGCTCTCTAACGCCCTCAACATTTTCAAGAATCCAGGCTATTTTTGATGCACTGAAATATGCGTCAGGAATCAGACCGGTCTTAGCTCTGATAACCTCATCAAAGCCATCCTCCTTAAGCGCATCTATCATATCTGAGGTTCTGCGGCACTGCCACACAATGGCATTATAAACAGGCTGGCCTGTTTTCTTGTCCCAGATAATAGTAGTCTCTCTCTGATTGGTAATACCGATAGCCGCAATGTCTCCGGCATCGATTCCAAGCGTAGCCAAGCATTCCGTTGCCACAGAAAGCTGCGAGGACCATATCTCCATGGGATTGTGCTCTACCCAACCCGGCTGAGGATATATCTGCGTATATTCCTTCTGCGATTTAGCACAAATATTTCCCTGCTTATCAAATAAAATACAGCGGGAACTGGTTGTTCCCTGATCAAGAGCCATTACATATTTTTGCATATCAATACATTCCTTCCCCAAAATACCTACGCCAATTATACACTATCTGCATCTGCATCGTATATATGAACGAAAAACGAATCTCTCTGAGCTTTTTTGTGCAATAGGGAATCCAAAGAAGTCTTCCATTGCACAAGAAAAGGCCGATGGACTGCTCCACCGGCCTGAATAATATTTAATTAATCAATTACATTCTTGAATCCGAGAATAGGCTCGAAGTTGTAGAGACCTGAGATGATGCATCCCTGTCTTGAGTTAGCTTCGTGAACGATGAGTCCGTCACCGATATAAAGTGCTACATGATAGCAGCTTGAGGTACCCATACATACGATGTCACCGGGCTGAAGCTCTTCAGTAGAGATTAATCTTCCTGCGCTTGACCACTGACTTGAAGGTGTACGTCCGATGGTATATCCGAAGGCTGCATATACATACATAGTAAATCCGCTGCAATCGGTACCACCTGCAAGGCTTGAACCACCCATTATATATCTGGTTCCCTCAAATGACTTAGCATACTCTACAATATTCTGTCTGAGTTCTGAAAGTGACTCATAGTCGGTCTTGGGAACTGCTGTGATGGTAACGTCCTCTACACGTGCTGCAGCAGCTGCGGCTGCGGCCTGCTCCTGACGTCTCTTCTCAGCTTCCTCCTTGGCTAATGCCTCGGCGCGCTCTTCCTCGATAGTCTTAGCGCATATATAATCCTCCTGAATAATTACATATTCAGAGCTTACATATCCAACCTTTTCAGCAGTGTAATATACCTTAACCCACTGAATCTCTTCTTCAATATCCTCAGCGATTTCATCAATCTCCGAATCTATTGAAGCATCATCGTCAGCATCTTCAGCAGTTACGGTTTCAACGGTAGTCTCAACAATCTCTTCTACTTCTTCAATATAGAGATCAAGCTTGTCACCTGCTTCAACCGAACCTACGATAGATGAATCGATACTTGCATCAGCACGTACATTAAGGAAATTGCACTGTACTATTGCAACTTTTCTTACATAATCTCCGATTACTTCAAGAGCACTATCGCCATAGATAAAGTAATCTGACTTAACATATCCTTCAACCGATCCTGATACAACTCTGAACCAGATACCGTCTTCGCCTTCTACACGCTCGAGAATCTCACATACACTACCATTGTACATATGTCCTACAATCTCGCCCTCTGTAGAAGCAATTGATCTTACATTCAGATAATCATTAACCTTCGCAATTGCGAAATTCTCATACTCATCAACATACTGAGCCAAATCAAACTCAATCTCAAGCTCAGCAGCCTGCTCTACCACACACTCGATGATATCGGAATCTATAGTACTTACTTCGTATGAATTACCGAGAACAGAAAGGAATGATGACATTCCTCCACCGTTACCGAATGCCTCATTTGCACTCTGTGCATGTGCTGTAGCGGCCGGAATTAAGTTTATTATTGCGACCATAGCCATTGCTGAAAGGCCGCTTATGAACATTTTTCTTATATTCTGTAACATATTCTTAATATTTGGTGCCATATTGTTAAACATTTTGTAACAAACCTATGATACAATACATCCATGAAAAAAAACAAGTACTTATTAGTAATTTTGGCAATTTTAGCCATAATCGCCATTATTTTTGTGGTACTTTTAGCCTCGGGAAAGATAAATCTTAATAAAAACAACGGTGATAAGGACCCCGTTTCCGTGGTTGATACCAATCAAATTAATGATCCGATAGTGGTTGAAGAACCCGAACCTGAGCCGGAACCCGAACCTGAACCTTTTCAGGAATATGATATTCATATCATGGCCGTAGGTGATAACCTCTTCCATACAGGAGTTATCAACGGTGGTAAAAATGCAGACGGTACAATGGATTATAATTTTGAGTTTTACGGAATTTCAGAATTCCTGCAGCTTTCAAACATCAAAATTATTAATCAGGAGACTCCTATGGCAGGTAACGAGCTTGGACTTTCAAGCTATCCCACCTTCAATACTCCCACAGAGGTTGGAGATGCCATTGCCAATGCAGGCTTCAATGTAGTACTCGGTGCAACCAACCATGCTACAGACAAGGGTGTTAACGGATTGATTAACTTCTATAATTATTTCAATCTCAACTATCCCGAGATTCTCATGGTAGGAATCCACGGCGAGAACATTTTGAGCACTCTTCCTATTACTGTAGAGGGAGACGAAGCAGTAAAATACGTAATCGAGAGTGACGGAACCGCTTCAGACATCGATCCCGAAGAACTCATTGATTCGGTAGTACTCAATGATGCCTATGATTATTCAAGAATCGGTCTTCTTAATATAGAAGGAATAACATTCGCAGTACTCAATTATACCTATGGTAACAATACTGAAATTTATCCTTCTTCTCAGGAAGGACATCTTGATTTGTTAACCACCTATGATCCCAACAGTCGTTATATCAACTTTACCGAGCTTAATCCTCAGGTAATTGATGATATCAAGCTGGCAGAGACCATTGCAGATGTCACAATTGTATGTCCCCATTGGGGAGTAGAATATACTACCACTCCTACCCAGTATCAGGTACAGTGGGCTAAGGATATGACTGCTGCCGGCGCGGATGTAATCATCGGATGCCATCCCCACGTAGTAGAGCCTGTTGAGTGGATAACCGCAGATAACGGCAATGAATCCATCTGCTATTATTCTCTCGGTAACTATGTATCAACTCAGAACCAGGCTGCTCTCAATCTGTTAGAGGCAATGGCATGGGTAAGCTTCCATGTTACCGAAAACGGTGTTCAGATTGTAAGAGAAGATACCGGAGTAGTTCCTCTTGTTAACCACTATCTCTTCAATCCTCTTCGCTACAGATACACCTACCTCCTTGAGGATTACACCGAAGAGCTTGCAGTAAGTCACGGAATTCTCGGCTGGGGCGGAATTCAGCTCCACCTTGATAAACTCCAGAGCCTTTCTAATGAAGTACTCGGCGGAATGGTATTAAGTCGCGAACAGATTTATTCACAGTTTGATGATGAGATTATCAATAATCTCGTACCTGCTCCCGCAGCCGGCAACTAGGAATAGACTCAAGCAAAATCCCCTCCCTACCGCGTAAATTGCGATAAGGAGGGGATACTATTATTTCACTTTCTTTGCCGCCTGATTAAATATATACATTGCTCGGGTCAGATTCACCAAATCGGGGTTAGATGAATTCTGAGCCTGCGCCATATAATTAATTGGCGAGTATTTAATTTGAATCGAAACCGCCTTTGTTGCACTATCTTTCAATGTAAAGTTAAAATATGAATCCAGCTCTGACGCTGTTACATCATATAAAGTCACCATATAGATTCCGCCTGTCACGGTTGTATTACATCTTCTGGATACACCGTTTAAGGTTGTCGTCACAGTATACAGTCTCGCTATTCGGCTTTCATCCATTCCACTATTAATACTGAAATAAAGTCTTACACCTGTATTACCTTCACATATAAGCGATGCTCCTATATAGGTCATGTACTTGTCCGACATTACTCCTGATACAGCATTTGCAGTTATATTCTGCGTGGTCTTTTGCACCGGGTCGTCGCTCGCAGTATAAAGACCTTCATTGGCTAGAGTCAGCAGATTCACTCCAAAATATTTTTGGGCATATCCTCCGTAATTTAGCATTGCCTTTACCAATTCAACCACTTCTGTGCTAAATTCTCCGGTATGGCTCAAAATATAATCTCCGTAATCCTTAACCGAATATCTGTAGGTTGTTCCGGCTTTACCTGTAGAAGGTATCTGTACCTGTGCAGTCACAGACGAAGTCATAAATGACGCAGGGACCTCACAAGAATATATATATGTATTACTGTAGTTATTGGCGGCGATACCCTCAGAAGCCTTAACATCAACAGTTTCTCCGCCGGGGAGCGTAAAATGAACAATCGCAGAGCTGTTATTTCTTATGCTATCCGGCAACTGAATATAGAAATTCATTGCAATCTGCCCCGTCAGACTTATAGTATATCCCATAAGTTTTGATTCCAAACCGCTTTCAAAGGATACACGTGCCTGCGTTGGACCAACTGCACTGTCTATTTTAAGACTTCTGTCCACATCAGTGTTCTTAAAAATGACATCAACAGATGCATACGGTCTATTAAGTTCAGCCCAATATCCGGTCTCCCAACGAGTAAGCCATTCTTTAGTGTTTATAGAACAACCTTCAAATAAAAACTTACTGTTAATAGTCGGCTCCGCAGAAAAATAAATTAATGTGTTTCCACTATGAGTTATCTCACAATTCTTGAACTGAAAATCAACATAATCATACATTTTGGCATACGGACCGTTTGTGATGAATACATCCGAAGTCGAATTCAATTTACAATTTTCGAAAAGCACCCCGGCCTTGGCCGAATTTACATATGTGTAAATTGCTACATCCTCGAATTCACAACCTCTGAACACGCCGGAATGGAAAGAACCTCCTAATGTAGTCTTTCCTTCAAAAATGCAATTATCAAATAATCTGTCTGCATCATACGGTATCGACAGATTAAGACTGATACCGTCAGAAATACCATCGACTGCCTTAAAGGTGCAATCATAAAAATAGAGCTTATCTTTAAGCTGATTTCCCGGCTGTATTATACAATTCCTGAATACTGCTCCTGAGCCGGCTAAGTGAGTGAATGTACAGTTTTCATACTCTACCCTATTGTATACAGCATTAATCCAGGTCGTAGTATTATCCCCGTTGGTAATTGTACAATTCTTCACCTTAAAATCTACACATACCTTCTCGGCGGCACTCGTAAATTCATTAATTCTATCCGCATAAAATGCGACATTTCCTATGTTATTGTTATATATTCTTCCAAAGAAACCCGTTTTCCAATTTCCAAGATTCCATTTTACACTAGAGGTCGGGTCATCTGTATTTCTAACCACTCCTCCGGATAATTTGTGTCTGATTTCAATACTATGACCAATGTTATTTTCATATATATGGTTCATACCTGCACAATCAACAACGGTTCCCGTACCTGCTGCTTCCAAAACCTTGTTGTTTCTATAATAGACATCCTGACATTCTTCCCAACCATCCTCCATATCAACAGCAATCGGAGTGATACTGTTTCCGCATCGGGTATATGTATTATTTTCTATTAATAAGTTATTGCACGAGGTGGGAACTAATGCACAGGTTCTTGTATCAACAAAACTGATATTTGTTATCTCATGATATTCCGCCATATTTTCAGCATAAATAAACAAAGTATTCGGATTATCCGAGTACGGGAATCCGCTTCCCAGCACCGTAATACGCGCATACTTAGCACCTGCCGGAATCAGCACTTTTCTATACTGATAACCGGTCACTGTGCTCATAAATTTTTTATCATTATCATAGAACGATATGTACACAATTTCTGATTCCCCAAGAATACCTCTGTTTCCCAGGAAATGACCTACATACATGTAATCTTCATCCGGATTCCAATTAATAAAATTGGTGAGATCCATATATGTACTGGTGCTGCAATTAGCCTTGGCAACCTCCTCACCATTTATGATGGCTGTTCTTGTATATGAATAAATGCCTTCCCACTTACCCCATGCGGCGCCGCATCCTACTGTATATCCGGTGGTATTCTTTATAGTCAGATTGCTGATGGAACAATATTTACCGCCTACAATTGACACAGCCATAATCTGCTCACCAACAGAATTCTTATTGGCAGTCGTTGTCTCTAAGCCTATCGCTTGTCTTTCGAGTCTGTCTCCCTCGATAGTCCCATTTATCAGGTGAGCATCTGTAACATCATTCATTATTACAATGCAGGCTACACCTTTGTTTTCCTTGGCTGGATTCTCCGGATTTGCATCCCTCAATTCTGTGGTAACAGTATCAAGCTTAAAAATACTGCCATTCATGTCTACCGTAAGATAAGAAGGAATAGAAATACACATATCTCTATCCACGGTACCGTTAATTCGATATGTACCACCCAGAAGAATTATTTTTCTGTAACCCGCATCCCTGACATCCTCAAAAAGCTTTGTCAGACCGTCTCGTGTACTGTTAAGGTCATTAGAATTATCGCTATCATTATTTTTTATATTATACGCAGCCAGATCCTTTTCCGACATATAATATATCTGCTCAGCAGTAATTACCTCTTTATTAGGATCCACCACCCACAAATCATTGTAAAGCTTGTGCGACTTCATTCCGGAACGCTTGTCATAAGTCTGTATTGCGACAATGTGTCGTCCCTCGCTCAGCTTTCCAATGTTCAACGAATAATCTCCAAGCGGTATATTTTGTAGAGTCGTCTGTACTCCGTCAATCTCATATATTACATCAAGAGTGATGGTATCATCATTTTTTAAGTATTCAGACTGTGTGCTGTCAGTAATATATATGGGAATAATTACATCCTCATTGATATGAGGCTTTGGATTAAAATAATAAGTCGATACATATGGCACATTGAATAGAGGGTCTATATCATGATACCTTCCGGAATAATCATTATATGAACCCGTACCATAATCAAGCACCTCACTGTAAACCGGTGCTGCATATACTTCCTCATCGGAAATCTCTTCTACATAATTTTCTTCTGTAGGAATCTCCTCTGTAGAGATTTCCTCTACATCAATTTCTTCATCGTAGAGAATATACTCGTCGGAAATCTCTCCGGTGTCAGGCTCTTCTGTAGAAATATCTTCAATAATATTTTCTTCGGTGATTTCCTCTGCAAGCACCTCGAACGGCGCAGACATAAATGCAAGAACAAATGACAACAACAATGCAGACAATCTGCTAAACCTTTTTGTACGACACATATAATCTCTCCCCTTATTCGCAATCGAAATTACAAACATTACTTCCGGCTCACAAAGTGCAAGCCTTTTGCCCCTCTTAATCCATAATATCAGTTAACCTGCGTATATGTCTCATAAATATGCAAAAAAATCCCTATATACCCGAAAATTCAGATATATAGGGAATTATATTATTCAGAATCAGTTTCGTTCTGCTCCTCAGAAGACTGTTCCTCGGAGGTTTCCTCTTGTGTAGCAGTTTCTTCTACCGGAGTGGATTCCTCTACGGAAGCATCATTTTCTGCCTGAGCATCTGCTTCCTCTTGAGCAGCTGCCTCAGCTTCTGCCTGAGCTGCTGCTTCTGCTTCAAGTCTTGCCTGCTCCTCTGCCTCAGCCTGTGCTCTTTCTGCTGCCACACGCTCTTCTACGGCTTCTCTGGTGTATTCCTCCTTAAGCTCTCCATTCTCATCAAGCTTCTCGATAAGAATACGCGCAAGAACTTCATTCCTATAAAACCAGTGATACTGTCCATCGGCCATAAGCACCAAAATCTTACCATCACCGGTATCTGTAGAATATACACTTCCTACTGCATCAAAGTTACATTCATTATCTTCCTTAGGAATATTACCTGCACCTACAGTAGTTGCAATCTGATTCTCAAAGGTAAAACTTCTGCCATACTTATCGGTAGCGGTGTAAGCG
>JAKSRU010000031.1 GCA_024403475.1 Lachnospiraceae bacterium | reverse complement strand
TCCATGAAAATGGAGCGCTTTTTTTGTAATAGGAAATCACTCAGGATTTTCCTATTACAAAAAAACGCTCCGCGAGGATCGCACTGCGGCGGTTAGGAAGATGTCGATAAATCGACCCGCCGCAGGCGGAGAATCTCGCAAGCGAGATTCTATTTTAAGTAATAGGAAATCATATCCTGTCATTTGTTCTCTATGTATAAAAACATTTGCGGTTAACTGTATACTTTAAACAATTCACATTTTTGCAAGTCAAAATTATATGTCGGAATTCATAATTTGGTAACGATATTATTATATTTTTTTAATATATTAAAATATTTCACAATATATTAAAATTATTGCTACACTGCTCTAATTGTTGATAGGGAGGGGGAAATTGTCGGCTCTGCCGAATGAAAATTGATCCCGAATCAAGGAGTTGGAGACATAGAATTGGTAGATTGTGAGGGTTTAAGATGGATGAGATTTTACAGCTTGAGGACATCAATCAGGTGAGTGATAAAAATGGAAAACTTTATTCATTTTTAGATGGATTTATTACTACACTCTCTGAGTTTCATGAAGAGTATGAGAATCAGCTTGCGGATCGCGACAGAGAAATTGGTGAACAGCTTGAAAACCATAGAACCTATCTGAAAAAACTTGATGATGACAGAGAGGCCAAGTTCACAAAGTACACCAAGAGCTTCAGCAATTATGTTCAGAATAACATGAGAGAGATTGAGCGTTTAGAGGACGAATATGAGACTCTTCGTTCAAGACAGAAGACTGATGCCAGCGACGCTGAGAAAAAGAGTTCAATGGAGTTTAACAGTAAGATGAAGACATACTGTCTCGGACCTCTTACTGATATAGAATCTATTTTGAGAAAGTGCGAGCAGACTGTTCCCAATAATCTGTATGCTTATGTCAGCAACACTTCTCGCTTTGTTGCAAAGTGGGAGGAAGAGCAGACAAGAGTTATTCCCGGAGAATATGTAATTGATTTCGCCAAGAATCCTGATTGCGTAATCGATTATCTCAAGGAAATCAGAATTTCTGTTCAGCTCTTCGAGAGCCACAATGCAAAGCTTTCGGAGTACAAGGCTACCTCAAAAATCGAGGGTGTAGCATGGGCTGACAGAAAGAAGTATGTTGAGTCTCTGGTAGATGAGATGATTCTTATCGCCGGTAAAATATACAGACTTTTTGCGATGAGTGAGGATATCAAAAAGGATGCTAAGGAATACTTCGGCGGCATCAAGAAGACCTCTATCAACAATATGCGTGACGCTCATGTATCAGGTGTGGAAGAGGCTGAAAAGGCAGTTACAGACAAGAGAAAGGCTGTTGCTGCTGAGATTAAGCTGAACATGACCAAGTACAATAGAGATATCGAGGAACTCAACAGAAAGTACAATGAGGAAAGCAAGACCAAGAGAGTAACCTTTGCACAGGAAGAGGTAGAACTCAAGGAAAAGTGGGATGGTATTGTATCCGAGAGACTTGCACGTTTCTATAGTGATATGGAAAATATTTATCCTTCGGCTGCCATTGATAAGATGATGAGCGATGCACGCGGTGTATGCACCGATATTACCCAGATTCCTTTTGCAGAAAAGGATGTGGTTAAGAATGTTGCCATAGGAGAGCTTCTTATCGATGTTCCTTCAGAATTCAAGGATGGAGAGGCCGGCAAGGTAATCAATAAGTTCTTTACAGAGAAGTACGCAACTCTCTTCGCAAAGAATGAGAAGAATGCAGATGCTAAGGAAGACACCCAAGCTTGTGAGGAAGCAGTTGAGGCAGTTGCAGACGAGGCTGAAGCTGTTGTTGCAGAGAGTGAGACTGCTGCAGAAGCGGTTGATGAGTCTGTTGTTGCTGCAAAGTCTGCTGTAGCGCCTGCTGCAGAAGAGGAACAGGTTGAATTTACTCAGTTCTCGATCCCTTATTCTGTATCAATGGCAAGAGGTATCCACGCATGCATTAAGCATAAGGATAAGGATATGGACAAGGTGGCAGCTGTGATGAACAGCCTGGCAATCAGAACCTTGTGGTCTGTTCCTACAGGTTTGATTAATTTCAGACTGTTTGATATGGAATATATGGAAACCTTCAATCCTTTGAGAAAGCTTGATCCCGGTGTGCGCGACGAAGATTCGAACGAGAGAAGCTTTGTAATCGGAGGAAGAATTTGCGACGGAGCCAGCCTGATAGGTGATCAGCTTTCAGACGCACGTATGCGTTTCGATAAGCGCCTTCTTAATTCGGACGGCTGCGAGGATATTCTTGAATACAATAACAAGCATGACAAGAAGAGAGACTTCGAGGTTGTGCTTAATGCAACCTATCCTCAGGGAATGAGTTCGGAGTCAATCAACAGAATGGCAATGCTTATAGAGGGATGCGGAAAATGGGGATTTTCTTCAATCAACGCTCTTTCAGACAGCAATGAGGCATTGGCTGAGAGCCCCGAATTGAGAAAGGTACATGAGAGACTTTGCAGTAAGTCACTTGTACTCAGACTCGAGGATGCTGATAAGCTTTATATTGAGAGCAGCCCTAATATCTATGAAAACGGTGCGACTCTTAAGCTTTACACAGTTCCTACTGATGACAATGAGGCTATGAGCCGCATTGGAAAGGCATTGGAAAAGGCAACCAAATAATATCAGCATAATTTTATGAAAATGAGGGTTTGAGTTATGGAAATGACTTTTTGCAGACACTGCGGAATAAAGCTTGGAGCGCAGCAGAACGAATTTAATATTTGCTTTTCTTGCAAAAAAATACTTGATGACAGACGTGAGCTTGAAACAGAAGCTCTGCTCAAGGAAGCTGAGAGATGTGTTGATAATAATCTGAGCAATGCCTTCACATTGCTTACCTGCATTATCGATTATGTGCCTCAGGATTACAGAGTATATGATTTGCTCTCAAAGTGCTATCGCGACGGTATAGGCGTTGAGAAGGACTTCGAAAAGAGTGAGATGTATTACAGCAAGGCAGCTCAGTTCGGCGATGATAACTATGAAGTTGAGTATGTCAAATATCTTGTCCTGAGCGGAAGAAGAGAGAGCCTTGACTGGATTAAGAAGGCATGTGAGGATGGCAAGCATGCGGCAATTATGACTGTTGCCAAGGCATATGCCGAGAATCAGATTTTAGAGGAAGTAAGAGACAGCTATCGTGCCATTATCGAGGAGGAAATCGAGAAGGGTAACGGTTATGCTATGGCTATTCGTGCTCTTGACTTAAAGGTTAACTATGATGCAAGTCAGCAGCCCAGAATTGCTGCACTGCTCAAGGAGGGAGCACTTCTCGGTAATGTGGAGGCGTGTGACCTTTATTCTGCACTTGTGTATGAAAATGCCAAGGATGTTAACCTGTCGGCAGAAGACAGAGCGGCAGTGATTGAGAATGCTATTACATGGGCTAAGGCTGCTGCATTAAGGGGTAATTTGACCAACCTCAGATGCATTGCAAATGATTTGAGAGACGGAAACGGCGTAATTCCTCAGAATATCGAGAGCGCAATCGATCTCTATGTATTTGCCAAGGATTTTGGTGATGATACAGCCGAGGTTGAATTGGCAAAGTTATATGCAGATAATGCGACTGATGAGGATTCTAAGAGAAAGGCATTCAATACCTGTATGAAGACTCTCAGAAGCGGAGTATATGTTCCTTGGATGTATGTTTATGTCAAGGATTATATGCTTAATGAAAATGCCGACGGAAGCAGCAAAGCAGGTTATGTGCATCTCCTTACAGATTTGTCGGGTTCTATTGACCACGCGTGCGTAGACCTTTACAGAATCTATGCCGGCAGATCTTCAAAGGTAACAGCCATGAAGGATATAAATATGGCTATGAAGTATCTCAATCAGGCTTTGGACAACGGCTTTGACTTGGCTAAGTATTATATGGCTGATGTATACAGAAACGGTAACTCTTTGGTGGTTAAGGATCAGAAGAAGGCATTTAAGCTTTATTCAGAGCTTGGTCCCGAGCACAGCAAGACCGTAGCCTATGAAATCGCCTCAATGATGGCGGCCTCTGAAGGCACTGACAGAAATATTCCCAAGGCAAAGGAAATCCTTCAAAAGATCGTTGATGACGAGGCTGACAGAGAGGAACATTCAAAGGAATACATATCAGCTGAGATTAAGCTTAAGCAGCTTAAAAATATCAGAGTATAATTATTAAAACAGACAGAAGCATCTTCGAAATTTAACGAAGATGCTTCTTTATTTATATTTGTTTCTATTTTTTTATTCTACGAATAAAGGGCTGATATTGAAAAAATACACGGATTTTTCATTTGACAAAACTGTAAATAATAATATATGTTAAAAAAGCGAGTTTTTCAGACTTTAATAAAGTAAAGCGTTTGCGAGGAGGACAGGAGATGGCTAAGTATTTAGTAATAGTTGAGTCACCTGCCAAGGTTAAGACAATTAAAAAGTTTCTTGGTGCAAATTACGAGGTCGCTGCCAGTCAGGGACATGTAAGAGATTTGCCTAAGAGTTCATTGGGAATAGATGTTGATAATGACTACGAGCCTAAGTATATTACCATTCGCGGTAAGGGTGATCTTGTGGCGAGCCTTCGTAAGGAGGTTAAAAAGGCCGAAAAGATTTATCTTGCAACCGACCCTGACCGAGAGGGTGAAGCTATCTCATGGCACCTTTATCACACACTTAAGCTTAACGAGAAGCCTACCTATCGTATTACCTTTAACGAGATAACCAAGAATGCGGTTAAGGAATCCCTTAAGAATCCCAGAGAGATTGATATGGATCTTGTAGATTCACAGCAGACCAGACGTATTCTGGACAGAATGGTGGGATATCGTATTTCGCCTGTGCTCTGGGCTAAGGTTAAGAGAGGCCTTTCGGCAGGACGTGTGCAGTCGGTAGCACTCAGAATTATTTGTGACCGCGAGAAGGAGATTGATGATTTCATTCCCGAGGAGTATTGGTCGCTTGATGCAATTATAAATGTTGACGGTGAAAAGAAGCCTATTTGCGCAAAGTATTATGGTACCGCAGATGGAAAGTGCGAGCTTAAGAACGGCAAGCAGGTTGACGATATCATTAAGTCTATTGAGAAGGCAAAGTTCTCAGTTAAGGATATTGTTGTCGGCGAGCGTACCCGTAAGGCACCGCTTCCCTTCACTACCTCTACACTTCAGCAGGAGGCCAGCAAGGTTCTTAACTTCTCTACCTCAAAGACTATGAGACTTGCGCAGGAGCTCTATGAAGGAGTTACCCTTAAGGGAGAGGGCACTGTAGGTCTTATTTCATATCTTCGTACCGATTCTACCAGAGTTTCGGATGAGGCGGAGAGAATGGCAGCACAGTATATCGGAGCTAATTTCTCTGATAAATACCAGGGAAGCAAGCAGCCTGCCGCTTCCGGCAACAAGAAGATTCAGGATGCGCACGAGGCAATCAGACCTACTGATGTTAATCGTACCCCTGCAATGCTCAAGGATCAGCTTTCGCGTGATTTGTTGAGATTATATACCCTGATTTGGAAGCGTTTCCTTGCAAGCCGTATGGCTCCTGCAAAATATGAGACCACAAATGTAAAGATTCAGGCAGGAGAGCATATTTTCTCACTGTCTGCCAGCCGCGTTGTTTTCGATGGATTTATGAATGTGTATACCTCTGATGACGATAAGGAGGAGGATGGTGTACTCACCGGCTCTATCAGCAAGGATAGTGTGCTTAAGCTTGATAAGTTTGATCCCAAGCAGCACTTTACTCAGCCCCCGGCTCATTTTACCGAGGCATCGCTTGTAAAGACTCTTGAGGAGAAGGGAATAGGTCGTCCCAGTACCTATGCACCCACCATCAGTACAATTATTTCAAGAAGATATGTTGCCAAGGAAGGTAAGAATTTGTTCGTTACCGAGCTCGGTCATGCTGTTAACGGTATTATGCTTGATGCCTTCAGTACCATCGTGGATATCAACTTCACTGCTAACTTAGAGACCTTGTTAGATGGCGTAGAAAACGGAGAGGTTAAGTGGAAGACCATCGTAATGAATTTCTATCCTGACCTTGATGACGCCGTTAAATTGGCAGAGCAGGACCTTGATAAGGTAAAGATTGAGGATGAACTCTCCGATGAAGTATGTGACAGCTGTGGAAGACAGATGGTAATTAAGTACGGTCCTCACGGTAAGTTCCTTGCGTGCCCCGGTTTCCCGGAATGCAGATTTACCAAGCCTTATCTTGAAAAAATCGGAGTTGAGTGTCCTAACTGCGGTAAGGATTTGCTCATGAGAATGTCTAAGAAGGGACGTCGCTACTACGGATGCATCGGATATCCCGATTGTGATTTTGTATCCTGGGATAAGCCTTCCGGACATAACTGCCCTAAGTGCGGAACCTATATGGTAGCTAAGGGAAGCAGAGAATTGTGCACTAATAAAGATTGTGGTTATTCTACCAAGGCGGAAAAATAACAGCAAATATATTAAAATCACCTAAATTTTCAGTCAATTTGTTTGAAAAAACGCAAAGTGAGTGATATAATTCATACAAGTCTAACAAATAGTGTATTCGTTTTCATGTTTTTTGATTCGGAGGGACTTGATGAGTAGTGTAGCACTTCTTGATAAGACTAGAAAAATTGGGAAGCTTCTTCATAACAATAATACCAGTAAGGTTGTGTTTAACGACATTTGCAATGTTATGAAGGATATATTGTCATCCAATGTGCTGGTAATAAGCAGAAAGGGTAAGCTTTTGGGAGTGGGTATTTCCGAAGGCGTGGATCCTATTAATGAGCTTATAGGAGACAGTGTAGGCGTATTTATAGATTCTATGCTCAATGAGCGACTTTTAGGAATCCTGTCCACCAAGGAAAATGTTAATCTTGCAACATTAGGCTTTGAGAGGATTGATACTCAGCGAGTTCAGGCTATTATTACTCCTATTGAGATTGCCGGTGAGAGATTGGGTACTTTGTTTATCTACAAGACTGACAATCAGTATGATATTGATGACATTATTTTGTGCGAGTACGGCACAACAGTGGTCGGACTTGAAATGCTTAGGTCTGTGAATGAGGAAAATGCAGAGGAGACACGCAAGCTTGCGGTTGTCAAATCGGCCATCAGTACTTTGTCATATTCAGAGGCGGAGGCTATTATACATATTTTTGATGAGCTCGACGGAATGGAGGGTGTGCTTGTTGCAAGTAAGATTGCAGACAAGGTAGGAATAACCCGTTCGGTAATCGTCAATGCACTCAGAAAATTTGAGAGTGCCGGAGTTATAGAATCAAGATCATCCGGAATGAAGGGTACCTACATCAAGGTTGTTAATGATGCGGTGTTTGAAGAGCTGGACGATTTGAGACGAAATATGTAATAATTAAAAAAGAATAATAAACGGATTTAGAGGCCTAGGGAACCTGCACGAACGGATTGCGGTGCACATTCCCATAGGCCTTTTTTGTTTAGAAACCACAAATTTTGAAGTATTTGTTGTACGAAGTGTTGTGCATCGCCAAATAAACGAAAAAAATAACCACAATATGTTGTGTTTTTACTAATTTTTTGTATAATATATTTTGTATGCTTGCGTGAAGCAGAAAGGATTGCAATGATTAATACCAACGCGTTTGATTATATCAATGTTCTGGAAAAAGCTGCGGATGCTTCGTGGCTCAGAAATGAATGTATTGCAAATAATATAGCTAACGTTGATACTCCCAACTACAAGCGTCAGGATGTGGATTTTGAATCGGTTCTGGCCAGGGAACTGGGAAGTAATTGCCTTGTTGATATGGATACGAGAGTATCAAGAATAAATACCTCGCGTCTTAAGGTTGGAGCATATACCGACGCAGCAGGCTTTTCATACAGACTTGACGGCAATAATGTAGATATAGAAACAGAGAATGTATATCTTGCAGAAAACCAGCTTAAATATCAGGGCTTGATGAACAGCATCAGCAAGGAATTTAAGAATCTGCAGAGTGTAATGAAGTAGGAGGTGCTATAAATGGGTATGTTTACTTCTTTTGATATCAGTGCTTCCGGACTTACAGCACAGAGATATCGTATGGATACCATAGCGGAGAACGTTGCAAATGCTAACACCACAAGAACCGAGAATGGTGGTGTGTACAAGCGCAAGGTGGTTGTATTTGAAGAAAAGGGCGTAAGAGGAAGTGATTCCTTCAGCCATGTCCTTCACACAATGACCAAGAATTACGCGGGCAAGGGTGTTAAGGTGACAGGGGTGTTCGAGGATAATTCGACAGACCAGAATATGGTGTATGATCCTTCCAATCCGGATGCGGATGAAAACGGATATGTTACCTATCCCAATGTAAATATCATCACTGAGATGACAAACCTTATTGATGCCAGCAGATCTTATGAGGCTAATGCTACAGCATTTAATGCAAGTAAGTCTATGGCGCAGAAGGGTCTTGAGCTTGGTAAGAGCTAATTGTTTTGAGTTGTGACAGTTGATTTGAATAGCATGCAAATGTGCTTTTAGTAAGAGGAATAAACGATGGATGCTTCTTCACTTTCCAGAATGGTTGGTGCTACAAACACCCTCAGAAAGACAACAGATACCGTCGGATTAAATAAAATGACGGGAAAGGCTGCAGACGGTTCAATGTTTGAATCGTTGCTTAATACAGCTATAGACAATATTAAGGCTACAAACAGCTATCTCTCTGATGCTGAGAACGCAGAAATTTCATTCGCCTTAGGTGAGACAGACAGCACCCATGACCTTATGATTGCTTTGGAGAAGGCGTCAACCGCACTTCAGTATACGGTAGCTATCAGAGACAAGGTTATGGAAGCCTACAAGTCTTTGATGCAGATTCAGATTTAGTGACCTGCTGCGGTAATATGATAACCGCGCGGTGTTTTATGAAGGAGGCTTTATATGCCGGAGTGGCTTAAAAACTTCTTGGATAAAATTAAAGAGTGGTGGCTGAAGTTTACGACACGTCAAAAGGCAATCATCATAGGATTGAGCCTTGTGGCTGTGGTTGTATTTATTGTAATTATTTCGGTTGTTTCAAGGCCTCAGTATGTGACTCTGATTACTTGTGAGACTACACAGGAAGCCTCGAAGGTTACCGGAATACTGACAGATTCGGCGATTGAATATGATATATCCAACAATGCATTGGTGATAAAGGTACGCCAGGAGGATCTTGCCAACGCGGAGCTGGCTCTCGGTGCATCCGGCTACAAGCCTGATTCCTACAGTCTTGCGGATTCACAGAACAATTCTTTGTCAGATACAATGTATGACAAGCGCAACAGAAATCAGCTCTATCTTGAGACTAAGCTTGCCAATGACTTAAAGGCAATCGACGGAATCAGAAATGCAAAGGTTAATCTTCATATTCCTGAGGATAACGGAACACTGATTGCCAAGAATGAAGAGTCGTCAGCGTATATTCAGCTTACAACTGACGTTTCCTTCAATGCCGGAAATGCGACCTATCTTGCCAAGGCTGTTGCCTGCTTTTTGGGCAATGAGACTACTGCAAATATCACTATCCTTGATGAAGAGGGCAACATGCTTTTCATCGGAGGAGATGATTATACACAGGCAGGTATAGCAAATTCAATGCAGGAGCTTCAGAGCACTGCAGAGGCATACATTGCCAACCAGGTTAAGAAGGTTCTCTACGGAACCAATCAGTACAATAATGTTGAGGTTGCAAGTCATCTTGATATGGATTATGCAACCTATGAAGAGACTGTTAAGCTCTATTATCCTAATGATGACAGAACTGAAGGTATGATTGCACACCAGGAAACCTACGATTCTGAGAATGAGAGCGGAGCAGGCGGAGTGCCCGGAACTGATTCGAATGGTGAGGGACAGACCTATGTATTCCAGAACGGTAACAACAGTTCAAGCTCTTCATCAGAAAAGGTTACCGATTATCTGCCGAATGAAAAGGGTACTTATTCAACAATACCCGCAGGTGTGGTTGATTATTCCAAGTCATCACTTTCAATCGCAGTTATCAGATATAACGAGCTTACTGAGAAGGATGCTAAGACCAAGGGACTCCTTGATGGTATAAGCTGGGCTGAGTATAAGCTTGCAAACAGTAAGGATACAAAGCTTGAGGTTGATGCTGATTTTTACAGTATGGTGTCAACTGCGACCGGAGTTCCTGTAGAGAGCATTACGATTGTCGCTTATGAATCTCCTGTTTTCTATGATAACGAGGGTATAAGCGTTAATTGGACAACCGTACTCAGTGCAGCGTTGTTTTTGCTTCTCCTTGCTCTTTTGATTGTTGTGGTTATCCGCAGCATGAGCAGCAAGAAGGAAGAGGTACAGGAGGAAGAAGTATCTGTGGAGAATCTGCTTCAGTCTACTCCCGAACCTGTTATTGAAGATATTGATGTAGAGACTAAATCCGAGACCAGAAAAATGGTTGAGAAGTTTGTCGATGAAAATCCCGAATCAGCCGCACTTTTGTTGAGAAACTGGCTGGACGAGGAATGGTAAGGTTGTAAGTTAACTTTAGGAGGCTTGAAATGGCAAAAGGCGCCAGTTCATCATTTGCTGAATCATCTATTACAGGAATACAAAAAGCAGCTATTCTGCTCATAGTGTTGGGCCCGGAGCGTTCCGCAGGTGTTTTTAAGCATCTTAAGGAAGAAGAAATAGAAGAGCTTACTCTGGAAATTGCCAATACAAGAAGTGTAACCCCTCAGGTGAAGGAGGAGGTAATCAACGAGTTTTATGAACTCTGCCTTGCACAGCAGTATATTGCTGAGGGTGGTATTACCTATGCTAAGGAGCTTCTTGAAAAGGCGCTCGGAAACGAGAAGGCTTTGGATGTTATCGGAAGACTTACATCATCACTTCAGGTTAAGCCCTTTGAATTTGTGCGCAAGACTGATGCATCACAGCTTATCAACTTCATTCAGGATGAGCATCCTCAGACTATCGCACTTATATTGTCATATTTGTCGGCTCAGCAGGCAGGTCAGATTATTTCTGCTCTTGCTCCTGACAGACAGGCAGATGTTGCCAAGCGTATCGCGGTTATGGACCGTACCAGCCCCGATATCATCAAGGAGGTTGAGAAGGTGCTCGAAACCAAGCTCGCTTCACTTGTCAACCAGGATTACACCATTATCGGTGGTGTTGATTCGGTAGTAGAAATTTTGAACTCTGTAGACCGTGGTACAGAGAAGCATATTATGGAGTCTCTTGAAATTGAAGAGCCCGAGCTTGCTGATGAAATCAGAAAGAAGATGTTCGTATTCGAGGATGTGCTTCTCCTCGACGACAGAGCTATTCAGCGAGTATTGCGTGACGTTGATAATAATGACCTCGGTATTGCCCTCAAGGGTGCAAACGAGCAGGTACAGAATGCTATATTCGGAAACCTTTCAAAGCGTCTTGCTACAATGATCAAGGAAGACATGGAATTTATGGGTCCTGTAAGAATGAAGGATGTAGAAGAAGCTCAGCAGAAGATTGTAAATATCATTCGAAAGCTGGAGGATGCCGGAGAAATTGTAATTTCACGTGGCGGAGGCGACGAGATAATTGTCTAGTCTTGTAAAAACCTCTAATTTGCATATTGATAAACAGACCAAGAGGGTCATTGATACCAATGAACTTGTTGAGGCTAAGCTTGCGAAAATCCGCGAGATTATGGAGCGGGATTCCGAGGCTGAAGCAGCTTCATCCTTTGTGCCCGGACTTAAGGCGGAGGCCTTGGATATTACTGATGCGTTGTTTGCTGATGCAGACGGCGAGGGTACAGCCTTCAGCGGAGAAGGACTGAGCGGTGTAGACGAGAACGGTGATGGCTTTGTGAGCGGAATAATCAAGGCTATTCCTGAGGATGACAGTCAGATATCCGAGGAGATTATTGGCGCAGCCAATGCCAAGGGAGAACAGATTGTTCAGCGCTCTATTATGCAGGCCCAGGAAATCCTTGCAGATGCTCAGAAGCAGGCGCAGGAGGAAGCAATTGCCATCAAGGAAGAGGCAGAAAAGAGCGGATACGCTGAAGGTCTTGCCCGAGCTGAACGAGAACTTCATGCAGCCGAAGCAGAGCTTGATGAAAAGGCTCGCAAGCTGCAGGAGGATTACGATCGTCAGATTGAAGAAATCGAGCCGTTGCTCGTTGAAAAGATTACGGATATATATCAGTATTTCTTTGGTGTGGATTTGAGCAATAAAAAAAGAATACTTCTTCATTTGATTGCCAATACTATGAGACATATTGATGGTACCAAGAATTTCCTGATTCATGTAAGCCGTGAGGATGTTGAATATGTAAGCGGCCATAAGGATCAGGTTATTATCGCGGCAAGCTCAGCGGGTAGTGTGGTTGAGATTATCGAGGATATATCTCTTCACAAAAATGAATGTATGATTGAAACCGATGGAGGTATCTTTGATTGCAGTCTTGATACCGAACTTAAGGAGCTTACCAGAAAGATTCGGTTACTTTCATATACCGGACAAAATTAGTTATTAAATATTGATTGGTAAAATGATTATATCGAAGAGTTTCGCAGTTCCGAAACTCTTCGTTTTCATAATTATGAGGAATAGCAGTGGCAGTACAGATAGATGTTGAAAAATATAATAAGCTTCTCGATGCCACTTTGTTTAAGAGAAAGGGCAAGGTGGTTAATGTTGTAGGCTTAACCATTGAGTCCGCAGGACCGGATGCCAAGTTGGGTGATTTGTGCACAATAATTCCTGATGCTGATGAGGGAAGAGATTTACAGCCTATTATGGCAGAGGTGGTTGGATTTAAGGATCGCAAGACCTTGCTGATGCCCTATGACCAGACAGATGGTATAGGCTTGGGCTGCATTGTGGAGAACACCGGTTTTCCTCTTCAGGTAGCTGTCTCTGAACAGCTTCTCGGAAAAACCTTGAACGGCTTGGGTGTTCCAATTGACGGAAGCAGTATTGAGGGGGCGTATGTTTCGGTTGAGGCACCTCCGCCGGATCCGCTCAGCAGAGAAATGATTGATGAAGTGCTTCCCTTGGGAGTTAAGGCGGTTGATGGACTGATAACTATCGGTAAGGGACAGCGTATCGGTATTTTCGCCGGCTCAGGTGTAGGAAAATCTACACTGATGGGTATGTTCGCAAGAAATACAAAGGCAGATATTAATGTAATTGCGCTTATTGGTGAGCGTGGTCGTGAGGTTAGGGAATTCATAGAAAGAGACCTGGGCGCTGAAGGTATGAGACGCAGCGTGGTTGTGGTTGCAACCTCCGACAGACCTGCGCTTGAGAGAAAAAAAGCTGCAATGACTGCCACGGCAATTGCAGAATATTTCAGAGATATGGGCAAGGACGTGCTGCTTATGATGGACTCGCTTACACGTTTTTCAATGGCACAAAGAGAAATCGGACTTGCCAGCGGAGAGCCGCCTGTATCCAGAGGATATCCGCCCAGTGTATATTCCGAGATGCCCAAGCTTTTGGAACGTGCCGGTAAAAACGACAAGGGCTCAATCACAGGCCTTTATACTGTCCTTGTAGACGGAGATGACTTTAATGAACCGATTACTGATACTGCGAGAAGTATTCTGGATGGTCATATTATGTTAAACAGAAAGCTTGCTCACAAGAATCATTATCCGGCTATTGATGTGCTGCAGAGCATTTCGCGATGCATGAGTTCAATAGCTACCCGTGAACATAAGCAGGCTGCCGGAAAGCTGAAAACGGTTCTTGCAACCTATAATGAGGCAGAGGATTTGATTAATATCGGTGCATATAAGAGCGGCTCGAATCCCAGCATCGATTATGCGATTTCTAAGAATGAAGCGGTTACCGAGTTCCTGCTTCAGGAAACTGATGATAAATATACCTTTGATGAGAGCGTTGATATGCTGATGAGTATATTTGTGTAATAAATCAGCTTAGACTTTTGTTTGGAGTTAATTTAAGCAATGGCTAAATTTGTATTCGGACTTCAAAATGTCCTGGATATAAAAGAAAAAATAGAAGCTCAAGCCAGACAGGATTTTGCCAATGCGGCAGGATTGCTGGAGGAACAAAAGAGAATTTTGGCCGGACTGTATGAGCGGAAGGAACAGCTCATTGCTGAGGGACAGGAGCTTGTTCAAGGGAAACTTGATTTTCGTGAAATAGATGAAAATCGTCTTGCCAAGGAATATATCGATCGGAAGATTGAAGACCAAATAATTAATGTCAACAAGGCTGAGGCTAATGTAGAGAGAGCCAGACGCAAGATGTCTGAGGCAATGGCGGAGAAGAAGACCTACGAAAGGCTTCGAGATAAGGCTTTTGAAGAATACCTGATTGAAGAGAACAGAGCTGAGAGTAAGGTAGTAGATGAACTGACCAGTTATACCTATGGTCAGAAGACAAAAGCGTGAGGATGAATTATGGCTAAGGAACGCACACCTGAAGAAAAAGCTGCAGATGAACAGCGCAAAAAACTTGAAAATGAAAAAAAGCAGATAAAAAAGGATCAGGCCAAATCTAAGCAGGCTGCGCGTAAGCGTGCAAAGGAAATTGCAAAGCAGGAGGAGGCTCTTGATGAAGACAGAGAAGGAAACGGCTTCGTGACATTTCTGGCTACTGCGTTTATCGTTGTCCTTTGGCTGGCTGTAGTGCTGGTTATTATCAAGCTGGATGTAGGCGGCTTCGGAAGCTCGGTCATGACACCTATTCTTAAGGATGTACCGGTACTGAACAAGATCCTGCCCGGAGCAACCGCAACGATGAATAAGGATCCCGAGGTGTATGGCGGATATACCAGCCTTGAGGAGGCAGTTAACCAGATTTATGCATTGGAGCTTCAGCTGAGTGAGGCGCAAAAGCAGAATGCAGAAAAGGATGAACAGATTACCTCGCTGACCGCTGAGGTCGCAAGACTTCAGGAGTTTGAGAATATGCAGGTGGAATTCCAGCGTATCAGAACTGAGTTTTATGAGGAGGTAATATACGCTGAGAACGGTCCCGGAGCTGAGGAGTACCAAAAGTACTATGAGTCAATAGACCCGACTACAGCTGAGTATCTGTACAAGCAGGTAGTGGCTAAGCTTGAGGTGGAGCAGGAAATAAAGGATTATGCAGAGGCTTATTCTCAGATGAAGCCCAAGCAGGCTGCGGGTATTTTCGAGGCTATGGATGATGCGGAGGGTCTTGAGCTTGCTGCCAAGATTTTAGGTGCTATGAATTCCGAAGAACGTGGAGCAATACTTGGAGTTATGGATTCTGAGATAGCTGCAAAGATTACAAAAATTATGGATCCCGAGACTTAAGTTTTTGGGAGGGGCATCCGATAAAGTAAATGTAACCTTATATAGGCCTGTGGGTTGGTTTGACCCACAGGCGGATAAACTGAATATTGGGAAGGAGAAATGCTTATGGGCAGCACATCAGTTAACGATGTGGGAAACCTTCTTGGAGGGCTGAATGCATCTGTGCAGGCGCAGATGGTAAACAGAATTTCAAGTAATGTTTCAAGTGACACATCAAGCAATTCGCCAAGCTTTGAAAGCATACTGAATGCAGGCATCGCACAGGAAGGTGCGAGCGGAACCGATTTAATCGGCGGTATCGGAAAAGGAATGGCGGACAACAAGCCCAGCTTTGATCAGAAAAAGAACTCGGACCGAATTGCCGGAGAGGATAAGCGTGAAGCCGGAAAGACATCACGCACTGATGAAAAGCAGGACAAAGTTTCAGGCGATAAGAAGATATCGTCTGAAAGTAAGACCGATAAGAGCGGTGACACTCCCGACGCAGAGGATATTGAGAAGGCTGAAGAGGCTCTTTCAACTGCGGCGATTACATTGCTCGAACGGATTGAAAACATTCTTCAGATTTCACCCGAAGAGGCGCAGGATTTGTTGAATGCTTTGGGTATGACCGCAGAGGACTTACTCAATATTGAAAATTTGTCGGCGTTTGCTCTTCAGGCAATGGGTGCAGAGGATTCCCTCGCACTTCTTACTGATGAATCCAAATACGAACAATTTCAAAATATTGCCGAAGCACTTGAAGAACTCTTAAAATCAGGAAGTGATATTGAGGGACTGAGTGTGGAAGAGCTGCGTGATCTTGTAAAGGATATGAAGTCTATACAGGGGAACGATGCAAATGCCGCCGCTTCAGAGGATGAAAGTATTTCTTTCGGTGAAGATATATCTTCAAAACTTGGAGATGAGAGTGCAGTTAAGTCGAGCCGAGAGACTGATAATCAGAACGGAAACGAAGCAGGAAATGCATATGCCGGAGCTGAGAATATGGCTCAGAATCCCGCTACAGTGCCTGTTACCGCAGGAGATGGTATGGGCAGCCTGACTTCAGCAAATGCACAACAGATTGCAGACCAGATTCTTGATTATATCAAGTCTAATGTGAAGGCTGACAGTCAGACCTTGGAAATGCAGCTTCATCCTGCTTCTTTGGGCAATGTACAGATTAGCCTGACAAATAGAGGCGGAAATATCTCTGCAAGCTTTATAGCTCAAAACGAGCAGGTAAGAGCAGTGCTTGAAACTCAGATGATTCAGCTTCAGCAGCGCTTTGAAGAGCAGGGAATAAAGGTTACATCCATTGAAGTGTCGGTTGGAACCAACAGCTTTTCTGAGAACCTTGAACAGCAGGGACACAGAGAAGAAGAACAGGAGGCCGGAAGACCCAGACGTGTGAGAAGACTTCAGATCACACCGGGTATGGATATTCCTGAGGAGATGGATGAGGAAGAAAGACTTGCAGCCGAGATGATGACTGCAAACGGCAGCACAATGGATCTGCAGGCATAGAGGAGAATAACTATGGCAGTATCAGCAATTATACAGGATGGCAAGGTTCAGGAAACAGCCACACAGAATTCGCTTTCCAAGGCTTCATCAGCCGGAAACGATATGGACAAGGATGCTTTTCTTCAGCTTCTGGTGGCAGAGATGCAAAATCAGGATCCCCTGGAGCCTACCTCAAATACAGAATATATTACTCAGTATGCTCAGTTCTCTGAGGTTGAATCGCTCAGCAATATGGCTTCAAACATGGATTTAACCAGAGCCAGCAGTCTTGTGGGTCAGGAGGTTTATATCAAAACCACTTCATCTAACGGAACTGCTCAGTACGTTCAGGGTAAGGTTGACTATGTTGTATACGAGAACAACAAAGCATATCTGTCAATCAACGAATCGCTCTATGCTCTTGAGGATTTGGATACTGTTGTGGACAGAGAGTATTTGAATGCTTCTACTGATGCATACAATTTCACGGCTAAGTTAAATAAGCTTCCGGCGGTTGCAAATATTACTATTTCAAACAATGCCAAGACTATCGATGAACTCAATGAAGCATATAATTCTATGAGTGATTATCAGAAGCAGTTTATTGCAAAAGATACCGTGACCAGACTTACAAAATACACAGAGCAGTTATCGATTTTAAGAGCTGCAGCCTTGACCGGCGATTCAAAATCTTAAGTGCAAGCATAGGTACGATAGTAAGTACAATAATAAGTACGATAAAGCATAAGTTTTTTATCGGCAGGGGTTATTTTTTGATGAATCTCTGCCGATATAAAAAGTGTCAGTAACAATGGCTTCAGGATGAAAAGGGGAATGAATATGGATATTCAGAAAAACGGCTTCCTTTCCATCGATCAATTGGCCAATCAGGTTATCAATGCACCCAAGCAAAGCAATGATGCGGCGGGGACAAAAAATGCTGACGGACTCAGCTTCGGACAGGTCCTTTCGCAGAAGAGCTTAGAGGAGCAGGGACTTAAGTTTTCAAAGCATGCATCCTTTAGAATGAGCGACAGAGGCATCGAGATGACCGACGATCAGATGAACCGATTGAACGACGGCGCAAAAAAGGCAGCAGAAAAAGGAATTAAGGATTCGCTTGTTTTGGTAGACGATATGGCGTTTATCGTAAACATACCGAATCAGACAGTAGTAACAGCAATGGATTCCACCGAAACAGTGGAAAATGTATTCACACATATTAATGGAGCAGTCATTATGTAACGACCGGACCTGGATGGGGGTCGCGGCTTCCGAGAGAGAGACGAAGCCACGGATGACTACTCCGAAGCTAATAGCTTTAGGAGGAAATGCCTTATGATGAGATCACTTTACTCAGGTGTGTCAGGACTTAAAACACACCAGACCAAGATGGACGTTATCGGTAACAACATCGCGAACGTTAACACTACCGCATTCAAGTCAAGCTCTATCACCTTCAGTGAACTTATGAGCCAGACCACAGCCGCCGCCAGCGGACCTAACGCAGCTACCGGTACAGGTGGTACCAATGCCAAGCAGATTGGTCTCGGTGTTAAGAGCGGAGCAATTTCTGTAGCAATCACCACACAGGGTTCTGCGCAGTCTACAGGAAATCCTTTTGATATCATGATTACCGGTGATAACTTCTTCGTAGTTAACAACGGTTCTTCAAATTTCTTCACCCGCGACGGTTCTTTCTATGTTGACGGCGCAGGTAATCTTGCAATGACTTCAACCGGTTACAATGTAATGGGTTGGCAGGTTGATGAAACCACCGGAGAGATTAAGCAGGAGAGCGTATCTGCACTCAGAATTATGAGCGCAGCCAATATGACCTATCCTCCGGAGGCAACTACCAAGGCTTATCTTTCAGGTATCCTCGATCAGAATGATACAGATGTAACTTCAGATGCAGGTAAGAGCATCAACCTTAATTTCTATGATGCACTCGGCTACAGCTACACTGCAAGACTTACTGTTAAGGAGTCAGACAATGCAGGTGTTTATTCTGTAGAGCTTACAAAGCTTCTTGACTCTGAAGGAAACTCAATTGATATTTCGGGAATCGAAGCCTTTGGAAGCAATACCACTCTCAGCAAAGGAACCATCGTTCTTGACGGTTCATACCAGTGGGATGGTAATACTCTTAAGGATGCTGACGGTAATGTGGTAGCTACAGTTCCCATTGCACCTGATGCGGAAGGCAATTATACCGAGGAACAGCAGACTCAGCTTGATGCAATTGCTAAGGCATACGGCTATGCAGGTTCTACCGCAGAGTTTTTGAGCCTTGGTATTGACTCTGATGCAGACGGAGCTCTCACAGCAAGTGACAGCTATATCGCTGATCTCCTTGCAGCGGGCAACTTAAACAGCGTAAGCGGCGCAGCTGCAGACGGAGCTGAAATTAATGTGGACGGTAGAAAAATTGATGGTATAAACCTTAACTTCAATACTGCTACCGGTGCATTCAGCGGACTTAACGGAACCACTTCTACTTCGGCAATTATTAATTTCTCTGCTCTTGGCGGAGAGTTTGAAGATATTGTTGTAGATTTCGCAGAAATGTCAATGTACAACAACAATGGTACATCAACTGTTACCGCTACCAGCGGTGATAAGAACGGTATCGGTTCAGGACGTATGCTCGGTGATATGATCGGAGTTACCGTACAGAATAACGGTATGATTTATGCCAGCTACGACAATGGTATGACAAAGCTTCTCGGCCAGATTGCTACTGCAAGCTTTTCAAATGCATCAGGTCTTGCAAAGGAAGGCGACAATCTTTATTCTGCAACCATGAACTCCGGAGAGTTCGACGGAATCGGAATTGATGTAACTGCCAATGGCGGATATATGTCTACCGGTGTTTTGGAAATGAGTAATGTAGACCTTTCAACTGAGTTTACCAATATGATTACTACCCAGAGAGGCTTCCAGGCAAACAGCCGTATCATTACTGTATCAGATACATTGCTTGAAGAACTTACCAACCTGAAGAGATAATTTGCGAGGTGAATTGACGGCAAAGTGATTAATATTTTTCGCATTAATGCCTTCAAAATTAATACTAAAAAGGAACGGAAATTTTCCGTTCCTTTTTCGGCTATTTAAGAAAATTAATATTTGAAATATTTTTAGAATTATTTTGAGAACAAAAAGGTGGCAAAATGATAGAGGTTACTAGGTTAAATGGTACAAAATTGCTTATAAATCCGCATCTTTTGGAGCTTGTGGAGGAGACACCCGATACGGTGCTTACATTGACCACCGGTCGTAAAATTATTGTAAAAGAAAGTAGACAAGATATCAAAAATTTAGTAA
>JAKSRU010000030.1 GCA_024403475.1 Lachnospiraceae bacterium | reverse complement strand
TGACAGTAGTGCTGGCAGCGCTGGGTCCGACAGCAGGAGCATTGGCAGATGAAATCAATGCAAATGAAATATATGAAACTGATGAAAACGCTGCAGAAGAAGAAATAGGTGAAACTGATGAAAACGTTGCAGATGAAGAAATAGGTGAAACTGATGAAATCGTTGCAGACGAAGAAGCAGGCGGAACTGATGAAATCACCGAAACTGAGATAAATATAACTGAGGAATTTATCGTAAATGAAATTGAAGAAGAAACGGTGGGGACTGCCTTAAATACCAAGGTAAATGCGGTTTATCTGAGAGCTGATAATGTTTATTCCGAGAGTAGCGTAGATGAATGCTTTTATATTGAAGGCAGTAATATAAATCTGAATGATTATAGCAAAAGCAGGTATGATTATAAGGCCTCTGTTAATTATTCTAATATAGTATACCTTTCGGACGGTAGTGTCATGCGGTTTCAGGGTAATGGAGGTACAGATGGATATTATGTTCAGTATTTTGACTCTGATTTTAATCTGATTAAGAATAAGACTAGGAGAATACCGGTTGAACTTCCTGTTTTTGGAGGCTTTTTCAGTGATGAGAATTATTATTATATACTGAGCGGACAGAACAATCCGAATAAGGATGATAATGTCGAGGTTTTCAGAGTAACCAGATATGACAAGAACTGGAACAGATATCCCGCCGTAGCTTCTCTTATGGGCGCAAATACTACAATACCATTCAGGTCAGGCAGTGCGCGATTTGTAAAGTATGGCACAAAGCTTTATATCAGAACCAGTCATCAGATGTACGGCGGGCATCAGGCCAGTGTAAGTATGAAGATTGATACAGCGAATATGTCTGTAATGCAGGCGCAGTATGAAGTGGCCAGCATGTCGATGGGATATATATCGCATTCATTTAATCAGTTCGTGAGAATTGATAACGGGTATGTAGTAACAGTAGACCATGGGGATGCAAACGAGAGAGGAATTAATCTTGTAAAATATAATAGCGTAGATAGCTTGAATGGTGCGCGTGGATATGTTATCCCTGAGTTTGCCGGTAACCATGGAGAAAACTGGACCGGAGCAACTGTAGGAGGCTTCGAGGTTACAAGTACGAATTATTTAATTGCGTATAGCTTAAATAATCAGGCCGATTACAGTAATAGTATGACTCGTAATATTTATATTGCGAGTGTAAATAAAACGGCAATGACACAAAATCCGGTGCAGATAAAGAAGCAGTACGATGATGGTTACTACTACTGGTTCGGTCAAATGGAAACCAATTTTGACATTGATTATATTCAGTATACTGATTTTGCTGACGGTGAGGAGACAGCCAGAAATCCTTATTTGATTAAGCTGGGATCGGATTCGTTGCTGCTTATGTGGGCTAGGGGAGCTTATGTTTATTACTGTAATATTGACGGGGAGGGAAAACCTGTCGGAAATATATATTATATGAGCGGTGAATTGTCTGACTGTGAGCCACAGAAGATGGGTTCAAAGATTGTATGGTATGTTTACAATAACGAAAAACTGACATTTAACACCATAGATTACACAAATCTTTCAAAGACTGAAACAAAGATTTGGAATTTCGGACATTCATACATATATACAGATAATAATGATGGTACTTTATCAAGAGAGTGCAGAAACTGTGGTGATAAAAATGAACTTACTACATTAACAGATTTTGAACTCATATATAGTAATGATGAAAGCTATTATGGTAGATATTATTACTTGAACATTGGAAGTACACTGAATTTGGACTGCTCTAAGTCGCTTCATTTTTCACTCTATTCAGTTACTCCTGCAGATGCTCAGAACAAAGATTTTTATTTTTCATCTGACAATGAAGGTATAATAAAGGGTTTTGTATTAAGAGGCTCGAATATATACAGTGCCGTGGTTGGAACAGAAACCGGAACGGCGGTAATAACAATTGGAGTAAAAAATTCTTTACTAAAAAAGACTGTTAATGTAAATGTTACACATAATTATGTTGTTACAGATACAAAACCGGCAACAGGAAGTACTCCGGCTATTCAGGTAGAGACCTGTTCGGGATGTGGTGCAGTAAGGGAAACAGAGCTTGCACCCAAGAATGCTGAATTACTTGGTGGAATTGCAAAGCTGACAAATATGATATCGCTCGATTTGTATTTTGATAATATTCCGAAGAACAGTTCAGTGGTTGTTGACGGACCTTCAGGAAAAGTGACAGTACCATCAGATTCGATGACTGTTGATCAGTACGGCAGATATATAGCAACCTATGAAGTACTTCCCCAATATATGAGGTCTGCAAATAGCGTATATATTGTGGATGAGCAGGGATGTACTTTGGATTTTACTTATGATGGCAGGACTGTTTCATCCGGAAGCTGGAAACTGATAGATTATTTTAATGCTATTTATAGTGATGCAGCCAAAAGCCAGGCTGAAAAGAATTTAGCGAAGGCTCTGATAGAGTATTGTGATAATACAGCATATTATTTTAACCCTGATCTTGTGGCGAATGGAGTTATCTACACAAAATATTCAGAAATAATTAGTGACGATAATCTGGGTAAAAAAATTTATTCAGCTCCGGGTACAATGTATAGCGGAATTAATGGCGTGGAATATCTGGGGACTTCTCTGATTATGGTGGGAGTTCCGGGAATGCGTCATTACTTTAGGGGAAATCTGGACGGCTGTGTGGTTACAATCAGCGGTGTAGCAGTCAAGTTAATAGAATGCGGTAATAATCTGTATTATTGTGAGGATTTATATGGATGTCTGCTATCAAGCATGGATAGCAAGCGCGAAATAGTAATCTCAAAGGCTTCTACTGATGAAAAGTGGAAAATGGATTATAGTGTAATGTCATATTGTCTGGATGGCAGTTCTTTAGGGAATGATGTCTTAAAGAATCTTTGCATCAGCATTTATAATGTATATGCTGCTGAAAAAAATATGACAATAAAGTAATAATTCATTTAAGAACGATTTAGGAACGTTTAAGAACATAATATTTGAAAAAAAATTAAAAAATAATAAGCCCGAATTTATTGCCTCAAACATTTGTTTTGACAATATATTGGGCTTTTATTATTTTGAAAATCCGTTATCTTGTGATGGTAGAAAATAAGTAGAAATTTAGTGGATTTTATAGGCAAAATTGCCACCTTGCAAATAGAAATAAGCCTTATTATAATAGGCTTTGCCGTGTTGGAGACCGGATTGTGTATACCGAAAAAATAGTGGCATTAGTGTCATGTATTTTGAACTGAATCCGAATAAAAACACGGGAAATGCGATGGAAGGAGGAGACGTAAAAATGAATAAAGAACTTAATTCATTTATCTGCTATCTTGAAGATGAAAAGAAGATGTCAGAGAATACACGTTTATCCTACAAGCGTGATCTTGTAAAATTGAATGAATATTGCAAGGCTCTCGCAATCCATGATGTGAGTCAGGTATCTGCAGCTAACCTCAAGTCATATATTGTTTATCTTGAGGCGGGTGATTTTAAGGCTGCTACCATTTCAAGAAATGTAGCATCTATTCATGCATTTTTCCATTATCTTTATACCGAGCATATGGTAGATGAAGATGTATCAGAATGTCTTCAGGCACCTAAGATTGAAAAGAAGACTCCGGAAATATTGACCGAGGAAGAGGTACGCAGACTTTTGAATCAGCCCAAGTGCACTGACCCTAAGGGCATCAGAGATAAGGCTATGTTGGAAGTATTGTATGCTACCGGTATCAGAGTATCTGAACTTATCGGACTTAAGGTTGATGATGTTGACTTAAAGACCAATATGATAAGCTGTAAAAATAGAAGTATTCCATTCGGTGCCAAGACGCGTGAAGCATTGATGGTTTATCTTAAGGAAGGACGTCTTCAGATGCTTAAGGGCAATGAGACCGATATTCTGTTCCCGAGTTGTCTGGGTGAGCCAATGAGCCGTCAGGGCTTTTGGAAGCTTATCAAGGCATACGGTAAGAAGGCAGGAATAGAGATGGAGATTACTCCTCACACCCTCAGACATTCCTTTGCAGCTCATTTGGTTGCAAATGGTGCAGACATTCATAGTGTATCAGAGATGTTGGGGCATTCGGATGTATATACTACTCAGGTTTATGCACAGATGGGTCAAAATGACCTGCGCAAGACCTACAGTGGAGCGCATCCGAGAGGATAAGAACAATTTAAGCAAACAAATAACCGGGTGGCAGCTTAGCTGTAACCCGGTTTTGTTTTGGTAAACATGTGACTATAAGTAAACATGTGACCTATAAGTAAACATGTGTCTGTAAATATATTTACTTGATTGTATCTGCGATGTCGTAGATAAGCTTCTCAGAATCCTCCCATCCAAGGCAGGGATCGGTGATTGACTTTCCGTATACACCGCCGCCGACCTTCTGGCAGCCTTCCTCAATATAGCTCTCAATCATTACACCCTTAACGAGATTATTGATATCTGAATTAATCTTGCGGTTGTGCATAATTTCTTTTACGATACGAATCTGCTGCTCAAACTTCTTGTTAGAGTTAGAGTGGTTGGCATCGATTACGCAAGCGGGATTCTTGAGGTCCATCTTGTCATACATCTCGATGAGACGCATGATGTCTTCGTAGTGATAGTTGGGAGTGTTGTTGCCGTGCTTGTTGGTGGCACCGCGCAGGATGGTGTGAGCAAGCTCATTACCTGTGGTGTTTACCTCCCAGCCTCTGTAGATGAAGGAATGTCCGTGCTGAGCGGCATATACTGAATTCATCATTACAGAGAAATCTCCTGAGGTAGGATTTTTCATTCCGGCAGGTACATCAAAACCGCTTACGGTAAGTCTGTGCTGCTGGTCTTCTACGGAACGGGCACCTACTGCTACATATGAGAGTAAATCTGAAAGGTAGCCCCAGTTTTCGGGATAGAGCATTTCATCTGCTGCTGTAAGTCCTGACTCCTGTGCTGCACGGATGTGCATATGGCGGATTGCCAAAAGTCCTGCGAGGAAGTCGGTATCCTTTTCAGGATTGGGCTGGTGAACCATTCCCTTGTAGCCTTCACCAGTGGTTCTGGGCTTGTTGGTATAGATTCTGGGGATAAGGATCAGCTTATCCTTAACCTTCTCATTAACTCTTGCAAGTCTGTTGATATAATCACATACAGAATCCTCGTTATCGGCAGAACATGGTCCGATGATTACAAGGAACTTATTACTGTTTCCGGTGAGTACCTCACGGATTTCGGCGTCTCTTTCTCTTTTAGCTTCTGCGACTACCGCGGGAACAGGATACTGCTCACGAATCTCATCGGGAGTGGGAAGCTTCTTTATGAACTCGAAACTCATTTTTTCATCCTCTTTCTATAAATATATATCATGCAGGCTGCTATATATAAAAATAGGAAACCTGTGTCTGTACAAATCGCTACACATT
Organism: Lachnospiraceae bacterium; assembly: GCA_024403475.1. Lineage (GTDB taxonomy): Bacteria > Bacillota > Clostridia > Lachnospirales > Lachnospiraceae > AC2028. Next base: position 15,015 of record JAKSRU010000030.1, on the reverse strand, counting down.
ATAGTATATGAACATAAAGACTGCAAGAAAAAACACGGATTTAGCCTAAATATAGGGCTGGGGAGAGAATTACGGAGCATAAAAAGTGTTTGGTGCTTTTGCTTTGTTATGATATACTGTTGAATAAGTATGGAAGGATAGCAGTACTATGCCCAAAAATGAAGGAGAACGCACAAATCAGCGCTACAGCAGAATAAGAAGAGATGTACAGATGGTACCGATAATACTGTCTTTTTTTGCTATTATTGCATGCGTTATTCTTTTGGTCAGACAGCATCAGATGCAGAACAGATTGTACAATTTGGAATCGCAGATGGCGATACTGATGCTGGAGCATAATGAGGGTATGGAGCGCGGCAGCCGACTGGTAAATGTCGAGGAGACCGGCATCAACGACAGTTGGGGGACCTTCTATCAGGACCGAGAGGCAAGGCTGGCAGAAATCGAGGCTGAAGAATTGGCGGCCAAATTTGACCCGGAAAAAGCCGCTCATAAAGTTTATTTGACCTTTGATGACGGACCCAGTTCATATACGGAGCAGATTCTTGATATACTGGATCAGTACGGAGTCAAGGCAACCTTTTTCGTAATAGGAAAAGAGGATGAGGAATCCCTCAGATTATATAAAGAAATCATAGACAGAGGACATACTTTGGGAATGCATTCTTATTCTCACAAGTATGCAGAGATATACAAGAATTCAACTGCCTTCGAACAGGATTTTGAGAAGATTTTTACACTGCTTACCGAGACTACGGGAATTGAACCGCAATTTTACAGGTTCCCCGGAGGAAGCTCTAACACTGTAAGTAAGGTGGATATGCACAAGTGTACCGAATATCTGAAAAACAGAGGAATCACTCATTTTGATTGGAATGTAACCTCGGGTGATGCCAATACCAATGGTGTAGCGGTTGAGTCTATAGTAGATGCATCAACCTTTGATATTATGACCAGGGGCACTTCGGTAATACTGTTCCATGACACGGTTACCAAGGGAACCACGGTGGAAGCACTTCCGATAGTAATAGAGAGGATTATGGCTATGGAGGACACGGCAATATTGCCTATCACTTCATCCACAGAGCTTGTACAGCATATACCGTAAATACAATTCTCGGTTTGAGAATGATAAGAAAGGAAATAATAAAATGCGTATTTTATTAAAACTTAGCGGAGAAGCACTTGCAGGACCCAACAAGATGGGATTTGATGAGGAGACAGTTCGTAGAGTTGCTCTTCAGGTTAAGAAGCTTGTTGATGACGGAATAGAGGTTGGTATTGTTACTGGTGGCGGTAATTTCTGGCGCGGCCGTTCAAGTGAAAATATTGATCGTACCAAAGCAGACCAGATTGGAATGCTTGCTACAATTATGAACTGCATTTATGTTTCTGAAATTTTCAGAAGCGTAGGAATGAGCACCAATGTTCTTACTCCTTTTGAGTGTGGTTCCTTCACAAAGCTTTTCTCTAAGGACAGAGCTAATAAGTATTTTGCACATGGACAGGTAGTATTCTTTGCAGGTGGTACCGGACATCCTTACTTCTCTACCGATACCGGTGTTGTGCTCAGAGCTATCGAAGTTGAGGCTGATGTAATTCTTCTTGCAAAGTCAATCGACGGTGTATATGATTCTGATCCGGCCAAGAATCCTGATGCTAAGAAGTACGATGAAATTACCATCGATGAGGTTATTGCAAAGAACCTTCAGGTGGTTGATATGACAGCATCTATCCTTGCAAGAGATAATAAGAAGGCAATGTGGGTATTTGACCTGAATGAAGAGAACAGCATTGTAAATACTATGCAGGGCAAATTCAACGGAACCAAGGTTACCGTGTAAATAAGGTAATTTATTTAATAACCGGCAATTAATAACTAAAAATAATCACAACCAATTAACAACAATGATTTAAGGAGTTTACCAAAATGGACGCAAGATTAGAGATTTATGACGAAAAAATGACTAAGGCTTATGAGCATCTTGAGGCTGATTATGCTGCTATCCGTGCAGGAAGAGCTAACCCTCATGTTCTTGACAAGCTTCGTGTAGATTATTACGGAACCCCTTCACCTATTCAGAGCGTAGCTAACGTTAATGTTCCTGAAGCTCGTATCATTCAGATTGCACCTTGGGAGAAGAGTCTTCTTAAGGAAATCGAGAAGGCAATCATGACCTCTGATATCGGAATCAATCCTACAAATGACGGTTCTGTAATCAGACTCGTATTCCCTGAGCTTACAGAGGAGCGTCGTAAGGAGCTTGTTAAGGACGTTAAGAAGAAGGCAGAGGATGCTAAGGTTGCAGTTAGAAACGTACGTCGTGACGGCAACGATTCTTTCAAGAAGCTTGCAAAGACTGAGGTTTCAGAGGATGAAATCAAGGGACTTGAGGATGAGCTTCAGAAGCTTACCGACAAGTATGTTAAGGACATCGATGTACTTGTTGAGGCTAAGACCAAGGAGCTTATGACCGTATAATTTTGGTCGTTTTATTTGTACTAACATCAAGTTCTTTGTTTTCAAGGAACAAACAGAATTGAGGGATATAAAGTGGGAGAAGAAAGAAAGATTCCAAAGCACGTTGCCATCATATTAGACGGTAACGGAAGATGGGCCAAGTCTAAGGGACTTCCCCGAACTGCAGGACACATCCAAGGCGCCAAGGTTGTCGAGGATATGCTCTATGTGGTTGATGAGTTGGGAATTAAATATTTTACTGTATATGCTTTTTCCACTGAGAATTGGAGCAGACCGGCGGATGAAGTCACTGCACTTATGGGACTTCTCAAGACATATATGAACGGAAGCCTTAAAAAGGCTGCCAAGAATAATGTCAGAATCAAGGTTATCGGTGATAAGTCTAAACTTTCACCTGATTTGTTAAGCAGTATCGAGAACTTGGAAAGAGATACCGCAAATAATACCGGACTGCATTTTCAGATAGCCATCAATTATGGCGGAAGAGATGAGATACGCCGTGGAATTACAGATATTGCTCGGAAGGCAGCTTCCGGCGAAATCAAACCTGAAGATATCTCTGAGCAGATGATTTCAGATTCGTTGGATACAGGTGGAATACCGGATCCCGATTTGCTTATCAGAACCTGCGGAGATCAGAGAATTTCAAATTTCCTACTTTGGCAGCTTGCATATACAGAGTTTTATTTTACACCTGTGGCATGGCCTGATTTTAATAAAGCTGAGCTCGAGAAAGCAATAGATGCTTTCAACGGACGTGAGAGACGTTACGGCGGGCTCGTGGAGGGTTAAATGTTTGGGACCAGAACAATAAGCGCTGTATTTCTAATTGCTGCAGTACTTGTGCTGTTTTTTATAGGCGGTTATCCGTTGGCGGCGGCATTGCTCATAGTATCGATAATCGGATACTGGGAGCTTAGCAAGGCTATGGCTAATCCGAATGCCGTTCCGGGAGCAGAGAGAGCACCACTGCCAAATAAGAAAAAATTTGATAGCATGGATATCATTGCAGTCATCGGTATAGTTTTGTACTATCTCGCAATGGTATTTCTTAAGGATGCATCGTATCAGTTTGCAGTCGTAATTACCTTTATTGTAGGAATTTTATTCGTATATGTATCACAGTTCCCCAAGGTAAATATCGACAGAATTGCGACCCTTGTTTTTTCGATTATTTATTGCCCGGTATTTCTTTCGTTCATCTATATGACCAGAGAAATAGGCGAAGACGGTAAGTGGCTCATATGGCTCATAGTTATAAGCTCATGGGGCTGTGACACCTTTGCATATTTGTTTGGAATAGCATATGGCAAGAAGAAGGTATTCCCTACCTTGAGCCCCAACAAATCTTTGGAGGGATGTATTGGCGGAGTCATTTCGGCAGGCATTTTAGGAGCTACCTACGGCTACTTTTATGTAGGAAAGATTACCGGAGAGAAGTATATTTTCATCTTCATTGCAATTATTTGTATGATTGGTGCGCTTATGGGAATGGCCGGAGATTTAGTTGCTTCCGGAATCAAGAGACATAAGGGCTTTAAGGATTATTCAAAGCTTATACCCGGACACGGCGGAATTATGGATCGCTTTGACAGTACACTTGTTACAGGAGTAGCAGTGTATGCACTGTCACTAGTTCTTATCAAGCTGGGCTGATGATGCGGAATATTACCGGTTTTGAAAATATGGTAGTCACAGGATATACACGTTTGTACGGGATATCCTGTGGCTATGTTGCTATATAAGAGCGTGGAGGTCAGTGATGACACATAAGAATATAGTTGTACTTGGTTCGACAGGCTCAATCGGAACACAGACGCTTGAGGTGGTGAGAAGCTATCACGAGAGCTTGTCTGTGCTTGCATTGGCAGCAGGAACCAATGTGGATTTAATGGAAAAGCAGATAAGAGAGTTCAAGCCTCAAGTAGCGGTTATGTGGACGAAGGAAGCGGCAGAGGCTCTTAAAATACGTGTGGCAGATACTTCGGTTAAGGTGTTGACCGGAATGGAAGGTCTGCTGGAAATATCAGTTCTTCCGGATGCAGATATAGTGTTGACTGCTGTGGTAGGAATGATAGGTATTCGTCCTACCATTGCTGCAATCGAAGCCGGTAAGGATATAGCACTTGCGAATAAGGAAACACTGGTGTGTGCAGGACACATCATTATGCCGTTGGCAGAGAAAAAGGGAGTAAAAATCCTTCCTGTCGACAGTGAACATTCTGCAATATTTCAGTCTCTTAACGGAGAGCATGGCAACAAGATTAAAAAGATTTTGTTGACCGCTTCGGGAGGTCCATTCAGAGGAATGACTACCGAGCAGCTGCGTACCAAGACTGTAGAGGATGCGTTAAAACATCCCAATTGGTCTATGGGACGTAAGATTACCGTTGATTCGGCATCATTGGTAAATAAAGGTCTTGAGGTGCTTGAGGCCAGCTGGTTATTCGGAGTGGAGCCGGAGCGTGTTCAGGTAGTGGTTCATCCTCAAAGCATCTTACATTCAGCGGTAGAATTTGAAGATGGTGCAGTTATAGGACAGATGGGGACACCCGATATGAAGCTGCCTATACAGTATGCGTTGTTTTACCCTGAGAGACTTAGTATGAATGGTACCAAGCTGGATCTCTTTGAGGTGGCACAGCTTACTTTTGAAAAGCCTGATACAGCTGTATTTAAGGGACTGCCGCTTGCACTCAGAGCAGCGCAGCAGGGCGGAAGTATGCCGACTGTATTTAATGCGGCTAATGAACTTGCAGTTGCCGGGTTCCTCGATAAAAAAATATCTTTCCTTGAGATATATGAAATTATCGAAAAGGCTATGGATGCTCACAAGGTTGTTAATAATCCGTCGGTGGAGGAGATTCTTGCGGCGGAGGCAGAGGTTTATGATTTATGGAAATCTGGTCAAGAGTAATCAGTATATTATTGTTCCTGCTGATTTTTTGCGTAGTAGTAGTGTCTCATGAGTTTGGACATTTTCTTATTGCAAAAGCTAATGGAATCAAGGTGGTTGAATTTTATATAGGCTTTGGTCCTAAGCTTATTCATTGGAAAAAGAATGGGACGGAGTATTCCATCAGGCTGTTGCCATTAGGCGGCGCTTGCGTGTTCGAGGGAATGGACGCAGCGAGTATGGCTGAGGAATCAGAAAAGAAAAAGCTTAAGGATAAGGCTGAGGCCGGTTTTATTGAAGAGGATGAAGGTTCTGATGAAGTGGTAGAAACGGAAGAAAGCTCTGCAAAGGATGATTCGGGATCTTTCATCAAGGCTTCAGTATGGAGCCGTTTTGCTACAGTTGTAGCAGGCCCTTTATTCAATATCATTTTGGGCTTTATCATAGCGTTTATTATGGTATGCAATGTTGCAATCAGAGACCCGATTGCGACTGAGGTAATCCCCGGCGGTGCAGCAGAAGCAGCTGGAATCGAGGCGGGAGACAGAATGATTTCACTCAACGGACAAAAGGTTTGTCTGTACGAGGATATCGTGTTGTTCAATGCTTTATATACCGGCGGTGAAGTTGAAGTAGTATACGAGCGAAACGGCGAGCAGTTTACGACCGTGCTGGTGCCTCAATACGATGAGACCGAGCAGAGATATTTGATTGGTATTTCAAATGGGACCTTCATTGAAATCCATGGTTTACAGTACATAAAGTATACCTGGTATGAGATGAGATATAATCTGAAGGCTACTTACGGAAGCCTGTGGAAGTTGATTCGCGGAAAGGTTAAAAGTACTGAGATTGCCGGTCCTGTGGGCGTGGCTAATGTCGTAAGTGAAACCTATGAGAGCACCAAGGAATATGGTGCCGGTACAGTCGCTGTAAACATGCTAAACATCGCGCTTATGCTTACCGTCAACCTTGGAATTTTGAATCTTTTGCCCATACCGGCATTGGATGGAGGCAGACTGATTTTTATCATTTTGGAAATGCTTCGCGGTAAGCCGGTGCCTCCTGACAAGGAAGCAATTGTACACTTTGTGGGAGTTATTTTCTTCCTGATACTTATTGTATTTATATTCTTTAATGATATCAGAAATGTATTCTTTATTAAGTAGGAGATAGTAAGAGATAGTAGGAGATAGTGTGAGGGGTGTCAGATATATTACCGGCGCGGCTTTGGCTGACGGCGGAGGTATGCAGGTTCTTCAGGAGGCTTGCATTTGTAAGGAAAAATCGCAGAATATTCAGTTGGTTCTTGCACTCGTATTTTCAAAGCGTGGCGAATTGCAGCGCAGTCTCTCAATTGAAATCGGAGAATGGTTTCAAAATACATTGGTGCCTTATATCAAGAAAAACGGAGCAGAGAGTCTGATAAATGTCTGCATCGAGGGCTTGGGGGGCAAAAACTTTTCCGGGAGAATAAACGCAACGGACTATGCCTGTGTTTTGTTGGCAGGAGATAATGCTGCTTTATTTAAGAATGGAAGCACGGTAAGTGTATACAGTATTGAGGAGTTGTTTGGAAAAGCAATTGCAATACCGATGGAGCCCGGAAGTGCAGGAATTATGGTTGAGCCTGAAGTGGGCGGGGCTGTTGTTCTGGCCGATTGCGATATGACGGCGGACAAGTTTTTTGCCGCACAGATTGCGGCGGGAATGAGTAATGCTTCAGATGAAGCTTCCCTTGAACGAACAGCAAGGGAGATTGTGCAGATAGAGGCTGTAGCCTGCAAATCCCTTGTGGCAATAGGATTTAGGAGTACGGAAGATGAAGAAGTTTGATGAATTGTACGAGGCGCCGGTTCAGGTGGCTGAAGGGAGCTTCGGAAAAATATACAGACTGAAGAAAAAAGACGACGGTAGTTATTATGCACTTAAGGTGTTGAGCAGTCGCACTGTTTGGGAGAGAGAAGCATATATTCTTGAAAATGCGGACCATGACCTTTTTCCTGCATTTGTTGAAGCAGGAGAGGATGAGGGGAAGTATTACATTCTGATGGAATATATCTGGGGAGAGAATCTGGCAGAGGTTCTAAGGCGCAGAAAGGGCTTCGCTCAGCCTGAAGCAATGCGTATGGCACTCACTGTGGCTGACGGACTCGGATGGCTTCAAACCAAGGAACGACCGGTGATTTTCAGAGACCTCAAGGCTGAAAATATAATTATCACTCCCAATGCTGAGGTGCGACTGGTTGATATGGGCTCTGCAAGATTTCTTGACGACGATGACAGTGCTATAACAGGTACTGTGGGGGCTACAGCTCCTGAACAGATGGAGGGCAATTCGGATTTGAATTCCGATGTGTATGCTTTCGGAAGGCTGTTCCATTATATGCTTACCGGCGATAATCCGGTGCAGAATCCGGAGGGAAAGCTTAAGTCCCTGTTGGACTATGATGAATCGCTCAGCTGTTGTCTGGAGCTTCTCATAGAGGATTGTGTCGGTACGGTTCCTGAGGAGCGTTTGCCCGATATGTATTGCGTAACTCAGCGTATGGTCGATATTGCTACTCAGGACGAGCGCGGGTATCGCAAGATGGAGAAGGAAGCGGAAAAAGAGCTCAAGAAGAGAAAGAACGGCGAAAAAGTGCTGTACAAAAAAGATATCAGACGCTGATTTACCTGTATTAATAAGCATTGATAGATATATTAATAAATGATAAAATGATACATTATTGTTAAAGAAAGGAATACGAGAAAAGCAATCTTTGTCGATTGGCTTTATTCGTGGAAAGAACAATGGCAGATAAGGTTATTCTTACCGGTGACAGACCTACCGGCAGACTTCATATAGGACATTATGTAGGTTCGCTTCGCAGAAGAGTTGAACTTCAGAATTCAGGTGAGTTCAAGGATATTTATATCATGATTGCCGATGCACAGGCACTCACAGACAACTTCAGCAATCCTGAGAAGGTCAGACAGAATATTATCGAGGTTGCTCTTGACTATATGTCAGCCGGACTTGATCCCGCCAAGAGCAATATCTTCATTCAGTCACAGATTCCCGAGCTTACCGAGCTTACATTTTTCTATTCAAATCTTGTAACAGTATCAAGACTTCAGAGAAATCCTACTGTTAAGAACGAGATTCAGCTTCGTAATTTCGAGACAAGTATTCCTGTAGGCTTCTTTACATATCCTATCAGCCAGGCAGCGGATATCACTGCTTTCAAGGCTACTACAGTTCCTGTAGGTGTTGACCAGCTTCCTATGATTGAGCAGGCCAAGGAAATCGTACAGAAGTTTAACAACATCTACTGCCCCGACAAGCCGGTGCTTGTAGATTGTGAAGCACTCATTCCCCAGAATGAGAGCTGTCAGAGACTTCCCGGTATTGACGGTAATGCCAAGATGAGTAAGTCTCTCGGCAACTGCATCTATCTTGCAGAGAGCGCTGATGAGGTTAAGGAAAAAATCATGAGAAAGATGTTCACAGACCCTCAGCATCTTAAGGTTACCGATCCCGGTCATCTTGAGGGTAACTGTGTATTCACATATCTTGATGCATTCTGTCGTGATGAGCATTTCGAGAGATATCTTCCCGAGTATGCTAATCTCCAGGAGCTCAAGGATCATTACACCAGAGGCGGACTCGGTGATGTTAAGGTTAAAAAGCTTCTTAATGAGATTCTCTTCGAGGAGCTTGAGCCTATCAGACAGCGTCGTCATGAGCTTGAGAAGGATATTCCTTATGTATATGAGGTTCTCAAGAAGGGTACCGAGAAGGCAAGAGAGACTGCAGCTAAAACTATGGCTGAGGTTAAGGAAGCTATGAGAATTAATTACTTCGCTGATTCAGAGCTTATTCGCATGCAGAGTGAGAAGTATCAGGCTCAGGATTGATTGGCTGCTGATTCAGATTTGTTGAAGAGTTAATCGATTGGAGGCATAAATGCGCAGTATTGTATTTAAGAATGAAAGACCGGGACATCTTACCGAAGGTCAGACAGTTATCGTTACTGAGGGAACCCTCCCCAGCAACTACTTTTATTCCATCGGTACACCTGAGGATCCTTTCCTTGCAATGTCGCCAAACATACCGCTTATTTATCGACTTAAATCTTCAGAAGGTGTTGTAACCAAGATAGAACAGAATGATCGCGGTTATTATATTACTGCGGAGTTCGACGAGGAGGATCCCATAAAATGAATATAATTTCTACAGATAAGGCACCTGCAGCCATCGGACCTTATTCACAGGCTGTTGTTACCGGTAATATGCTCTTTGCATCAGGACAGATTCCTATCAATCCTGCAACAGGTGCAGTAGAGGCGCAGACTATTGAGGAGCAGACAGAAGTAGTATGCAAGAATATCGGTGAAATTCTTGCGGCAGCAGGCACCTCATACGAGAAGGTTGTTAAGACTACCTGTTTCCTTGCAGATATCAATGATTTTGCAGCATTCAATGCGGTATATGCTAAATATTTCGTTAGCAAGCCTGCTCGCAGCTGCGTAGCGGTTAAGGACATTCCCAAGGGAGTTAAGTGCGAGATAGAAATCATTGCAGAAGTGTAAACGGTTTGCCCAATACCCCACGAAATTAAAGGCTATGGTGCGATTGCATCATAGCCTTATTTTTATAAGATTTCGTATTCTATTTCTTTACCTGACAAATATTTGCAGAAGAGCTTATCCCAAAGCTGATCGGCTTCGTGCCCCATTACGAAGGTTTTGTAGGAGGTTCCGGTGGTGATGGTTACATTTCCGGCTTCGTACTTAATATTGATGAGCAGTGCCTTGACCTGACTGAAGTCAAAATCCGGGAGCTCTTTGCTGAGAGCTGCGAGGGCCTTGTCAGGTTTTATCTGAAGCATAAATCTCATTAAGAGAGGAGTGTTGCTTCCTTTGACGAGCTCATATACACATTTTTGCGTATCGGACCAGGGCTGATATTCATAGGGATGGTGCTCGGCATCACGTTCATCAAGCGGATAAAAATCCATATTGATATGTCCGTCAAAATTATAAGTGATGGAGGTTACCAGCATGCCTTCCACCAACAGGAAGGGATCAAACAGATTACCTGCGAGCAGCTGACTCATGAAGATTTTTGAAGATTCTATGCGTATAGCAAGCATGATTATTCCTTAGATAATTTAATGTTTTGACAGCATCTGATAATGGTGCTGCCGAAGTAAATTGATGATGGTATTTCATTAATTATTTTAATCGTTATAACTCAATAGAATTGTAAAAATTCTATAATATTTTGTCAATGATTGTTTACTTATAGGGAGTGGCTATGATAGTATGATATCGATGTAGTTTTTAAAACTACATCTGAGGATAAACAGAACTATGTGCATCGACAGATAAGAGGAATTGTGAAGAAATGAGTTATAAGATTGTAGTAGACAGCTGCTGTGAACTGCCGGAGGAATTGCATAACGACCCCAGATTTGAGCGGGTACCTCTTGAACTTACGGTTGGTGATTATACAATCTCAGATGATGACAGCTTTGACCAGGCAGATTTTATAAAAAGGGTTGCAGAGTGTCCTACTTGCCCTAAGTCGGCATGTCCTTCACCTGAGAGATATATGAATGCTTATAATTGCGATGCGGATCATGTGTATTGCATAACTTTGTCCGGCAAGCTTTCAGGCAGCTATAATAGTGCAGTTCTTGCATCTGAGCTTTATGAGGAAACCTACGGGGAGAAGCAGATACACGTATTTGATTCCGAATCAGCCAGCGTAGGTGAGACGCAGTTGGCACTTATGCTCATGAAGCTTGAGGAGAAGGGACTTTCCTTCGAAGAGATAGTGAAAAAGGTTACTGATTTTAGAGATCATGTACACACTTATTTTGTGCTCAACAATATTGAGACTCTCAGAAAAAATGGCAGACTTTCCGGCCTTAAGGCACTGGTGGCTTCTACACTTAATATCAAGCCTATCCTTGCAGGAGATAAGGGCAATATTGTTCAAAAGGGTCAGGGTATCGGTATAAAGAAGGCACTTGCCAAGATGGTGGATATTATCTGTACCGAGGTTAAGAATACTGAGAATAAGCTTTTGATAATATCACAATGCAATGCTCCCGAGAGGGCAGAGATGGTTCGTGATATGATACTTGCAAAACAAAAGTATTTGGATGTGCTTATACTTCCGATGCGAGGTGTCAGCACAATGTATGCAAATGATGGTGGAATCATTGTGACTATGTAGGTAACTGCATAGTCACTTTTTTATTTGTTTTTCTCGCGATAATACTGAATATATTTTAACGCGTCACCGCCTACAGAGAATTTCTTTCCGTCAATCATGGATGCACGATGAAAACGCACTTCTTTAATATAATCGATGTTAAGAAGCACCTTGTTGCTTACAAGGACAAAGGAATGATGCTCCTCGCGCAGCTCGTCAAACATATTTCCGAGCATAGTGGTTGAAATAAACTGATGTCCGTCTGAGAGAGTTATCTTTGAAGTATAGCCGGTCTGTTCTGCATATAAAATATCGCTGTCTTTAACATATATAGTTTCTTCACCGCGAAGCTCGATGAGCGGGTCTTTATCGAGAGTGTATTCCTTAACCTTGAGCATCAACTCGTGGATTTTAGCAGGCTGCAGAGGCTTGTCTAAAAACATGGTTCCCTCTTCAAAATTCTGTTCACGGTAATTTACATCCGAGCACACCAAAATCATAGGTGCAATTACTCCCTTAGCACGGAGCTGGTCGACCACATCCTTGGCGGTGAGTCCTTCAGTATGACAGATGTCTATCATAAAAGCGTCGAAGGCCATTGGGGTTCCGAGAAGAGCCTGAGCATTTCCGAAGGAATCGGTATAAAAGGTATCTCCCTCTGCAATCCATTTATCGGCTTCGCGCTTCATCAGTCTTTCTGTTTGCTTTCTGTCTGCTACATTATCGTCACATACTGCTATATGCATATAGGTATCCTCTAAGTTATAATACAGGTGGATGTTATCAGATCAAATCGAGTATATTCGGGAAAAACTTAATAATTATAAAAATTATAGCTGCGTATTCTACTATGGCAATGAGCGGGAAAAACAGCTTAAAGTACCAATGCTTGGTCTTGTGGCGAAACATGGACATTCCGAGAGTGCCACCGATTCCGCCCCCGAGTATTACATATAAAAACAGTCTTTTTTCAGGAATACGCCACTTGTGCTGTTCGGCCTTTCTCTTGTCCAAACCCATAGCGGTGAAGGCTACGAGATTTATGGCCAACAGATATATAGGTATTAAAATCATAATTTTTCACACTAATCTCCGTGAATTATCAATAATAGAATAATAACACGAATGGCCGTTAGGAGAAACTATTAAATGGTAGCGGCGACACAAATATCTATGCATATTTACTGTTATTTAAGATATAAGAAGTTTTTATGGAAAAATTAAGTAAGCTCAGGCAGAAACTTTGCAGGGCATAGGTAAAGATAGGACATAGCGACGGGGGAGGTCATATGGCAAACAAACTGATAATTAGTTCAATTATTGCACTTACAACGGTGGCATCAATTCAGGGCTGCGGAGCTACATACAATGATAATTATGTGGATTTTTCGTTAGAGCCTGAAAGCAGTGAAGGGGATACCGAAGACAATGATGCGTCAGAAGCAGATATCGAGAATGTGCTTAAGCAGTTTGATTCGATGTTTATATATTATAACGATATAGTTTCATTTTCTGCCGGCAAAAATGAATATACAGAGTTAATTGAGGCAGAGGAAGATTCTATCTCATTAATATTTGATTTGGACAATGATGGCGTAAACGAAGCAATTGTATGCAATATCGATGCAGAATGTTCAATCAGCGAATTGCCCGAATATAGTGAAGATTATGTCAAGGCGCCGGTGAATCAAAAAGTATACAAGATTAAGCAGGCATATTTTATTACCGAAAACAATGACGTCGAATTTATTGATATTATTGAAGGGGAGTACATTATGCAGTATCAGTGCCTTGTAAGTCGTGCTGACTGCTCATATCTGTGCCTTAACGGTTACTATGATGCGGCTCCCTATGGAAGTATCATCACTACTGAGAACGATGAGCCTGTTAGTATTACAGAGGATATGTTTCACGAAGGTCATAAGTATTTTTACACAGAAGATACAATTGTTTGGCACAAGAGCCAAATTGGCTGTGATATGACTTATGTTGTCAGAGAATCCTACAACGACACTTTGGCAAAGGGAGGCGGAACAGGCCTGTTTAGCATTCCGTACTATTACAAATTTGACGGAACAAGGCCGGAGGCATACGGTGCAAGAAAATTGACAGAGGAAGAAGTGCTTGAAATGGGCAGTTTCGATACTGAAAGCTATGCTGATGCCGACAGTGTGGAATACATTCTGTTTGATAACGGCTTACTTTACGTTAACAGTGTCATCGGAAATCTGCAGGTGGCTTATTTTAAGTGTAAAGTTTATGAGCTTAATCAGAGTTCGCGGAATAGGTGGGATGTTGTTGACATCAGAATGGGATTTGCTGTGGAAAATCCGTTAGAACCCAGTACCTGGGAATATATGACTCGTATTCATTTATAGGGAAATATTTATAGGGAAATATTTATAGAGAAATATTTATATGAAAATGCAGTCAGAGGATTACGGGGTTTACCTATGCACAGAAATATATTACTATGAGACTAAATATTTGAAAGCCTAAGAGGATTATTTACCGTGAAAATGATGATCCCTGTAATGACACAGGAAGACAGAGAAAAATGTCTTGCTATCAGAAAGCAGTGCTTTGTTATTGAAGAAAATGTACCTGAGAGTTTGGAGGTAGATGAGCATGACAAGCCCGGAAGCGGCTATGAGCATTTCCTTATTTATGAGGATAATGTGCCTGTCGGAACCTTCAGATTGCATTTTAATAATGATGTGGTAGCGATACTGCAGCGTTTTTGTGTGCTTGCAGAGTACAGAGGAACGGGCTATGGTCAGTATGCTATGGATTTCCTCGAGGGCTACTGCGTAGGCAAAAAGATTAAGAAAATCCGTTTTGACGCTCAGTGCACTGCACTTGGTTTTTATGAAAAATGCGGATACGATGTTGTATCAGAGGAATTTATAGAAGCTGGAATGAAGCATGTAAAAATGCAAAAAAAGCTGGAAATTCCGGAGGACGTAATTACACCGGACAGCTTCTAAAGGGAGATTAGTGTGATATGCATTTTACTTTTTGCCCGCATTGCGGATCAGAACTGATTGGAAGAGAAATTGGCGACGAGGGAATAATTCCTTTTTGCGAGAAATGTAATACTCCGCTTTGGGATATGTTCACTACCAGCATAATTGTGGCGGTGGTAAATGAGTGCAATGAGGTGGCACTTCTTCGCCAAAATTATGTATCGACAACAAAGCATGTATGCGTTGCCGGAATTATGAAGATGGGTGAATCGGCTGAGGAAACTGTGATTCGAGAGGTTAAGGAAGAAATCGGACAGGATGTAGAATCGCTCGAATACATCCAAAGCTATCCGTATGAAAAAAAGGAAATGCTGATGCTCGGCTTCAAAGCCTGCGTCAAGAAGAAGGAGTTCGTCCTTTCGGGTGAGGTTGATTCCGTGGAATGGGTTAAGTTCGAGAATGC
>JAKSRU010000003.1 GCA_024403475.1 Lachnospiraceae bacterium | reverse complement strand
CAAATGCCCGTGAATGGACAGTATCCCATGAACGGCCAGATGCCGGTGAACGGCCAGTATCCAATGAACGGCCAGATGCCCATGAACGGCCAGATGCCCATGAACGGCCAGTATCCTATGAATGGCCAGTATCCCATGAACGGTCAATATCCTATGAATGGTCAGGTACCGATGGGCTATCCTAATCCTATGGTAAATCCGAATCCTATGATGAATTCTACGCCATATGTGGCAGCTCCTCAGGTTCCTTTTCAGGGATTGACCAACAGTGAGCATATCAAGACACAGGATGAGGTTCAAAATGACGAGAAGCTGGAGAAAAAGGTCAAGGATGTGATGGGGTCTGTGTTTACCCTCATATTTGCAATAACCGCTTCTGTGCAGGTTGTGGCTGCAATTGCATCTATCGTTTTGGGAGTCGGTTATATACTTTCCGGTTCGATTATTGCATTCATTTTAATGACCATAGCGGCTTGGGTAATATGGGGTTCAGCCAAGAAGGGGAAGCCTTCGAACGGCGGACCTGTATTAATCAAAGTTATGAGTATCATTAATATAGTTCAAATTGCAGGTTGGATAAGCTTTTTCCTCCTTATGACTCTGTTATGGGCTCTTGCGCCGGATGATATGGCGGAGCTTGTGGATTTGCTTCTTTACAATCTTGCCGGTTTGCATTTTAGCTTTAGAATGTTTGGCGCCGGCTCAGGCTTGATGTTCTTCCTGATGGGAATGGTGCCCATGATTTTGTTTATAATTCTACAGGCAAGAATGATCAACCTTTCCAATGTTATGAGCAATGCTGTTAAGAAGAAAATCAATGCCAAGCCAAAGGTTATGTTTACGGCAGTTTTATTGTTCATATTCGCAATTCTTTCAGGAATTGTGGCAGGAATTTATATTTATATGATTAGTAAAGCTTTGGTCGTATTCGGTATGATCGCATTGACGATAGCTCTTGTACTTAATGTGGTTGTTTGTGCGGTTTTGGGAATAGAACTGCTGGTGCTCAGACATGAGCATGATGATGATTGGTATTAATATATGGTTGTTAAAAGATACTGCACTAACTGTGAAAAAACGCAGAATTTTGAGATAAAAAGTCCTAATGACTTAAATATGCTCTTTTGTCCTGAATGTGGTGCACATGTGGAAAAAGAAAGCAGAGACCCAGGACCGAAACGCGAGGCCGAGAAGGCAGAGGCTCAGATTGGCGGAGTTTTTGCAACAATTATGCGTATTGCATACCTTTTCTTTTTTGTAATGTCAACAATAGGAATTGTTGCCTTTTTCCTTAAGCTGTATACCGTATTGTATGTAGTAACAGCTATAGTGCTGGTGATTTATCTATTACAGCTGTTTACCGGAACCAGTAATTTCAAATTGGGAATACTGCTGGTTCCGATTGGCGGTGTGGTTGGATTCTTGATTACAAAAAGCATCCCGGGCGTGTGCGTGGGTATGATGATTGTATTTTGCGTGAGACATTTGGTCAGAGATATGATTTATAAACTGATATTTAAGCTTATAAATAAGGCTTCAAATGTAAAGTGACGCATAGAAAAATTATTTATCTTTTTTTGCAATTTTGATAGCAACAAGCAGAATTACCAGACAGATGATAAATATCAGGCTGGGAAGTACTGACTTGAGCAACAGCTTTTGCAGAGTAGTGCTGGAGCCTAGGATTCTGCCTATTATCCCGGGTAGTCTCGAGGTGTCTGTCTGAAGATCTGTCAGTGCTGCGGTGATACCGTCAGAATCGTGAGAGTAATCCTCACCTGCGACAGCATCCATTATACCCTGTACATCGGCAGCGGTTATTCCGAAGGCTACTCCTTCAAAGGATATGGTTTTGCCGAGATTCAAATCTCCGGTAGCCAGTAACGATTCGTAAGCCTGTTCCTGGCCTTCGAGAGTGGCGGGAATCTGACCGGATACCTGGAGTCGAATGCTTTCAGCGCGGAGCTTGTTGTAGAGATTTACATTGGCTGAACCTTCTATATACTCTTCAGTGGTATAGAAGGTGAGGCCTTTTTCTATATAGGGAAAAATGAGAGAGTAGATTTTATTGTATTCGTCATCATATTTTCCGCTGTCAAAGTATTCCGTGATGAACTGATTGTAATATTCGTGGTACATATTTCGATATTCCGGGATATTAATCCATGTACCAAACATCGGGCGGTCTTCTACAGATACCACATAGGTTGGAGTATCTATCGGATAATTTACGAAGCTTTCTTCATCGGTCAGGGCCTCACCGATATCGATGGGACCGTTATAGGGGCTTCCGCCAAAGAAGCTCTCGGCAGCCGATTCGACAGAGAAAGCGCCAAATCCGAGATTATAATCCCAGGGAACCATAGTCAGCTTGCCGTCCTTTTCGTGCACATAAAAATTGTGGACAAATACGCCGGAATAGCTGTCGTAATTGTTGATAAAATTGTGTATCGCAAAATAGCGAATTACAGTCTCAATCTCCAAAGCATCCTCGGGATGATCAGTAGTGTTGAGTGTCTTAACTGCATTGACATAGCGCTGTTTGTCCGCTTTATTGATTTTGAATACGGAAGTGTCGAACACCGGGCTGTATTTATTGATATCATCGCCGACATAGTTTATTGCAGATATAGATACCTGTTCCTGTACATCCAGGAAAGCCACATTGATGAGACTTCCGAGGATATCCACGCGCTGACCGGGCTTTGAATCAGGTATGCTGCTAAACATCTCCTCATAGTCAATTCCGATAAAATCAGTAGGCTGAATACTGTCTATATCAAAAGCGTCCGGACGGTAGAGTTCACCGTACTGTTCACCATAATTGCGATAGCAGAAGGAGTCGTCTATTGCTTCTACGGCAAGATAGAGTCCCAGATCCTCACCATTTATCTGCAGGAGTGTGTAGCTGCTGAGAGGCGCGGGAATTCCGGCTTCGTTCATCATATGATATGCGAGATAATCCTTCATGCAGCTTTTGTCCTGTCCCAGGTTATTCAAAGAAAGCTTATCTAAACCATAATATGTGTTGTTCGCCTGGTAATGGTCGAATTCCAGTTTGAAGCTGAAGTGGTCGCTACCCTGAGCAGCAATTGAAGAAAGAGAGGAATTACCCTTGGGACGGAAGGCGACATTTTTGTAGCGCTCGCCATCAATGATTGCGTCACAGATTACATAGCTTTCTTCAGTGGCGTGCTCAATCATATAGCTCCAATAATTTTCTTTTATCTCTATGTTGATGACATGCACATAGCTGTCATCAAATATTTTATCCGTATACTCAGTGCTGATGCCGGGCAGCAGGTCACTGTTAATTGATTCCTCTATGACTTCTCTGTTTTTGCCGGCCATTATCATCAAAAAGACCGCCGCGACAACTGCAAGAGATATACATATGATACTGAGTATTTCTGTTTTCTTACTGTTAATCACTGTAAAGTGTTCCTCTATACATAGCTAAATTCGAGCCGGCCATCATACAAAGCTAAAATTGTGTTAGCTGTAATTCATAGCTGATTCGTATAAATCATCATTCATAATTGAAGCCGTATTCGCCCTCCTCCACGGGGATGGTGTGTGACTCCATGCGATCGATGGATATATAGCTTCCGCCGGATACGGATACAAATACCTTGTCAATCTGTTCCTCTGTGCCCTGAAGCTCCATTGATACACTTCCGTCGAGCTCATTTCTGACCCATCCTGTCACACCCAAGGATTCGGCGGCGTATTTAGTTCGATATCTGAAGCCTACTCCCTGAACAGAGCCGTAAACTCGAATGGATTTGCGTATTATTGTTTTTGAATATGTGTCTGAGTTGTTCACTTGAAATCTCACTGTAGCAGATGTGTTATTTTCTATATATTTTATCACAAAATGTGAAATGCGGAGATTAGTATGAAAATTGATTTTCATACCGCACTATTTCTGATAGAGATTATTTGAGTCGTATTTGTAATATGTGGCATCGTAACTTAAAAATTGATATAATAAAAATGTTCGACTATAGGCTCGGATATGAGAAAAACAGAGATTGTTCGGAGGTATGTTTTGGGAAAAAATAATGGCTTGGGTGGGATAGATTTTAAGGGAAAATTCATCAAAAAAAGACTGACCTTGGTTCTGGCTTTGGTTTTGGCTGCATTTGCTGTTACCGGATGTGGAAGTAAGGATAACAAGAGCAACTTGAAGCTTGGAACAGGTGGAACCGGAGGTAATTATTACAGCTATGGTGCTAATTTGTCGGAGTATATGGAGGAGCAGACGGATTATACCGTAGAGGTTGTATCTACTGCAGGTTCGGCGGCTAACATCAGACTTATCAGTGACGGCTATCTGGATATGGCAATTGTACAGAGTGATACATTGTCAGATGCCTTGAATGGTGAGGGTAGCTTTGCAAACGGTGCACTCAGCGGCTTCCATGCTGTGACCGGTCTGTATACTGAGAAATGTCAGGTTATCGTGCCTGCTGATTCGGATATCAACAGCATAGATGACTTAAAGGGTAAGAAGGTATCCATCGGTGCTAAGGATTCCGGAGTACTTATGAACGCTGAGGATATTCTTGAGAGCTACAGCTTGAGCGACAAGGATATCGAAGTGGTAAATTTAGATTTTTCCGGTTCTGCAGAGGCACTTAAAAACCATGAAATCGATGCATTTTTCTGCACTGCAAGTACACCAACCACAGCAGTGGTTGAGCTTGCAGAGGAGATGGAAATCAGAGTGCTTCCGCTCTCAGAGGCAGCAGTTAAGAGACTTGTATCATCATCTGATGCTTATATTGCCTGTGAGATTGAAGCTCAAACCTATGGCGGACAGACTGAGAATATCGCTGTGGTCGGTGTATCTGCAGTGTTGATTGCAGCAGATACCGTCAGTCCTGAAGCAGAGGCAGCAGTACTCGGGATACTCAATTCTTATAATGATGATTTGCAGGATATCAGCTTTGGAGTAGCAGTCGTTGAGGAGACTAAGGGCGGAAGACTTGCCATCGCTTTAGATATGTATCAGACACTTGCGCTTGCGGTGGTAGTACTCTTTATCGGAAGCATGCTCAAGAGAAAGATTAAGTTCCTTGAGACCTTCTGCATTCCTGCTCCCGTAGTCGGAGGATTGCTTTTTGCAATATTATCCTGTGTACTCTATGCAACAGGTGTTATTGAGTTCAATTTTGATGAGACTCTCAAAAATATATGCATGATAATGTTCTTTACCTCTGTAGGATTCCAGGCAAATCTCAAGGTGTTAAAGAGCGGCGGTGTGAGCCTGATTATTTTCCTTGTAAGTGTAGTTGTATTGATTATTTTACAGAACCTGACAGCAGTGGGACTTGCCTCTATGCTGAAGCTGGATCCGCTTATCGGTCTTTGCACCGGTTCTATACCGATGGTCGGAGGACACGGTACTGCAGGAGCATTCGGTCAGGTATTGGAGGATTTAGGGCTTAGCGGAGCTACAACACTTTGCACTGCTTCCGCAACCTTCGGTCTGGTGGCCGGTTCACTTATGGGTGGTCCTATCGGTAGAAGACTTATTCTTAAGCATGATCTCTTAAAGAAGGTTCAGCCTGAGGATGAATCTGTATTGGTAGAGGATGTTAAAAAGCATCATCGTAATGTCAGCAAGTACGCACCGGCTGCATACCAGATTGCGATTGCAATGGGTATCGGAACCATAGTGTCAGGTCTTTTGTCCAAGACAGGAATGACCTTCCCCGTATATATCGGTGCAATGATTGTAGCTGCACTTATGAGAAATATAGGTGAGTTTTCAGGTAAATTCACAGTGCATATGGGTGAGATTAATGATATCGGAGGTATCTGTCTCTCACTGTTCCTTGGAATTGCAATGGTCACCTTAAAGCTCTGGCAGCTTGCTTCACTTGCACTTCCTCTTGTAATATTGCTTGTTGCACAGACCGTGCTTATGTTCCTGTTTGCGTATTTTATCGTCTACAACGTTATGGGAAGAAACTACGACGCCGCGGTATTGTCGGCAGGAACCTGTGGCTTTGGTATGGGAGCAACTCCCAACGCTATGGCCAATATGCAGGCGCTCACCGACAAGTTTGCCCCTTCGGTTAAGGCATATATTTTGGTACCTATTGTCGGTAGTATGTTTGCCGATTTTATCAACAGTATCGTAATTACCTTCTTTATCAATCTTGTTTAGATAAAGCTGAAGGATACATTTGCAACTATTGAGTTTAAGTTACAGAAAATGAGGATAAATTATGTTTGGAAAAAAGAATCAGTCAGGAGAGAGCTTTAGCTTTTCAATTGAAACAGAGAGTCTGGCAATGCCGGAGATACATGTAAAAGAGTATGACAAGGACGGGGTACTTGAGAGCGAGGATGGAGAACTCAGCAATGCCTTCGGAATGTCAGTATCAGACGCTATTATGAAGCGTTGCAGTGTGAGAGAATTTACCGATAAAAAGATTTCTGCGGAGGATGTAAAGAAAATTCTTGCCGCGGGTATGGCAGGACCTTCAGCATGCAATTCGCGTGATTGGTCTTTTGTGGTGGTGGATGACGCCGAGCTGTTGAATAAAATGGCAGATGCTAATGGTCCGGCAGCAGAGCCTCTTCGCGGAGCAGCACTCGGAATTCTTATCTGCGGTGATGTGCAGAAGGCCTTTGAGAAGGCTAAGGAATTTTGGATTATCGATGGTGCTATTGCAGCTCAGAATATGATTCTTGCAGCAAAGGGACTCGGAATTGGAAGTGTATGGCTTGGAACCTGGCCTCAGGAGGAGAAGGTACAGCATCAGACAGAGCTTTTCAAGCTCCCTGCTGAACAGGTACCGCATTCAATCATTGCATTCGGCTACGCAGCAGGTGAAGCCGATCAGACCAAGGACACCTGGGATGAATCAGTTGTTCATTACAACAAGTGGTAGAATCAGTTGTTCGTTCCAACCGGTGGTAGAATCAGTCGACTAACGATAATGTTTAGGTGGGAAAAAGCATGAAGAAGTTTGGAGTTAAGGATCTGATTCCTTTTCTGTTCATAATAATAGGAGCGTTGCTTGCGAGCTTTTCGGTAGCATGTATATTGCTTCCGAACGACGCAATTGACTACGGAACCGCAGGTATAGCGATTATCATCAGTAAGCTTACCGGCTTTAATCTGTCGTTGAGTGTATTGTGTGTATTTGCACCGTTTCTGATAGTCGGAGCGTTGGTGCTGGGAGCTAATTTCACTGTTAAGGCAGCAGTCGGTTCGGTGGTGTATATGCTGGGCTTGGAATTTTTTGAAAAAATAAATTTCGAGCTGAATACAGAGCATTTTATTGCAGTAGCTTTTGGTGGCGCGCTATTAGGCTTCGGACTTTCTCTTATCCTTCGATTTGGAGGATGTATTGACGGCTCGGAAATCCTGGCCAACCTGATTGTAAGTAAGGTGGCTGAAAAAAAGGGTAAGCAGATAAGTATGTCGGGTATTCTGATAGTATTTAACGCTTGTGTATACATAGCAGCCTTCATCTTTATTGACAGAAACGGTGCACTTTTGAGCCTTCTTGTATATGTTGTGGCGACTGTCATCATCGACCACTTCACAGACAGATTCGAGGCAATCAAGCAGGTTACCATTATCACCAAGTCGCCGGATAATATTGTCAGCTATATAAAAAATGATATGAAAAAGACCTGCACCATCATGGATTCGCAGGGAGCGATTGCCGGTGAAAACAAGACCTTAATCTGCTATGTAACTTATTTCGAGCTGCAAAAGCTTCGCACAATGGTCAGAAAGTACAAGGACGCGTTTATCACTGTATCGACCATAGATGAAATAATCAGATAAATGCTAATGAGGTGATTTGATTCCTGAGAAAAGAACTATAGGGATGTTATATGAAGCTTGCTATTTTTTCGGATATACATGGCAATTACAAGGCCTTGGTAAAATGCTTGGAGCACGCTAAGGAGCAGGGAGTAGAACAATATATTTTTCTGGGAGATTATCTCGGAGAGTATCCCTATCCTCAAAAGACCATGGATATTTTATATAGAATCAGGGATGAATACAGTTGTGTTTTCCTGAGGGGAAACAAGGAAGATTATTGGATTAATCTGAGAAAAGATGAGAACTGTGACTGGAAAAACGGTAATCATACGATAAAGGCGATGCTTTACAGCTATGAAAATTTAAAGCCGGAGGATATTGATTATTTTGAGACACTGCCAATCAGCAGTAAGCTTGAATATGATGGTATAGAGCCTATATTAATTTGCCATGGCGGGCCTATGGCAAATCGAACCAAGCTTTTACCCGATGATGAAAAGACGGCAGAGATTATTGCAGGATGTGAGGAGAAATACATTGTCTGCGGACATACGCATGCGCAAGGAATTGTTATGTCGGGCGAGAAGACGGTACTTAATGCAGGTGCAGTAGGTGTACCGCTTGGTGCCAAGGGTAGTGCACAGTACATGCTGATGACTTCTGTGGGAAATGAATGGGAGTATGAATTCATATCTTTAGCTTATGATATCGAGGATGTGATTAATGATATACATGAGTCGGGATTATGGGATATTACACCATATTGGAGCAGGATTACCGCGCACCTGCTTCGTACCGGAGAGGTACCGCATGGTACGGTGCTGAGCGAGGTTATGAGGCTGAATGAGTACAAGGACGCCTGGTATAATATCGGAGAGTCATATTGGGAAGAGGCTTTGAAAAATTGGGGAATAGATTAATGGCTTAGGATATATTTGTGTTTACGATACTGAATAATAGAAGGAAAAACCTTAAATATACTATAGTAACGCCACTTCGATTCCGATTATTCCATAGTCGGAGGCATCTGTAGCAGATGCATCATTTCTCTCAGAAAATGTAGCACTGACATCTTCCGTATTATTGGCAGATACCTTGTCAGTTTCATAGCAGGACCAGTCAACCTCGTAGAGTCGGCTTCCGTAATGTATGGTTTTCATTTTTTCCATAGCAACTGCCAGGGGATTATTTTCGAAGCAGCCCCACAGAAATAAATCATAGCCCGAAGCTTTTGCAACACTTCGTAAGAAGTCGCGGCATAGCTTTGGGTTATTTTCTTTTACATATAAAAATGCGATGGTAGCGTAGTTAATCAGGCTGCCCTCCTTAGGGAAAGCCGGATAGCCCATCAGTTTAGTGGGCATATGTGACAGGAATTTGTATATTCCGCCGTAATGAGTGAGCTCATACTGCTTATCCGCCTGCTGATTGCAGACATAGCAGTAGGCAGTTATTTCAGACCTGCCGTCACGCTGCTGCTCTTCATAATAATAAAAATCCTTATGACCAAAGCCTGCGAGATTGATATCGGTAGGAACAAAGCTGATTTTTCTATTGTTATCGGTTACAAGCCGAGCGATCTCTCCGGAAAATTCGTCCTTCTCGGAGATACACTTTATCGGAAGCTTTGAAGCTGCATTGTTAAAGCAATAGGTTTCGTAATGTCCGAGATATTTGTAGGCAGGCATATTTTTGCGCTTTTTTTCAAGCATAGAAATAACAGCTTTATTATCATCCAAAATAGTAGTGTATGAATGAGCAACACTGCCCATTCCGTCATGCAAAAACTTGTAGGATTCCTTAATAAAGCTGATTTTTTTTTGATAATCCGGATGTATTTTTAGTCCGGTCAGATATGCATTTGTAACAGTTTGGTCGGATACATACTCTTCTCTGAGAACAGCACCTCCAACAGCAACATATCTGTTTTCCTGATTGTCGAGGACAACCATTATTTTTGGAAGTCCCTCGGAGGATAGTGATGCGAAGGGGTCGGGATTTCTCAAAAAACGAATTTCAAGATTGCCCGGGAAGGAGCCGCTTTCATATATTTCACGGATTCCTTCGCTGTCGGAGCTGTCTGCAAATCTGAGAGTGTACCTGTTATTTTGGAAGTTCATCAAGGTTTTCTCCGATGGGTACATTCATTTTCTGTCCTACTTCACCACCGATTCTAAGGTTCATAGCCCAGAAAAGGCTCCAAAGCAGAGGACTGGTTCTTCCGAGGGAAGCTATTCCGCGATTCCATACGGTTTTTGTAGAAGAGAATTCCTTTCGAGCCTCGTAACAGCACTCACTGAGTTTTTCAGGGGTAAGGAGCTTGGGAACAAAGGATAGCTCTCCGTAGTTATAGCCATCTGCAAGCCACCACTTGTCATACAGAAGTCGGTTCTCTTCCTTCAATCGGTCGTAAAGAGGCGTGTTGGGGAAGGGAAGCAGGTGGTTGAAGGCGGCAGTATAAAAATTATGCTTTTTTGCAAATTCCAAAGCATCATTGATGGTTCTTTCATCATCGTTATCGTAGCCAAATACAAAGGTTGCATAGATTCCGATACCGGCATCATGGATTCTTTTAACCAGTTCGTCTCTTTCACCCAGTGCATAGTTGAAGGACTTGTTCATTTGGCTTAAGTTTGCTTCATTCAGGCTCTCGAAGCCGATGAGGATAATTTCGCATCCACTCTTTTTCATAGCCTTGAGAAGCTCGGGATCCTTTCCGATGGTAAGAGTACCCTGACCGGCCCACTTTTTCTTAAGAGGGGTGATTTTTTCGAATAGTTCCAAAGCATTCTTTCTGCTTGCAACGAGGTTGTCATCAACCAGGAAGGTATACTTGTACTTTGAGTCCTTGAGGTCATCATAAATAAGCTGATGATTACGCGCATAGTAGTGGCTGCAATAATATTTGGCAATAGAGCAAAAATCGCAACAATGGTTACAGCCGCGACCGGTTTCTACCAGGTTGACCGGAAGATATTTCTTGGTGCCGAATATGGATTTATCGGGGCGAATGTCATACTCACCGGTGCTTCCGTGATATCTTCTCTGAAGCTTTCCTTCAGCTGCATCCTTAAGCATCTGAACCCAAACGGTTTCGGCATTTCCGACCATAACAGAATTACAATACTGCTCAGTTTCTTCGGGGCACATAGTAGGGTGGTAGCCGCCCATTACGACAGGAATTCCGCGCTCCATAAATCTGGCAGCTATTTTATAGCTTCTCTTGGCGGTATAGGTTTCAACGGTCATTACAACCAAATCAGTCTGAGTGTTGTAATCAATCAGCTCAATACGGTCATCGTAAAATTCGGTTTCGATTTCAGAGGGGGTCATTGCTTTAAGAGTAGCAATTGTGAGAGGCTCCATCTTCCAGGTTCCTATGTATTTTTGACCGGGCTTTTTGCCGATTGCAGTGAGAATGAATGTAATCTTCATATTAATCCTCGAGTAATGTTGCTGTAGTGAAATAGAGCATTGCTATAGTGACAGAATCAGAGCGTCATGGCTAAATGAATTGTGCACTTATAGAACCGGTATATCTGAGTTGTCACACATAACTTCCTTGGTGAATTTATGCCACTTGTCGGCATATCCCTTGTAACCGAGGTTTAGGGGAATTGATAACCAGGGGCTGTGCTTTATGGGCATGAGTCGTTTCATGATATTGGCATTGGTATAGGTGTTTCTCCAGGCCCTGTCAGTACCCTCCTCGAGTTGCTCGGGAGTCATCTGCTTGGGGATATATACACAGTGCTCAACATCATACATTGCCCAGTTGCGTTCAAAAATACGGCCTTCCTTTTCAAGCTGAGCATAATAAGCGGTATTGGGGAACGGTGTGAGAATTGAATATCTGGGAAGGTCGATTTTGGCCTTGATAATCATTTCTACCGTTCGGTCAAATACGGATGTATCCTCCTCGTCTCCGCCAAAGGCAAAGCAGCCTTGAACGAGGATTCCGTTATCGTGGAGGATTTTCATAAGCTCCACGTAATTGTTTACCTTGTTAACACCCTTGTTGATGAACTGCTGAGATTCCTGAGTGATGGATTCAAAGCCTATCAAAAGGCCCTTACATCCGCTCTTTCTGAAGAGCTTAACCACTTCCTCATCAAGACCGACAGATGAGGTAACGAGACCAACCCACATGATTTTAAGCGGAACGAGAGCATTAAAAAGTTCCATGGCATATTTTTTATCAGCCAGCAGATTAACATCGGGGAACAGAATGTGCTTGGTGTGCATCTGCTCGATATCCTCGACGATTTCACGGATGGGGCGCTTGTATACAACATGGCCGAAAGCTGCGGGGTATGCGCAGAAGGTACAACCATGCTGGCAGCCACGGATTGCCTCTATAGTCTTGGTGGTGATATAGCGCTTTTTGTTGAGAAGCTCTCTTCTGGGTATGGGCATTCCTTCGATGGTATAGTCCGGACCCTGGTGGTAGAACTTATTAAATTCTCCCTTTACATAGTCATGGATAAACTGTGGGAAGGTTTGCTCCGAAAAACCGGTAAACACTACATCGGCATGCTCTGCAGCCTCCATAGGGAGCATTGAAGGGTGAACACCACCCATAAATACAGTCTTACCTTTTTTTCTGAAATAATCTGCGTACGCATAGCATCTTGGAGCGGTACCGGTGATGCAGGTGATTCCCACAAGGTCGGCATCTAAATCGAGCGGAATTTTTCCGGCGGTCTCATCATAGATTTTTACATCGCACTCAACATCCTCGGGAACAAGAGCTGCGAGGGTGGTGAGGGTTAGGGGAGCATAGTGAAGGGATTTACCAAAGCTTCCCGAATATCTGTGCATTGCGCCGGCAGGAGCCAGCAAGGCGAGTTTAATCATGTATTTATCCTCTTAAGTTTATATTGAACCACTTATTCCAGTCGTCCAATCGTGATAAAAAAGCAGGCTTGATATCTCCGAGACGCATACCTGCGGATACCAGGCGTTGGCTGTAAATATCGTAGCCGTTGGAATCTATATGTATGACTTGAGCACATTGCAGCTGTCCGAGACTTCTGCAATAGTCGTAGTGAAAGCTGTCGCGAAGGGCAGTATCAAAGGCTTCTGAAGTGATTCCGACAGCCTCCGTATATAGTACATAGCGATTTCCATCGGGGGTCAGCAGGCAAAAATGATTAGCGATTCCAAGCTTATCACAGGTATTTCTCACGAATTCATCTGTAAGTTTTTCTCCGAATAAATCGGAGGTGATGCCTGCTCTTTTAATGAATCGAACCAGGGGAGGTGTAATTCCGTCGGCCTCTAATACCTCTATTACATCGCCGATGCAGTATCTGTAAAAGCCGCCGCCGGTGGTGACTATCAGTTCATAGAAACCTTTATTCAGCTTGTCGGCGGTGACAGTTTCTCCTGTCTCAGTATTTTTGAACTCAAAGAAGTGCGAGTAAACACTTAATCTGCTACCAATTTCACCATAAAGCGGGAGGGAAACAAAGCATTCGGTAGCGAGTATTCCTTTGGGCTCAATGGGAACATTGGGAAAAAGCTGCTGCAGCTCCTCAGCGGGTTTACTTGCATTGGCATCGGTCCAGCAGCTTATAAGCTTCAGGGAAGGGAAAACCTTGCCGAAATCTCCATCCTTGAAAAGCTCCGGATCAAGCTTAAGCTCCTCGTAATGCTCCTGTATATAATCACAAATAAGTATCAGTAGTGACGGATTCCACACAGATATCAGCGAAAGCTTGTCGCCCTTAAGCATACCCATGGCTGTCTTGAGGTAGAATTCATCCATATTGTTTACGAATTTTACTTCAGACGAATCAACGGCAAATATTGAATTCATCAGTTTGCCTATAAACCTTCCGAAATATTCGGTATCTTCTTCAAAGCCGATCGGTATTCCGCAAGGAGAATAGCTCTTTTTGGTGGTGATAGGTGTAATCGACCAATAAGCGGTTCCACTTGACACGCCTGTCACTTTTTTGTATATGTCTGCCAGCCAGGGATATATTCCTCGCTGGAATTCCTTTTTCAGAGTAGCGGTATAAGGAATCAGCTTTTTGCCGCCGGAGGAACCGCTGGTTAACTCAAACAGCTTAACAGGCTCCTCGGTAAGGACACCGATTTTTCCGTTAGAGATGTCTTTTATATAGTCCTCATAATCCTCATAGATGGTAAGCGGTACATTTTTACAAAAATCCTCGTAGGAGGCTATCTCGTCGAAATGATACCTTTGTCCGTACTCTGTCGCCTTATTTCGGCGTACATAATCAAGCATAATGCTTTCCTGAATAGAGCCGATGCTGGGGGAGGAGGGCTTTTTGCCAATACCCGTAAATCGACGATATTCGGGTTCATAGGCGAGGCGACATATTCCGTTTAGTATTTTATATTTAAGACTCATGGAACAAAATCTGCCTTGTTTTTTTATTGAGAACAGCGGTGTCGATTCTTGCCAGGCAGGCAACATCGTTTCCGTTGATGTAGCCGGGATTAATCTGAGCAAAATAAGCTATGTCACTGCGCTTGAGCTCCTTTTCACCGATATCCGCAACACCGGCCTTAAGCTTGTCCTTGGTGGTCTTGTATTCGACAACGCCGGTTGCAGGATTGTACTCGTCGGGATAGAGCGCAGTTGCGTAGGCATCGATGATTTTACGCATTTTATCGGGAGTTTCCCATTTGTGAGAGGGATAGTATTCGTCCCAAAATACGGGAAGCATACGGTAGGTTTTATAGCCCTTACAGATTAAGAACCAGTAAAATTCATCATATTTTTTGGCATAATCAAACCAGAACTCGGACCATACGCGGAAGAGCTCCATGTTGCCCCAATAATCCTTGTGAATGATAGTATCACCTGAAAATACGCCGTGTACGGGAGCACCGTCCACTTCAATTTCTAAAACCTTCTGGGTGGTAAAGCCTACCAGCTCATTCTCTTCATTAAAAAGAGAAAGGCAATAGTCCTTGGCATAGAAGTCTTTGAGAAAGATGTTCTTTTCCATGTTGTCATAGAAGGTGTTCATCAGCTGATACATGGTTTCCAAATCTGATTCGGAATATTCGGTTATAGGTTTTACATAGCCCTTTAACATATGTTTTCCTCGTCTTATTATTTTCCTCAGTCTATTATTTTTCCACGTTGTTCTCTTATACCGTGTTTTCGTTGCTTATTTTTTCAGCATTTTCTTCAGCATTCTTTTCCTCGAGACCGAACTTAAGTCCCTGCTTCTTAAATACTTCCTTTCTGAATAAAGGATTGTATATCAGATAGGTTATGAATCTGTAGGGCGTTCTCATGTTGGTACGAAGGTCGAGAGCTCTGGTGAAGATTGACATTCTGCTGTTGAATCTTGCTCTGCAATTAAAGGAAATCTCAGTGAGTTCGTCAGGAGTCATGTTCTTAGGAACTATACTGCAATAATTGAAGCGATATTCCTCGTGTAACCACCACTTGCCGTCATAAAGAAGACGTCCTTCCTTTTCAAGCTTTTCATAGAGAGGCGTATTGGGGTAGGGCATCAGTATATTAAATGCTGCAAAAGTGAATTTGTTTTTGATGGCAAAGTCACAGGTGGCTTTGATGGACTCAACGGTATCGCCGTCATGACCGACAGTGAAGGCAGCCCAGGTCTGAAGTCCCCATTTGCGAAGCTCTGCAATTTCCCAGGCGTACATGTCGCCGGAAGCCTTTTTGTTGGTATATTTACCCATCTGTTCAATGCACTCGGGCGAGATAGACTCGAAGCCTATTACCAGTCCCAGGCATCCGCTCTTGACCATCAGTCTCATAAGTTCAGGGTCCTTGAGCATATCCATACTACCCTGGCTTACCCACTTTATTTTAAGGGGGATAAGTGCTCTGAACAGCTCTTTAGCTTTTTCATGATTGCATACAATATTATCATCCACGAAGAAAAGAAGCTTTCTTTTCTGGGATTTAATTTCCTTTATTACATCCTCGACGGGACGGGTAAAATGTCTGGCCTTGAAATACACCGATGAGGCGCAGAATTCACACTTGTGAGCACAGCCACGCGAGAACTGCAACAGAGTGATTGGCAGATAGCCCTTTCCCTCGAAAATATCTCTTCTGGTGATGACATTCATCTGAGGACAAGTGGGTTGAACTGCTTCGTATCTCGGTTTGAGCTGTCCCTTCTCTGCGTCCAAAATCATCTCTGCCCACATAGGCTCGGCATCACCTATCATTACGCAGTCACAATGCTCGGCAACCTCATCCGGAATAAGCATTGCGTGCATACCACCCATTACGGTGCGTACACCTCTTTTCCTGAACTCGGCGGCAATTTCATAGGCGCGTCTTGCAGTAAAGGTTTCAACCGTCAGGGCAACCAGATCGGTGGGCTCATCATAGGGAATCTGCTCCATTCGGTCATCGTACATTACTACTTCAACATGAGAAGGAGTAAGTGCTGCCAGGATTCCGAGCTGGAGAGGCTCCATACGACCTTCATCGACATACAGACTATGTTCAGCTCTTCCGATATTGGGTTTAATCAGTGTCAGCTTCACCTAATATTCCTCCTAACATTTGTCCCTGCTTTTTAAGGATTTCCCTGTGTGATACAAGGTTGGCCGCCAAAAAGACAAATAGATTTATGGGTCTGAAATTGAAGCGGTTTGAAAACAGTCTCTTGAATATGCATCTGTATGAATAAAAATCAGTGCGTATTTTAAGGCAACCTTTTTTTAGCTCATCCGGGGTCATGTTCTTGGGCATGTATGCGGTATCGCCGTAGCGATAGTTGTCGGAAAGCCACCACTTTTTATAAAGAAGGCGACCCTCCTGCTCCATGCGTTTGTATACCCCGGTACCGGGCATTGGTATGAGCGGATTAAAATTGGTTACAGACAAGGCGTTTTTGACGGAAAAATCATAAATCTGTTGGAATGCGGTTGCGTCGTCACCGTCATAGCCGAGCACGAAGGTTCCGTATATCAGCATATGATGTCTGTAAATATTTTGTATGATTTCTTCATAGTCTCGTGCACTGTGGTTGGCGACCTTATTCATCATCTCAAGACTTTTGGGGTTGAGACTTTCGAAGCCCATAAGCACCAGAATGCAGCCGGCTTTGTACATGGCGGTCAGCAGTTCATCATCGCGACCGACATCCATACTTATCTGGCAGGCCCATTTTTTCTTTAGCGGGCGCAGCTTTTCAAAAAGCTCGAGGGCTGATTTTTTATCATAAAAGAGATTGTCATCGACGAAAAATATGATTTTCTCTTTCGCACGTTTCAGCTCATCAATAATCATATCCGGAGACTTTCTGCGGACACATTTATACATGGTTTTGATGGAGCAGAAGTCACAGTTAAATTTGCAACCTCTGGAAATCTGGTATACACCTACGCCGAAATATTTATGTCGGTAGATGGATTTATCTTCGCTTAAGACAGTCAGAGGTCTGGTTTCACCGGACTCGTAACGCCTTTTAAGGACACCATTGCGATAATCCTCCAGCATTTGAGGCCAAGAATCCTCTGCGTCACCGATAATAACGGTATCTGCGTAGTTTAGTATTTCATCGGGGGCAGCGCTGGCATGAAAGCCGCCCATAACGATGGTATTATTTTCGGTTTTATATTTTTTTGCGAGAATGTAGCCTCTCTTGGCGGTGTAGGTTTCAATGGAAAAAGCGATAATATCGCTGTCTATGGTATCCGGAAGCTTTTCAACTCTGTCATCGATAAAATCAATCTCAATGTCTGAGGGAGTAACGCTTCGAATAATGCCAAAGAGCAGAGGCTTGAGAGCATCCGTGCTGTGATGCTCAAACATATTCACTCGAATAAATGTTATTTTCAATCGGTTCACCATTTATACGGTCAATTATTTGACCATCTGTGATTTATTCTTGCGTCCTTCGTCTATACCCAAATATTTAAAGCCGATATTTGCACCGAGAAGGATTATTCCATACCAGTGCTTACGCCAGGGAGAGATATGTAACCTGTGGAAAACCCTCTTCCAGCTGTAGGCTTCTCGCCAGACTATACGATATATCTCATTTAATCTGTCGGGAGTGAAATTCTTGGGGTTAAACACTGTCACATGTTGAGTATACTTACTCCAATCCTTGGTAAGCAGTCTGCCGGCATCATCATATTCCTTGAACTGCATGGTTCCGGGATAGGGAGTAAGAATTGCAAATCTGCATAAATCCAAGCCCAAATCATCTATCTGTGCGGGAAGTCTGAGAAGCTCCTCCTCTGTATCATTGTCAAAGCCCAGAACAAAGCAGCCGTTGATAGCAATATTGTGCTTGTGAATATTGGCGATGATTTCCTTGTATTTGTCTACGTTTCTAAATCTCTTGGCTGCGCCGTAAAGGGATTGCTCATTGAGAGACTCAAGGCCTAAAAGAACACCTCTGCAGCCACTCTTATAGGCAATATCCATAAGCTCCTCATCGTAACCGAAATCCGCAGTGGCATTAGATGCCCAAAGTATTTTGAGAGGAGTCATAGCCTTCATAAGCTCGATAGCATATTCGCGGTTAGCAAAAAAATTAGGATCATAGAATATGACAAGCTTAGACTTAAGGTGCTTGATTTCTTTAATTACATCTTCAATCGGTCTGCATACGCTCTTCCACATAGTACGCATTGAGCAGTATTTGCAGGCGTTGTTACATCCGGGATTGGCAATCATGGTAGAAATTTTTAGTTTTCCGTGAAGAGTTACCTTTTCTCTGGCGGGAGTAACAAAATCAGTGGGCTTGACATTGTAGTTAGAATAAATGCGCTGAGGCTTGCCGGCAGCAAAATCTCTGATGAATTCAGGAATTGAGAGCTCTCCCGGTCCTTTGATTACAGTATCGCAGTGTTCTAAGGCCTCTTCGGGAAGTGCAGTTGCATGATAACCGCCGCACACAACGTATGAACCGCGTGCTCTGAAAGCGTCTGCATGCTTGTAGGCAGAGCCGCTGGAAGAGGTCTCGGAGGAGAGCATTACCAGATCGTAATGCTTCTTGTCATAATTAACTCGCTGAGAGTGCTCATCCAATACATCAATCTCATCAAATACGCCTTGGGGAATAAGTGCGTATACTGTGGCCAGAGTGATGGAAGGATAAGAAAAAAAGCTTGAAAATTTGCCTCTGTAGGCTATTTCATTTTCATTCCAAACGTGGATTAATAGCAGATTCATATTTGTCCCCTTTATATGTTTTAATATATCACATGGAAGGCATTGATTAATATGAAAAAAACTATTAAATATTGTGATTTGGTTTAGTTTATGAGAATATCTAAATATAATATAATTGATGATGAAAAGATATCAGTCAGTATATGGAAATATCTTTTCTGCAAAACATAGGGGGAGAAATATGAGAGGCGGTTACAGTGACATTATTAAGCCATTCAGAATTGTTGCGATAGTGTTGACTATAGTTAGTGTGCTATGTGCAATTCTGACTGTGATTTTTGCGGTTGTAGCGTTTTCGGTGGCGAAGGAGGGACTTACCTCGCCGGAAAACACGGGAGATTATGTGATTGGTTTTGCGGCAGCATATTTAGGGATCGAAATGGTGAGCCTGTTCGGAGGTGCTGCTATAGGATTCAGTTTTCAGGGATTTATTGCTTCGATTCTTGATATAGTTAAAAATCAGAAGGCAATTTCATTTGTATTTTTGGCAGTTAACAGCATAGAGATTATTGCCATTTTCTCATTGTTAGGATGGTTAAGAGGTAAATTTTAGGACAATTCACCACATATTTTTGACAATTCACCACGCAAATAAGCGTGGTGTTTTTTTGTGTGCTAATCTACGCTCATCAAATACAGCACGGATTTATGTGACAGAAAACAAAGACAAAATCCGATGGAAGGACGCAGATTATGAAAAAGAAATTACTTAACAGCTTGATTGCAGGAATTCTGGCAGCGGGAATGGTGGTTGGTACCACAGGCTGCGGTATAGAGATTAACGCTGACAGCGTGGGCGAGGAATATGTGAATGATGAGGCAGAGCCGATATACGATTTCAGTGCTCTTCGTGCTCAGGATGACTATTACGGATATATAAATTATTCCGATTTGGCCAATATGAAAATCAATTATTTTGACAGTGCTGCAGGCTTGATGGATTGCTCGGATGAAGTAAATGAAGAGCTGTTAAGCATGATTAAGGAAATTGCAGAGAGTAAAGAGGAATATGCCCCCGGCTCTAATGAACAGCTTATCAGAGATGCATACAGGCAGGTGGTTGAGTATATCGATACTCAGGAAAGCGGGGCTAAGGAATACTTCGAGAAAGTGGCCGCAAAAATACTAGAGGCGAAGAGCATTGAGGACATCAAGAAGCTGATTACATACCTTAAAAATGAAGGCATAGTAACATTTTTTGATTGTGCGGTGGAGCAGGATTTTTACAATGGAGAGTCCTATTCACTTTTGCTGGGACAAAAGACCGGCTTCTGCGCATATGAAATGAAAGATATATACGAAAATGATGATACCAGACAGCAGCTTCACGGTGCGGTTATGGAGACACTGGTGGCAGCGGGGATTGATGCGGATGCTGCTTCAGACAAGGCAGATGATTTGGTATACATGCTGTTGGATATAAGCTTTGAAACTGATTATGAGGTTATGGAGGCAAGCAATCCTTTCATTACACTCAAATATAAGTCTGAAAGTGAAATGAACGAGCTTTTGGAAAACATAAGCATTGAAGAGATAGAGCAGATATATGGGATTACCGGTTCGGGAAGTGATATGACCCCGGCAAGTAATCCGTACGGTGGCTGGTATGTTCAGGACGAGGCACAGCTTAAGGCTATCTCAAGTAAGTTCAATGAGGAAAATGTCGAGAATCTAAAGACCTGGCTATTGTACGAGATGATGTATTCATACAGAGGATTGCTTGCAAAGGATTATCCCTTTCTGGCTGCAAATACAGGTGTAACCAATGAGATAAAGGCCTTGATAAACCTGCAGGAGCTTTTCCCCATACAGCTGAGTGAATTGTATGCGGAATACTACTACACCGAGGAGATGGATACACAGCTTCATCGTATGTATGAGGATATAATTGACGGTTATCATCAGCTGATGGAGGAGGCGACCTGGCTTACTGCAGATGCTCGCAGGGAAATGATTGAAAAGCTTGAGAATATGGTTTTTGTCTGTGGTGGAGGAATACCTCACGAGGTTGATGCTAAGGATGCGCAGCTCATCGGCAAAGATTTTTTTGAAACCACAAGAAATTCAAAAATAAATAATGTTGATATTCAGTTAAAAAGGATTGGAACCAAGATAGACAAGACACAGCCGCAGATGGCTTCCTATGAGGTAAATGCCTGCTACAGCCCTTGTAACACATTTACTATCACGGTAGCGATAATGCATTCACCGATGTTTGATGTAAAAGCGGAATATGCAGAAAATATGGGCGGTCTCGGAATGGTTATGGGACATGAAATAGGTCATGCCTTTGATTCAAATTGCATTTATTACGATGAAAACGGAGTGTATGCTCCCGACAGACTTAATTCGGAGGATATTGACAGACTTGCCGAGAGGCTGTTGCAGATTGAAGAGTATTATTCAAGCTTTACCGTAATGGATATTTATCATGTGAACGGTGAGAAAACCAGCGGTGAAAATTATGCCGATAAGGGAGCAATGGAGTGTCTGATGAAGGTTATCACTGACAGTGACCAGCGGAAGCTTTTGTTTGAGAACTACGCTCGTATATGGTGTCAGATGGTTTCGGATGAGTATGTGCTTTACCAGCTCGAGGCAGATGAACACAGTCCTGCATTGGTAAGAGTTAACGCGGTGCTTTCTTCAACACCGGAGTTTTACGAGGTATATGAAGTTAAGCCCGGCGACGGAATGTACAGAGAGCCTGAAAATCAGGTAAGCAGATGGTATTGATACACGATTGATTAATTATCGATATGTGGAGGAAAAAAGGATGTCAGTCTTATTCAAATATACAATTAAAAATGTATTTGCAAAGCCGTTTAGAACCGTGCTTCTTACTATATGCATTATTTGCTGCAGCTTTGTAGGTATGCTCAGTCTTGATGTAATCAACAATTTAGAGGATGTTATGCGTTCCACCCTCAGTCAGGTGACAGGAACTGCAGACGTGCTGGTAAGCGACAGTGTAGGAATTACCGAGCCGTTGAATTTATCCTATGATAACGAGCAGCTGCTTATCTACGAGAGAACTGACGGAACTGTGAGTGTTCCCAATGGAATGTATACCTATTTCCGTAAGGAAGCATTTATCGTAAGTACTATGGATTATGAGCAGGCAGGAAAAATGAGACTGCTTGGAGCATCGCCGGAGCTCGATGAAAACGAGGCGGCAGTTTCAAAAATTCTTGCTGAAAAGAAAAACATAAATATCGGAGATACTGTTTCACTTACCGATGATTTTGGCAAGCAGCACGAATTCACGGTAAAAGAGTTTATTCCGAATACAGGATATGCTAACGGACGTCAGGTTGTTTTCCTGAGCAGGGAAGGCTATGAGCTTCTTACCGACAACAACAGATCTAATCTTGTTTTTGTGGATGTGAAGGATAATCAGGCTGTGGCGGCAGCAGTCGAGGAAATCGAAGCTAAGGTATACAACGGAACCGTAAACAATATACTCGACGGTGAGGAACTCAAAAATATGGTTGCCACTATGGCACTGGTATTTTCAATGATTTTTCTGGTTTGTTTTTTCCTAGTAATATTTGTGGCAATTTCCGTATCAAACAGAATTGTCTGCGAAAGAATGAGTTCTATCGGAACTCTCAGAAGTCTCGGAATATCAAGCAGATTTACCGCAGGTCTTTTGGTTGTTGAAAGTGCGGTGTACGGACTGATAGGCGGAGTGATAGGTTGGTGGCTTTTTACGGCTGCAAGACCTATGGTATACGGAAGCATCTTTTCACTACAGGCGCAGAGCGGAATGGATGTATCGATTACGGTTAAGCCTATTCAGGTATGGACAATAATCGTAATCATTATGATGGCAGTGCTAATCATGTGTGCTTGTCCGCTTAAAGAAATTCTCAAGACCACTAAGCTGGCTATCAGGGATGTGATTTTTGATAACAAGGATACCGCTTTTGTGATGAAGCGTGCCACTACTGTTACAGGTTTGGTTTTCCTGGTACTTGCTATCGGAACCTTTTTTATCAAGACAAATGCACTTGCACAGATTGTATGTTTTATCAGCATAATCGTGAGTGTATCGCTTCTTTTTCCTCGGATTCTAAAGGGAATATGTCTTCTTTTGTCAAAGCTGTTTAACGCGCTTAATATGCCGGTAGCTCATCTGGCTGTAAAGGAATGCTATACCAAGAAAAGTACAGTCGGCAGTGCAGTGCTTTGTACGACTGCAGCAGTTCTCTCCATGGTAATTATCATGCTGTCAGGAAGCATCAAAGATATGTATAAGCTCGACAGCTACAACTGTGATTTGTATGCAGATGTGATGATGAACGAGAAGGCTAATCAGTTTGCTTATATTAAGGATCTTGAGGGTGTTACGGATGTCGAGATTATCTATGGCGAAATGAAAGCGCTGAGTATCAATAACAGTGCAGCACAGGATTTGGATTTATTTGCACTGAACGAGGGAGGATACAGATTATTCACAGCTATCAAGAATTGTCCCGAGGAGCTTGACAATGAGTCGATGGCAATGGACAAGCGACTTGCCGATCAATATGGAATTGCCATCGGAGACGAGGCAGAGATTTGCTTTAATATGAAATCATATACTCCTATCACCAAGACGCTGAAGCTGGTGGCATATATTGATTCGTATGATGTAGATACTCTGGGACAGACAATAATGATTTCAAAGGATTTATACATCGACATAAATCATGATTGTCCATCAACTATTTTGGTTAATTCCGATAATGTTGAGAAGACCATAAACGATATTAAAAAGTATTCTTCTACAAAGCTGGAGCAGGTAGATTCCGTAGCAGCCTATGAACAGTATTGGACAGACAAGGGGTCGGGAGTTATGGGAATGCTCACTCTTGTAATATGCATCGGAGTCGGTTTGACACTCATCGGAATGATTAGCAGCCAGCTTATCGGATTTGAGGGAAGAAAGAGAGAATGTGCAGTGCTGGCATCAACAGCTATGACTAAGGGAAAGGTCGCAGGGATGTTTTTCCTGGAGGGATTATTTTCATACGGAATTGCTCTTTTAACGGCTGTTCCTGCCGCATACCTTATTTTGAAGCCTTTCACAACAATTTTTGATTTGGTGGGAGCAGGTATGAAAATGAATATAAATGTCCCGGTATGCATTATTTTCAGCGCAGTTCTTTGGGGAGTATTTACCATTGTTACTCTTTTCCCCATCAGAGCACTCAGAAAGATGAAAATCAGTGAACAGCTAAAGTATGAATAATAAATCAGTAAAATAGGAGATCATTATGGATATGAATAACAATAAAATCATCGAGGTTAAGAATGTAAATAAGGCTTTTGGTAAAAAGGATAATATTACGAAGGTGTTGAACGATGCTTCATTCTATGTTGAAAAGGGAGAGTTTGTATCACTTATGGGTGCTTCAGGAAGCGGCAAGTCTACTCTTTTATATCTTATAGGCGGACTCGACAGGGAGTTTGAGGGTGCAATTACTCTGGCAGGAGAAGATATCACCAAGATGAAGGAGAGTAAGCTTTCAAAGTTCAGACTCGACAAAATAGGGTTTGTGTTCCAGTTCTACAATCTTGTTCAGAACTTAAATGTTGAAGACAATATTCTTCTTCCTCTTACTGTAAAGGGCAAGAAAAAATCAGAGCTCAAGAAAGAACTTGAGGAGATTTTGAAGCTCACCGGGCTTACCGAAAAAAGAAAGGCAATGCCCTCTCAGCTTTCGGGCGGACAGCAGCAAAGGGTTGCCATTGCTCGTGCAGTACTCGGAAATCCTGAGATTATTCTTGCGGATGAGGCTACCGGAAATCTTGATTCTGTAGCGGGAAATGAGATTATGGAGCTTTTCAAAAGACTCAATGAGGAGAAGGGCATCACTATTTTGCAGGTCACCCACTCCGAGAGCTGTGCTGCATATAGTAACCGCATCGTAAGAATCGAGAACGGACATATTGCATAGGCGGTGTGAGTTCAACCTCTACATGCGCGATTAATCTTGACAGATGCTATTTTGCTCATTTTGTTATAAAATAGTAATTTGTGTAAAGCATATGTAATTATATGAAGCTATGAATGAGGGGATGAGCTTGTGTATATCGCAGTATGTGATGATGAAAAAATATTTCGTGGTGAAATTATAGAGGCTCTGTATGCATATTTCGGAAAGCTGGAAATTACCTGCAAGGAATATGCCGACGGAGCCTCGCTGCTTGCAGCATATGAACAGGGCGAGGAATTCCATGCCCTGTTTTTAGATATAGAAATGCCGGAAACAGATGGAATGACCACTGCCAATATGCTTAGGGCGAAGGGCTTTACGGCACCAATTATTTTCCTTACAAGCCATACGGAGATGGCTATGGAGGGATATGAGGTGGCTGCCTTCAGATTTCTTGGTAAGCCTGCAAATCCGGATAAGCTTGAGAAGACTCTTCATGATCTGAAGGAGGAGCTTTGTGAGAAGAAAAAGCTGATTATCCGAAGTGAAGGTGAGGATGTGATACTGATTACCGAGGATATCTGCTATGTCGAGGCACAGAATAATTCGATCATGATTAAGACCGACAAGCAGGATTATATTATTCGAAAGAGGATTGCGGATATAGAAAAGGAGCTCGGAGAGCTTTCCGAGACTTTTTTCAGAGTTCACAGAGGATATATAGTGAATCTGGCTCACGTAAAAAAGCATGTGGGAACAGATATAGTGCTGGATAACGGAGAGACGATACCCTTGAGCAGAAGCATGGTAAATGAATTTAAGCAAAGACTCTTTGCTTATGTGCGTGGCAGTGTGAGATAGATTAACGGAGAAGAATTATGAATACTCCTATTATAAGAGCGGTATATGCGTTTATTTTATATTTGTTTGACGGCGTAATGATTCTTGGCGGAATGGAGCTGTTAATCACACGCTTTTTCGGCTACAAAGCAAAGCCTAAGAAGAGTCGTCGGGTATTATTTGCCATAATACTTGCGGTCTATATTTTAATAAGCTTTCTGGTATTTCTGGTAGTTTCTGTTGATAAATTGGAAATCTATTTGTTGTCGGAGCTGGCTTATATTTTTGCGATTATATATTGGCTCAACAATCTTGAAGAGAGAAAAAGATGGCGCAAGGTTGTTACGGTTTTTACAGCATTTACAGTAATTAGTCTTCTAAAGGAAATGATGAATCATTTTGCCTCTCTGTTTTTGATTGACAATAATGATTATTTCATGGCCATGGGCGTGTCGATACTGATTGCAGTTATAGAATTCGGGATGGTGACCGGTATGTCCTTTTTGTCTTCAAGAAAGAGAAAGGAACCGATGTCACTTTCGCTGATAGTGATAGCCTGCATTGTATTTATATTTGTGCTGATAGTGGACAATATATTTTATCAGGCAGAGGATGGCATAATAAAGCCTATAATCACTATGGATCTTATTGTTTCCGAGGCGCTGATTAACGGTATTCTGGGGTATACCTTTATTGTGATTTTGGTTCTGTTCACCGGCATCACGATTTTTATGATGATTAAGGAGTCGGAAGCGCAGTATTTTCAAAAGAAAAATACCATCAGTGAATATTATCTCGATGCGCAGAAGCAGCACTATGAGGCCTTGAGCGAGTCTAATAAAGAAATACGCAAGATTAAGCATGATATGAAAAACCATCTCTATTGTCTGCAGGGCTTGTATGAGAGCGGTAATTATGAGGAGCTGGGTAAGTATCTTCACGAGATGGACGAAAGCTTTCAGCATATAGCTGTGACCAATTTTGTCGGGCACGAGATCGCCGATGCCATTATTTCTGAAAAAAAGCATAAGGCCGAGGAGAAAAATATAAGCCTCACTGCAGAAGGTGCTCTGTATGGTGTAGAGCTTGCGGCAATTGATGTATGTACTATTTTTTCAAATATATTGGACAATGCTATCGAGGCAACGGAGAAGCTTCCTGAGGACAAAAGAAGGATTGTTCTGAAGGTGGGACACAATAAAAACTATCTGCTGATCAGTGAGTACAATCCGATAGAAAAAGTACCTGATATCAGCGACAATCGTATTGCGACAACCAAAACCAACAGCTCAAACCATGGATTCGGGATT
Source organism: Lachnospiraceae bacterium (assembly GCA_024403475.1). Taxonomy (GTDB): domain Bacteria; phylum Bacillota; class Clostridia; order Lachnospirales; family Lachnospiraceae; genus AC2028. Next base: position 16,612 of record JAKSRU010000003.1, on the reverse strand, counting down.
ACCAATGTCAAGGATGCAGCTGCAAAATATGACGGCGATGTACAGCTGTTTGTGGAGGATAGTAAAGATTACGGAGAGAAGTATTTCCACATAGAGGTAATGCTTCCGATACAATCTTACAAAAATGTCACAAACTGAGTCGTTTTTGTAAGATGATTCGATGTTGAGAAAAAAGCAGACGACGTATACTTCTTTCAGAAACAAAAATACGCTATTTGATGAAATGGAGAATAACAATGGCTATATTGGAAGTAAAAAATCTGAAAAAAGTATATACAACACGATTGGGCAACAATTCGGTTCAGGCATTGACCGATGTTACCTTTACTGTTGAGCAGGGTGAATATGTCGCTATTATGGGTGAGTCCGGTTCGGGAAAAACCACACTGCTCAATATTTTGGCAGCACTTGATAAAGCAACCTCAGGTTCGGTTCTTCTGGACGGTAAGGAAATAAGCGGAATCAAGGATAAGCAGCTGGCAGCCTTTAGAAGAGAGAACCTTGGATTTGTATTTCAGGAGTTCAATCTTCTCGACACATTTTCTTTGAAGGACAATATACTTCTTCCTCTTGTTCTGAATGGTGTTAATAACAAGGAGATGGAGCTCAGACTTGCTCCCATTGCTAATGCATTGGGAATTACCGAGTTACTCAACAAATTCCCCTACGAGGTATCGGGTGGACAGAAGCAGCGTGCGGCTGCAGCAAGAGCTCTTATCACCAATCCTAAGCTGATTCTTGCAGATGAGCCTACCGGAGCTCTTGATTCACGCTCTTCAGATGATCTTCTCAGAGTATTTAAGAGCATCAATCAGGGCGGACAGACTATTTTGATGGTTACTCACTCGGTGAGTGCTGCATCAAGAGCAAACCGTATTCTCTTTATCAGAGACGGTGTTGTTTTCCATCAGATCTATCGTGGTGAGAACACTGACGAGCAGCTCTATCAGAAAATCAGCGATACCTTAACCCTTCTCAGAACAGGAGGTGCCAAGGTATGAGAGTCGGATTCTATCAAAAGGTAGCATTCAGCAATATCAAAAAGAATGCTAAGTTTTTCGTTCCTCGTATTCTTACCGAGGCGGGGCTTCTCGGATGTTTCTATATTATCATTACTCTTGCTATGGATAGCAGGCTTAAGAGCACCAGAGGCGGCGCTTATATTCCTGTCTTTATGATGATGGGCGCTATTATAGTAGGTCTCTTATCATTTATACTGATGCTTTATACCAACAGCTTTCTTATGAAGCAGAGAAAGAGAGAGTTTGGTCTTTATAATGTTCTCGGTATGGAAAAAAGACATGTAGGAAGAGTTCTTTTTCATGAGTCCTTTATCAGCAGTATCATCGGAACCGGGGTAGGAATTGTATTTGGAATTTTATTTTACAAGCTGGCAACACTGATTATATGTAAGATGTTTGTTTCTGATATTATCATGGGCTTTTACTATGTGAAGCCGACATCGATTATTCCTGCAGCTGTATTCTTTCTCGGAACTGATTTGCTGACCTACATTATCAACAGAATTACTATTGCGAGAATGAAGCCGGTAAATCTCTTAAAGAGTAATCAGACCGGTGAGAAAGAGCCTAAGGTAAAGTGGCCTTTATTAGTGCTCGGACTTGTCTCAATCGGAGTCGGATATTATATAGCAATTACCACCGACAACGCACTCAGTGCAATTAATTTGTTTTTTACAGCAGTTATTCTTGTTATCGTTGGTACCTATTTTCTCTTTGTATCAGGAAGTATCTTTGTGCTTAAGCAGCTTAAGAGAAACAGAAGGTATTACTATGACAGAAGACATATGCCTGTAGTATCAGGTCTGCTTTATCGTATGAAGCAGAATGCGGTAGGTCTTGCATCAATTGCAATTCTTTCTACCTGTGTATTGGTTATGATGTCTACAACTATCAGTCTCTATGGTGGAATTAATGAAATGCTGGAGGAGAAATATCCGCCGCATTATCAGTTCTGCCGAGAATATGATTATGCAGAATTTCCTAAGTATACCGAGGATATCGAAAAGATAATTGACGATGTAGCCGGAAATTACGGAGTAGAGGTTAAGGAATTCAAGGACTGGACAGATTTAGAGGTTGCATATAAATATTCCAACGGAGAATTTATATCAGATCGTGATGCCGGAAGTCTGACAGCAGGATTAAATGAGATTACAATACTGCTCTATATCACTGCCGATGATTATAATCGTCTTACCGGTAACGAGGTGAGTCTTGCAGAAGATGAGATTTTGATGTATTCCTTCAGAAACCTTTATAAAGTAAACAAGGAGAAGAAGGAGCTCTTCGGAGAAATAACCATCAGTGATGAAAAATACACCATTGCCGGAACTGTCGGTGATTTCCCTGTAAAGAGTGAGATGAGCAATATAACCGACTGCTATGGCGTGGTTGTTGCAAATAGTGCGGTTCTGAATCATATTTATCAGGTTCAGCTCGCAAATTATGGCGAATATGCATCAAGATACGATTACACTATCGGTGCAACCTATGATAAGCCCGCCAAGCTTTATGATATCGGTTTCGATATGCAGAAGGATATCAGCATCGCAATTCAGAGCTATATTGATGAAAATGGCGGTGCAGTGGATGGTAGCAGTGACCTTGAAGCATTAGCACAGGGAATTGATATGGGTGAGTACGATATCGATAGCATATGGGAGGCAAGAAATAACGCACTCGGAATGAATGGAACCTTCCTTTTCCTGGGACTTCTTTTGGGAATGATTTTCCTTTTTGCAACTGCTCTTATTATTTACTACAAGCAGATTTCAGAGGGCTATGAGGACAGACAGCGCTTCCAGATTATGGAAAAGATCGGTATGAGCTCAGAGGAAGTAAAGCGAACTATCAGAGAGCAGATTCTCCTGGTATTTTTCCTTCCTATAGTTGTAGCGGCAATTCATCTGATTGTTGCCTTCCGCCTGTTGGCCAATATGCTCCATTTGTTGCTTCTTGCAAATACAGGCTTTTTTGCAATGTGTGCCGCAATTGTGTTTGTAATATTTGTAGTAGTGTACATAATGATTTATAGTATTACTGCAAAGACTTATTACAAGATCGTTCACTAAGTAAGCTGCTTAGTTAAGTAGCCTGTCGTAACGTCCTCGCACAGCTACTATCCCTAAATCCGATTATATAAATCAATTCAAAAATAGATTTATTGCACAAATAATTACACCATACGAAACGAGGTTTTAGATGTACCGAATACTACTGGTAGAAGATGATTATGCATTAAGTGATGCCGTAAAGCAGCAGCTTGAGAGCTGGGGCAATGAGGTAATCACGGTTGAGGATTTCAGAGATGTTCTCAAGACCTTCAATGAGTGCAAGCCCCATATTGTGTTGATGGACATAATGTTGCCGTTTTACAACGGTTATCATTGGTGCAACGAAATCCGCAAAGTTTCTTCCGTACCGGTGATTTTTATATCTTCAGCTTCCGACAATATGAATATTGTCATGGCTATAAATATGGGTGGAGATGATTTTATCGCCAAGCCGTTTGATCCGATGGTATTGAATGCCAAGCTGCAGGCAATGCTCAGACGTACCTATGAGATTGGAGAGGCGGCACCTGTATTGGAATTTCATGGAGCTACCTTGAACCTGAATGATGGTAATGTACATTTTAATGATATGACCATTGAGCTTACCAAAAATGAATTCCGTATACTTCAGACGCTTTTGGAGAATAAGGGAAAAATAGTCAGCAGAGATACTTTGATGACCAGATTGTGGCAGAATGACTGCTATGTTGAGGAAAATACGCTTACGGTTAATGTGGCAAGACTTCGCAAAAAGCTTGAGGATAACGGATTGCCGGATGTTATTAAGACCAAGACCGGATGCGGATATATAGTGGAATAGGTAGTATATATGAATAAAGGTATTGCAGGTAAGGTATTTTCTGATTGCATAAAAAAATATTTTATTATTTATATTTTATTGCTGATTTTGAATGTGGCAGAGCTTGGTATTTTTAAGCTGTATGACCTGCCAATGGAGCCATTTTTCTATGCGATGATCTTGAGCATAGTGTTTGGAATTATTCTTTTTACAGTGATATATGTTCTGGCAATGAACAAGGCTCAGAAAAGAGAGCGATTAAGAGAGAGCATTCTGTCCGAGTGGAAGAATTTGGGGGAAGCCGATTCTTATGAGGAAGAGGATTATCATGAGATGATTCAGAAGCTCGGTGTGCAGATAGAAGCTCTCACGCAGGAGTATGTATCTGAAAAAAAGGATATGATCGATTACTATACGGTGTGGGTTCATCAGATTAAAACCCCGATTTCCGTACTGCGTATGCGCTTGGGAGCTGAGGATGACGACAATAGCAGAGCACTTCGCGCGGAGCTATTCAGAATAGAGCAGTATGTGGATATGGTGCTGCAGTATATTCGTTTGGGCAGTGAAACCAACGATATTGTGGTTGAAGAATGTTCACTGGATGAGCTGATCAAGGAATCAATTCATAAGTATTCTTCACAGATTATTCTCAGAAAGCTCAAGCTTCAGTATGAACCCGAAGAGGTAAAGGTTATCACGGACAGAAAGTGGTTTGCCTGCATTATGGACCAGCTTTTCTCCAATGCAGTTAAATACACGCAGTCAGGAGGAATATCAATCAAGGTTGAGGGTAGGAAAGTATACTTCAGTGATACCGGAATAGGCATAGCAGCAGAGGATGTTCCGAGAATATTTGAGAAAGGCTATACGGGCTTAAACGGTCGTACCGGTAACAAATCCAGTGGTCTTGGCTTGTATCTTTGCAAGCAGGCAGCGGATAAAATTTCTGTGAAGCTGAGCTGTGAAAGCGAGCCCGGAAAGGGTACGACTTTTGTGCTCGAGTTTTCGGATAAAGTAAATATATATTGATTATTAAAGGTCGGGGAAACGCTCCGGCCTTTTATATTGATTGACTCCTTAAGATATCTTCATAAAGTTGCCCAAGCATATCTCAAGGTGGTATGATATACGAGTTAAAAGAGTGCCTTTCAGTAAAGAGGTTTGAAATGGTTTTTAGTTCTGTAATTTTTGTATGGGTATTTTTGCCCATAGTTTTAATTACATATTATGCGGTGGCGGCCGCCTTACGCAATACAGCGGACAAAGGGCAAAGAGCCAAGAATATAGTACTTTTGGTGTCATCAGTAGTATTTTACGGCATAGGCGGATACAAGTATCTGCTTTTGCTGATGGGAGTGCTGGCAATTAATTACACAGGTGGCTTGCTGGTAGATAAAGCGACTGAAAAAAAGCCCCGACTCGCAGCGCTTTCGTGTACGGTTGCGCTTAATCTGGCGTTGCTTTTCTTCTTTAAGTATCTCAACCTGTTCGTGAGAATATATGACAATTTTACATACGCAGCCGGTGGAAACGGAACCTGGTCCGAGGGCTTTATGAATATGCTTAAGCTTCAGAGCACCGGACAGCTGGAGTTTGTGGATATAGTGCTTCCAATCGGAATTTCTTTCTATATTTTCCAGTCTATTTCGTATGTTGTAGATGTTTATCGTAAGGATGCCGGAGTTCAGCGTAATTTCTTTGATTTTTCACTATATGTATCCTTCTTCCCTCAGCTGATTGCCGGTCCGATTGTTAAATACAGTGATGTCGACGCTGCAATCAGAGGGCGTAAGGAGACTCTTGCATTGTTCGGCGAGGGCGTCAGCAGATTTATTTATGGTATGGCAAAAAAGGTTCTTATTGCAAATACTGTAGCTTCTGTTGCCGACGAAATATGGAAGATTAATCCCGAAAGGCTTGGAGCAAGCGTAACCTGGCTGGCTGCGGTATGCTATACACTTCAGATTTATTTTGACTTCTCGGGCTACTCAGATATGGCTATCGGACTGGGAAAAATGTTTGGATTTGAGTTCAGGGAGAATTTCAACTATCCGTATATATCAGGCTCGATACAGGAGTTCTGGAGAAGATGGCACATATCGCTTTCGACCTGGTTCAAGGAATATGTGTATATTCCTCTCGGGGGAAGCAGATGCAGTAAGGCTAAGCTCCTCAGAAATATTTTTATAGTATTTCTTCTCACCGGAGTATGGCACGGCGCTAACTTCACCTTCCTTATGTGGGGACTTATGTATGCAGTGCTTTTAATGCTGGAGAGACTTTTCCTCGGAAAAATTTTGAGCAAAAAGTGGGTGAAACCCATCGGACACATCTATGCACTTTTCTTTGTGATTATCGGATGGGTTATCTTCAGATCTGATAATACTGTTCAGGCCTTTGGCTTTATCGGAAAAATGTTTGTGGCCGGCAGTGGGGAGTATTCGATATTCTCATTTATCAGTGTTCGAGTAGTTTTGGCTATAGTGTTCGGAATTATTCTCAGCTTTCCTGTATTCAGAGGAATTAAGAATGCAGTCGCAGCACTTCCTGAAAAGGGACGCGAAGTATTGGGAGTAGTTGAAACCGTTTGGCAGATAGTTCTTTTTGCTTATTCAGTGATTGTGATTGTAAGCGGATCATATAACCCGTTTATTTATTTTCAGTTCTAGAAAGGTCTTGTAAAGGATTTATTACAGACCTTTTATGACAGAGGATGCGGATGAAAAATTATAAGTATAAGATAATTGCATTTATCGCGTTACTCATAGTGCCGCCGGCGGTATGGCTTGGGATTAGAATAATAAGTCCCTCCACCTATGCTAAGCTGGACTATGATCTCGGAGAGAAGCGCGAGAAGACCAATATTGAGTCAATAACGCAGTTGGCTTCCTCAGGAGATGTGCTTTCAAGCTATTTTGCGGACAGAGCTCCGTTTAGAAGCACATTGGTTTCATTTTATCAAAAGACCAATACAAAGCTTGAGGCGCGTTATGATAATGAGCTCAAGCCTACTATTATGGCTGCTTTGTACGGAACCAATATCAGTGAGATTGAAAGCGATGGCACTGCATTCAATGAATTGTTTGGCGGTGGTTCTCAAAATGGTGATGGAAGCGGAACCGGCACAGGTAGCGAAGGGGCCGGAACAGATGATGGAAACGGTCAGGAAACGTCGGATGGGAATCAGGTTCATGAGCATGATTGGGTATATGCCGGCGGACAGGAAGCATCTGTAGATTGCTGGGGCTATAACATTTATTTTTGCAGCGAGTGCCATGTTGTTGAGTATATGGATTGGCAAAATAAGCTGGTAGATGACAGTTATCTGGCACCGGTAGTAATAAACAATACTACTATTATCGGCAGAAGCGGATGGCTCTTTTTATACGGATACGGCAATATAGATTACTACAAGGCCAACAACATAATGTCCGAAGAAGAGATGAATTCTTATATGCAGACGCTGATTACTTTGGACGAACTGTGTCAGGAGCGTGGCATTAAGCTCGCTATCAGTATTGCACCCGACAAGGATCAGGTATATTCGGAATATATGCCGAGCTATACTGTCGACGATGAATACAAGAGAACCGCAAGACTGGTTGATTACATTAAAAACAATTCTGATTTGACAATATCGTTTGCTCAGTCCGAATTGGAATATTGCGATAGATTTTGGCAGACTTATTACAAGTATGATACACACTGGAATCATCTTGGCGCATATGTTGGTGTACAGGCCTTGTATTCATCGCTTGGAATGCCGGTAACTAATCCTTCAGATCTTAATATTATTGAATATGAGTTTGGAAGAGCCGGAGATTTAATTGATTTGGCAGGGATTGATGCCTCTTCATATGACCCGGATATTGACTTTAAAGTGTGCTATAAAGACGAAATTGAAATTACCTATGAGACGGGTGGTTCAAAAGCTCTTCAAAATATATATAAGACACAGGCTGATACGGGTAATGATGAAAAGCTTGTACTGATTGGAGATTCCTTCAGAGTAGCTATGATTGATTACTTAATGAAAGATTTTTCAGAATGTAATTTTTATAACAAAGATGTGATTTCTTCTGCGGATGCAGCGATTTTAGATTGTTCTGTTTTAGTACTTCAGGCGAACGAAAGAAATGATTCAAGAATCATTTCTTCCGCTCAATACATTATTGAATTATTGCAGAGTCAATAAATCAGTCGTTATTGAAAAAGGCAATGCAGATGGCACCCGGTCCGATATGGGTGCCGATAGCGCAGCCTACAGTGCTTATGGGGAATTCGGTTACGCGTCCTTCATAGAGCTCAATGCTATCCTCAATATATTTGTCCAACATAACCTTAGAGTGGCCGGTATAAGCAAGATAAAAATTCTTGTCGAAATTTATACCGCCCTCTTTTTTTACGTATTCAATAAGCTTGTTGTTGCTGTTCTTGGAGCCACGAGCCATTCCGGCGAAGACGACCTCACCGTTGTCTACGGTAACTACCGGCTTAATTGAGAGCAGACCACCCGCAATGGCTACAGCAGAGCTGATGCGTCCACCCTTTTTGAGATACTCCAGAGTATCAAGAAGAGCAATGAGTCGGATTTTCTTTTTCTCGACGTCGAGAACTTCTGCGATTTCTTTGGCATTTTTTCCCTCGGAGCGAAGCTTTATAGCCAAATCTACAAGAAGTCTCTGACCGACAGTAACATTTTCAGAGTCAACTATACTGATGGGAGCGTCAAATTCCTGAGCTGCAATGTTGGCACTTTGATAGCAGCCTGAAAGCTTGCTGGAAAGAACTATGCAGAGTACTTCATCGCCGGCATCAACTGCATTCTTGAAATATTCTTCATAGGTATAAGGTGAAACCTGGCTGGTTACAGGAAGTGCATCTGTCTCAATCAGCTTGTGATAAAAGCCTGTATGGTCAAGATCGACACCATCGCGGTAGCTGGTTTCTCCAAAGGTTACGGTTAAAGGAATAACAGTAATTCCCATAGCACTTGCCTGTGCCTGTGTGATGTCACTTGCTGAATCGGTAATAATTTGTATACTCATATTTCCTCACATTCCACATCCGAAGTTGTCAGAAATGAAATGCTTCGGATGATTTAGCGGTAAGCTTCCACATTGAGTGTAAGCTTGCCCTTTTTTGTTGTAGTCGGTTCGGATACGACCTTAAATTTGCCGTAGCCTCTGGCATTTATTACATCTCCCATAGTAATGGCTTTGGAATTATTCTCACAGAGTCGGCCGTTGATAAAGACCTTGCCGGCTCGGAAGAGCTCCAAAGAATCGTTTCTGGAGAGGTTGTAAACCTTGGAAATCAAAGCATCTGCACGTTCTGATGCCACCTGAATAATGAGGTGTGCGGGTTCATCCTGAGGAAATTGCGCAGCCTCAGTGATACAGGAGCACTTTACGTGGGTATGCTTAACCTGGTCGAGATTTTCACATATAAAATCGGCCATAGAATCAAGGCAAAATAGATATGCCTGCTTGTCGCCGGCCTTGATATCACCGAGCACACTTCGTTCGATACCCAGATTCATTAGTGCACCGAGGAAGTCTCTGTGTGAGAGATTGTCTGCAAATTTCTCCATGAGAGGAGTGATATGAATGCATACAATCGGAGGCTCCTGCGTGTATCCGAGGGTATCTTCATTGCCGAAACGCACCAGCATTCTTTCGGCGGAATCATAGCCGCCAAACAGCTTGGGTGAGGCGTAAGCCAATTCTCGCTCGATAGCATAGTAGGCATCAATCTCAGCCATAGAAAGAAAACTGCTGAAGGTAAACATATCCTGCTTGTAGGAGCGATCGGCCAGATCGCGAAGATGCTTTTGTACCAGTGTTATTTCATCTTTATTGTTCATGGAATTCCTCTTAATAAAGCTTTGTTGCTTTTGATATAAATGAGTTCAAAAGCCTAAAATATAAGGAAATCCGCACATTATCGATGAAAAATACTTTGATTCTCAAAGGATAATATACGGACTTCGATGTGACTTTGCAAACCACATAATGTGTGTGTGAATATTACAAAGCCGGAAAATGCTTATACATTTCCAAAAGTAATCGAATAGGTATTTTCGAAAATCTGATCTTTGGCGAGAGTGTTACCATACTCTCTTTGTGTAAGGTCGCCGTCGTAATCATCATAGTCTGCGCGACCGCACCAGGGCTCGATGCAAAGGAAGGGGGCATTTTTCTTTTCGGGTGACCAAATTCCAAAAAGAGGGGTATCGAATCTTACGGTGATGTATCTGCTGCCATCGGGAGTTTCAATTCCGACGCATCCGGTTTGCTTGCCTTCTACGATATAGGTGGTTCTGTCAAAAAATTCGGGAGTGATGGTTACTCTGTTATTTTCAAGAGGAAGTATCAGGTCCTCGTGAGTGCAGGTACCGGTCAGGTTGCCGTGATGACGAACCTCATTTATGCCCTCAAAAAAGAGCTTGTAGCCGGCCTTGTTGTCCTCACCATTAAGAGGGCATACAAAAGCAGGGTGTGCACCTACTGAAAAATACAGATTATCGTCGGTCCTGTTCTGTCCCGGATTGATGACCTTCCACATTACGGATACGGTGTTGCCTTCAAGCTTGTAGCCATTTTGGAATTCAAAGTGGAAGGGATATTTTTTATAGGTGTCCTCGGTATCCTTGAGCGAAAACCAAATCTCAGTATTACTGTTGCATATTACCGAGTGTTCCATATCGCGGGCAAATCCGTGTGATTTAATTTCGTAATCTGAACCTTCGAAGCTGAACTTGTTATCGCGGCAGGAACCGACAAAGGGGAAAAGAACAGGAGCGGTTCGGCCCCAATACTTGGAATCTCCGCACCAGATATAGTCGCGGCCGGTGTTCTTATCCTTTACGGCTTTGATTTCGGCACCAAAGGTATCTACAGTTACGATCAAGCAGTCATTTTCAAGCGTATAAAGCATGATTATTCTCCTATTAATTACCGGTTTAGTTTGGGGTGAATAAATACATATAGAATTATATCAATCATATTATAGACAATGCTACTAAAATATGATAATTATGATTTGGCTGATGGAGGTACGGTATGTTTTTGAGCATTGCTTTGATTTTACTGGTCGGTATGACCATGGGTTGGATATGTAAAAAGATAAAGCTGCCTGCATTGATCGGAATGCTTGCGACAGGTATCATTCTCGGACCCTATGTGTTGGATTTGCTGGATCCGAAAATCCTGGATATATCTGAAGAACTACGCAAAATAGCGCTGGTAATAATTCTTACAAGAGCCGGTCTCGGATTGGATGTTAAGGGCCTTAAAAAAATAGGTCGTCCTGCAATACTTATGTGTTTTGTACCGGCGAGCTTTGAACTTGCCGGAATGCTTTTGTTGGCTCCGCGCATTTTGGGTGTGACATATATGGAAGCAGCGATTATGGGAGCTGTATTGGCAGCAGTTTCACCTGCGGTAGTGGTACCTCGAATGGTCAAGCTCACAGAGGAAGGCTATGGAATGGATAAAGCAATTCCTCAGTTAATTTTGGCCGGGGCTTCTGTTGACGATGTGTATGTAATTGTTCTTTTTACCACCTTTACAGGCCTGGCAACCGGCGGTAGTGTGTCGGCAATCAAGTTTATCAATATACCTGTATCAATAATACTGGGAATTGCTGTCGGAGTTGGTGTAGGATTGCTTCTTAATCTTTTTTATACTAAATGCCATATGCGTGATACAGTTAAGGTAATCATTTTCTTAAGCATATCACTTTTGCTGGTGGCAGCTGAAAATGCCATTCCTATAGAGATTACCTTTGCTTCACTCATTTCAATTATGTGTGTAGGTATAGCCTTAAAGCAGAAAAATGAGCCGTTGGCGAAAAGACTTTCTGCCAAGTATAACAAGCTGTGGGTTGGCGCGGAGGTATTACTTTTCGTGCTGGTTGGTGCAACCGTTGATATCGGATATGTAAAGCAGGCCGGAGTTGGCGTTATCCTGATGATTTTTGCCGCACTTGCCTTCAGAATGCTGGGAGTGTTCGTATCATTAATCGGAACCAAGCTTAATGTTAAGGAAAAGCTGTTTACAATGATGGCATACACTCCCAAGGCAACAGTTCAGGCGGCTATCGGTGGTGTGGCGCTTGAAATGGGACTTGCTTGTGGTAATATGGTGTTAACCTTGGCGGTACTGGCAATTATTATCACCGCACCGCTGGGAGCGTTTGCAATTGATATTTCGTATAAAAAGCTTTTGAAAAAAAGCGAACAGTAAGGTTTGAATATATGTTAAAAAAATTATCTGACAGATGCATTAAGAAAATAGCAGTATTGCTGGCAGCGGTCTTGTGCTGTGCTTTTCTTGCTGGTTGTGGTGAGGCCACAGATGAAAATATTATTGGTCTTTGGGAGAGCACCTATTCGGAAAACGGCAAAGAGATAAAGTCCTCAATAGCACTGAATGCTTATGGTGAATATGGCAAGGTGGTTATGATTAACGGAGAATTTTCTGCGGCAGATATTGGTACTTATAAAAGGGAGGAAAATACCATAATACTTTACAAAAATGGTGAAGACAGCAATGTTGAAGAGTATGAGTATTATATGGGTAAGCTGACAAACAACGGACATAAGTTCATCAAGACGGAATAATGCAGCCGTAATAATGAAAAGCAATAATACAAGAAAGAATATCGAGTTATATAAAAAGGGCGGAATCGCAGGATTCCGCTCTTTTTTGGGTTTTTGTAGTATTATGAGAGGCTTTATAAAAGGTCTTTTTAAGGACTTATCATGGTCCTAAAAAGCATTAAAACTTATGGAAATCAGATTCCGAAGAACTCCAAAAGCTCTGCCTTTGACTTAAAACCGACAGAGGTTTTGTCTGCCTTGCCATCCTTAAATAGAATTACTGTAGGGATGCTCATGATATTGTATTTGGAAGCAAGCATCATCTGCTCATCAACGTTAACCTTGCCGACTTTAACCTTATCGGCATTCTCCTCGGCAATCTGAGCGATAATCGGACCGAGCTTCTTGCAAGGACCGCACCAGTCTGCCCAGAAGTCTACGATTACAGGAAGCTCTGAATTAAGAACCTCTGTTTCAAAATTATCCTTTGTTATAACCAATTCTGACATTGTATTCACCTCGTTGATAAAAGTGCCTGTAGACAGGCGTGGTTAATGGAAGCTGACGGAGCGTAAACACAAAGCTTTTCTGTCTGTGTTGATATATATAGTATACTACAGTCTGCTTCAATAATAGAGAAAAAGAATAACCATATAAATTATATTTTTATCCCTGAGGAAGTATTTAAGGCAATTGGTATTCTTAAAGATATCTTAATAATTGATTTTGAATAATGTGTTGACTTTAAAATTGGCAGGTGATAATTTATGAATCACAGAGTGTATTAAATGTATTAATACACTAATACAGACATAGACAATTGTAATCCGTAAGTATATGTCTGAAATCCCCATGAGGAAGATATCAACAGCAGTGTGAGTAAGGTATCAACAGCAATTTAAGAGGTAGGCATATGATTGTATTGGATTTAAGAGACAAGAGACCAATATACGAGCAAGTTGTCGAGAAGCTGTCGCAGCTAATCGTATGCGGAGTTCTTGAGGCAGACAGTAAGCTGCCCTCGGTAAGAAGCTTGGCTATAGATTTGTCGGTCAATCCAAATACCATACAGCGTGCATACGCACAGCTTGAACAGGACGGATATCTGTACACCATAACCGGACGCGGTAATTTTGTAGCAGAAAGCTCATCCTGGAAAAAGGGACGTATGACATTGGTGGAAAATGACTTAAGACAGGCATTGAAGGAAGCCAGACAGACCGGTATGAGCCGGGAAAGTGTCGAGAGCATTGTATCTGAAATCTGGACAGACGCAGACAAGAGCAATGAGGGAGAGGAGTAACTATGATAGAGATTAAGAATGTGTCCAAGAGGTTTGATACCGTTCAAGCTCTCTCGGGTGTAAGCGCCAGGATGGAGGAAGGCCATGTATTTGGTCTGATTGGTACCAACGGTGCCGGAAAAAGTACTCTGATGCGTGCAATTTGCGGAGTATATAAGCTTGATGATGGTGAGATATTGATTGATGGAGAGCCGGTATATAACAATCCTGCGGTTAAAGCCAAGGTTATGTATATTTCCGATGACCAGTATTATGTAGGATCTACACCGATGGATATGGCTAATTTTTATAAAGCCTTGTATCCGAATTTTAATATGGAGAGATTTCTTTCTATGATGGAAATTCTTCAGCTTGACCCCAAGAGAAATGTTAATACTTTTTCAAAGGGTATGAAAAAGCAGATGTCAGTGCTGCTCGGAGTATCAGCAGGAACTAAGTATCTGCTTTGTGACGAGACCTTTGATGGTCTTGACCCTGTAATCAGACAGGCAATCAAGAGATTACTTGCCGGCGAGATGGAAGCAGGTAGAGTAACGCCTATTATCACCTCGCATAACTTAAGGGAGCTTGAGGATATCTGTGAATCCGTAGGACTTCTTCACAAGGGCGGAATTCTTTTCACCAAGGATATCGAAGAGATGAAGCTTGGTATGTTCAAGGTTCAGGTAGCTTATGACAGCAATGAGTCTGCTGAAAAACTCAAGGCCAGCTTCCCTGTTATAAACGAGAGCCATACAGGAACTCTTTATACACTTACTCTCAGAGGACGTGCAGAAGAGATAGAAAAGATGGTTATTGATTTGAAGCCTCGATTCTATGAGGTTCTTCCTCTTTCTCTTGAGGAAATATTTATTGGTGAAACGGAGGTGCTTGGATATGACTTCACAAATCTCACTGAGTAAGCTCATGAAAATAGATATAAAAAGTCGCACCTGGCTGATTGTTTTGTCAAGCGTGGTTCAGATGATACTTGGTCCTGTCGTAGGCCTGTTTTCACTCACTACCGGATTTAATCAAAAGTCAGAGTATATAATCAACCAGACTTTTCAGATGGAATACACATTTATAGGACCATTGATTGCAGCTGTCGGTGCCGTTTTGGTTGCGCTGATAGGCTTCAGATTTTTGTTTTCTAAGAGAATGATGGACCTGTATGGAAGTATTCCTGTCAGCAGAAACAGAATGTTCCTTGCGATTTATATAGACAGCATTCTTATTTATGTAATTCCGTTTATATGCAGTGTATTACTTACTTCGGTAGCTTGTATTGCACGAGACAGTTCGTTGACTGCAATGATTTTGGGTAAGGCTGTAAGAGTGTTAGCTTCCGGTATTATTTCTTTCCTGATTGTGTACCACATGTGCCTTGTTGCCGTAATGATTTCGGGACATCCGTTTGTTGCTATCACCAATATGGTTTTGATGGGAATAGTAATAATCGCCGGTTATGCTATGATTTTTGCAATGGCATCCATCTATTTTGATACTTTTTTGCATTGGGATTTCTCGGTGTACAGCATTGCATGGTTATCGCCGCTGTCAGTGCCGTTCTTTATGAACTCGGTTTTCAATGCAAATGTACCGAATATAAATACAGCAAATTTAGTTTTATTCATGGCAGGCAGTATTGTTCTTTGTATCGCCAACCTGATTCTTGCAGTGTCTTTATACAATAAGAGAAAGAGTGAACTTGCAGAAGGCGGAGTAACTAACAGATTCTATATAATCATAATCAGATCTGTTTCTGCAGCTGTAGTAGGGTTGTATGGAGCGCTCGCACTTACCATTATTGGTTCAAGTGTAGGAGTGGTATGGAGCATTATCGGTGTAATTATCGGAGTTGTTGCAAGCTTTGGTATCATCAATATGATTCTTCACCGTACCGGCAGAGCGTTTTTCAAGGATAAGTTTGTAATGATCGGAACACTAGTGGTTACTATTATCCTTTCGCTTTCATTTTCAATAGATTTGTTCCACTATGATACCTACCTTCCTTCAAAGGGAAGTATTGAGTCTGCAAATATCAGCTTCCCGGGATATTGTGATGACGGTGTTCGTTTTACTGTTGTAGACGGTGAGATAGATGATGAATATGATTCTATAAGTAGCATTTCAAAATACACCTTAACCGATTCAGGCAAGATATATGAAATTCTTGAGGAAGGAACCAAATGTGCTGCCGAGGATATTAAGGCACCGGTTGGTTTATTCGATGCTATCGTATATGATGATTACTATACAAAATACGAGGAAGTTCTGATAAAAGTAAATCTGACCAATGGAGCTTATTACTATAGAAGATATAGGGTCGAACCTGAATTTGTTGCTGAATTGGAGGATATCATCAATTCAAAGGAATATAGGGAAGGTGATTATCCTATATCAAGCGGAAAAATACGCATGCCCGATTCAGTGAGCTTCTCCAAACAGGCCGGTGATTATTATGAGGATTGGGATTTTGATGATCCCGAACTTGTAGAAATGATAATGGAGTGCTACAGACGGGATTTCAATGAGAATCCTGTTCTGGAAGCTTGGGGATATGATCATTGTATAGAGTGTAAATATATTATCTATGAGGATGATGTGGAATACTATTACGATATAGATCAGAATGGTCGATTCTATCATTCAAGTTATGCATATCTTCAGATAGGTGAGGGATATGAAAGAATGAATGCAATCCAGATGCTTGTTGATGGCGCGGATTATCAGCGCTTGCAGTATGACAACAAGGGGGTTGTTGAGTATCTCAAGGAAGAGGTTCAGGCGATTCTCGATGCCAACTAGATAAAGATATTTGTTATGAGTGAGCAGAGAGTATAT